>JAHLKU010000097.1 GCA_020444505.1 Actinomycetota bacterium | reverse complement strand
AGAGACGCGCAGACCCCTGCGCGATCGAATCCGTGGGCCGGGTGGGACTCGAACCCACAACCGACGGGTTAAAAGCCCGCTGCTCTGCCAGTTGAGCTACCGGCCCGCCGGTGAAGGTACCACCGGTGGCGGCTACCCGAGACGAACGAGGCGGAAGGTGATCAACACCTGGTCGCCGTCGTCGTCGTCGAACTGCAGGCAGCAGTCCGCCATGGTCTGGTAGCCCTCGGCGACCACGACCACGGGGTAGGGGACGCCCCGCTCCAGCGGCGTCGAGAACAGGAAGTCCTCGCCCTCGGGCCCGGTCTCACCGACGGCGATCACCTCGTCGGCGGTGGGGTCGTCCAGCCACGTGCCGAGATCGGTGCCCGGTTCGAGCAGCAGCACCCCCGCCTCGGCGATGGGCTGGCCGGTGTCCAGGTCGATCACCCGCCCGGCGGCCTCGACGGTCGAGCCCGTCGATCCGCCGCCGCCCGCCGTCACCTCGACGGTGGCGTCCGCCAGCACCCTCGGCTCGGCGCCGGCGAGCACATAGACCTCGTACACCCCGTCCGGCAACGGCTGGTCGTCGTAGTCGTAGCCCGGCACCCAGAAGCACTCGCCGCTCTCCCCCAGCGTCCACCCGCTGGCGGGGTCGAGGCGCCCCTCGTACCAGAAGTCGCCGTCGGCGAACCACACCCACTGGACGTCCTCACCGTCCCGGAATCCGTCGTAGGCGAACTCGGCGAGCAGGTACTGCACACCGGTCGGGTACGAGCCCACCGGGTCGATCACACACGCACCGCTCTCCTCGAGCCCCAGCCCCCACCGGGTGAACGTGAGGCTCTCGTCGCCCGTGGGCGCCACGGTCCCGGTCGCCCGGACGTAGCTGAGCCCGGCACGGGCGTCGTCGATGAGGGGCTTGGCGAGGTTGATCGGCCGCAGCTGATCGATCTGGTCGGAACCGCGGGTCGGCACACCGACGAGCAGGTAGGACTCGTCGATCGCCGCACCGCCGGAGTTCCCCGGGTTGATGGGGGTGTCGGTCTTGACCCACCCGCGCCGCTCATCGAGCTTGTCGTCGGCGAGGAAGCCCGACACGATCCCCCTGGTGGTGGAGAGGGTGTCCCCGCCGACGCCCGGGAACCCCAGCACCGTCAACTCGTCTCCGCCGCTCAGCGCGTCGGAGTCACCCAGCTCCATGACCGGCAGGTCGAGCCCGGTGACGGGACCGCCGTCGAGATCGGACACGATCTGCAGGACGGCCAGGTCCAGCCAGCCTTCGACGACCACCGGCTCCGCCAGGAACCGCGGATCGGGCGGGAGGTCCTCCTCGGTCACGATGCCGATCACCAGCGCATCGGGCGGCTCGTCGGGGGTCGCCGCCAGCCCGTACAGGTTCGGCAGGCCCGGTGCCGTGGGGGCGCCGACGTGGGCGTTGGTGAGGATCAGCCCGTCGCTGCCGACGATGGCGCCGGTGCCTCCCGCACCGGTGGGAGCGAGGCCGCTCCCGTCGTCCATCCACCACTCGACGCTCACGGTCGCCGCCTTGGCGTCTGCCAGCGTCCGCTCGGGGATGGTCGTGGACGTCGTCGAGGTGGTGGTCACCGCCTCCGACGTCACCGTCTGGGTCGTCGAGGTGGTGTCGCCACCGCCTCCCGACGACTGGCACGCAGCCGCCAGCAGTGCGAACGCCGCCAACAGGCCGAGGTAGCGATGTCTCATCCCGCACCTCCTTCGACGGCGGTGAAGACCTCGTCGACCTCATCGAGCTCGGCTTCCCTCACCTCGACGCTCATCCACCGCAGTCCGGCAGCGGTGTCGACGAACCCGGTCCGGCCGGCCACCACCACGGGTGCCCCGGAACGGTCGGTGGTGACGAAGCGGTAGTCGATCCAGACGGCATCCGCGCCGATGGTCTCGCCGACCACGTGGAAGTACGGGTACCGCTGCTCGGCCACCGCGAGGAAATCGGCGGCCTCCGACGCCGGATCGCCCGAGATCTCGGCGATCTCGAGGCGGGCGAAGGGGTCGAACGGGTCGGTCCGCACCGCCACTTGGCCGGGCGTCGGGGTCCCGGCGATCCAGCCCTCCGGGACCAGGACCTCCACGCCGGCGAGCTGCTCGGACGACGTGTCGGACTCCGAGGCCTCGGCGACCAGCCATCCCGCCACCACCAGCACGGCGGCGGCGAGCGTGGCGAGCCCGAACGAGAGGAACGAACGGCGAGCAGTGGTGCCGGTCGTCATGCCGCCACCTCCTCTTCCTCCGCTGCCATCACCCTGGCGAGGATCACCGTGATCACCCCAACGACGGCCACCGCCATGGCCACACTCACCCACGACGCCGCAGTTGCGCCGCCCTCGTGCGACACGATGGCCCCCGCCGTGGCCGACCGGACCGCAAAGAACAGCCCGTCGGCGAGCGCGGCGACGGCCACCCCGGCAGGCATCCACCACAGCGCCGGCGCGTGCAGTTCGTCGACGGCAGCGAAGTACCCGACGACACCACCGAAGCCGGCATGGGCGAGCGCCACGACGGCCATCCAGACGAATCCGGGGCCGAGGTCGATCGGACTGGATGCATCGAGCACGAACTGCAGGTTGATCACCGTGGCGTACCCGAGGCCGGCGGCCGTCCCGTACACGATGCCGTCGGCCAGTTCGCCCACCTCGCCGGACTCGACGGCGATCACGCGCACGGCGGCGTACTTGACCCACTCCCGGATCGCACCGGCCCACAGGACCGAGACCGCCGCCCTGCCGAGGAACCCCTCGGGGATCGAGGCGGCGTCGATGATCGGCTCCGCCACGGCAGCGGCGAGTGCGGCGACCGCCACCACGGTGGCCACCCGGGCCAGCGGTTCGGGCTCGATCCGGTCCCGCTGGTAGAAGAAGGCCATCCACACGGCCAGCGGCACCAGGGCCAGCAGGATGGCCGCCACTTCCCGCGGCCCGGACCGCAGTTCCTGACCGCTGACGGCGTCGAGCAGATAGGCGATGCCGACGGCCGCCACCAGCACGATCAGAAGGATCCAGTCGGCGCGCTGTACGGCCGCTCTGCGGCCCCTGCCTGCCGATACCCTGCCGGGCTCGTCGCTCATCACGGCCCCCCGTCGTCGACGCACACTCGAACCTAGCGGTCGGGGGCCGCTCGTGAAGGGGCCCTTGTCCCCTTGCGGGAGGCCGACCACATCGGTGAGATGTCGGCATGCGGCCCGGTGGGAGCCGCAGGGAGGAGGGAGCGCCCGTGGCGCACGATGTGTTCGTCAGCTACCCGACGGTGGACAAGCAGACCGCCGACGCCATCGTCCACACCCTCGAGGAGGCCGGCGCACGGTGCTGGATCGCGCCGCGCGACATCCCGCCCGGCATGGAGTTCGCTGCGGCCATCGTGGAGGCGATCGCGGTCAGCCGCCTGATGGTGCTGGTGTTCTCGGACGCCGCCAACGACTCGAACCACATCCTCAAGGAGGTGCGGGAGGCCAACGACGCCGGCATCCCGATCATCCCGTTCCGCACCGCCGAGGTGGACCCCTCTCCGGCACTCAAGTACTACATCGGCGGAACCCACTGGCTCGATGCGCTCACCGAGCCGCTCGAACGGCACCTCGGCGCCCTGCGGACCACCGTGACCCGCTTGCTGGGGATCCAGGACCAGCCGGTGCCGGACCCCGAACCCGAGCCCGAACCCGAGCCCGAACCCGAGCCCGAGCCTGCGCCCGTGCCGGAGCCGAAGGATCCCCTCCCGGTCGAGC
>JAHLKU010000096.1 GCA_020444505.1 Actinomycetota bacterium | reverse complement strand
GCTTGACACGGCCGCGTCGCGTCTGTTTGAGTAGGCGATTGCGCGAGCCGGAGGTGCTCGAACATGGAGTCCAGGATCATCACCACGACCCGGTGACGTCGCGGGTGTCCCCCGCCGGCCCGGGCCATCACTGACCCCCGCCCGGGTCCCTCTGTACCCCTGACCCCCTGTGTGCGCTGCGCGCGCACCCGGCACCGAGGAGCGCCATGATCCCGGTACGCGCCTACTGGAGACTGCTGAGTGAGTACCTCCGCCCGCTACGCGGGCGGGTCGCCCTGCTCGGCACCCTGCTCCTGCTGGGCATCACCTTCCAGGCCGTCAACCCCCAGCTCATCAAGGGCTTCCTCGACCGCGTCCAGACGGACGCCGACCTGTCGATCCTGCTGAGCCTGGCGTCCGGCTACATCCTGCTGGCCGTGGGCCACCAGGTGCTGACGGTGATCTCCACCTACCTGGCCGAGCAGGTGGGGTGGACCGCAACCAACGAACTGCGGGCACGGCTCGCCGACCACGTGCTCCGCCTGGACATGGGGTTCCACAAGACCACCACGCCCGGCGAGTTGATCGAGCGCATCGACGGCGACGTCACCACGCTGTCGAACTTCTTCTCGAAGTTCGTCATCTACGTGGCCGGCAACGTGGTGCTGATCGTCACCGTGCTGTTCCTGCTGTGGCGGGAGGCGGTGCAGGTGGGGTTCTGGCTGACGGTGTTCGCCGTCGGGGCGATGCTGATGATGATCCGGGTGCAGGCGTTCGCCATGCCCTGGTGGAAGAAGGTGCGGGCCCGCAGCGCCGAGTTCCACGGCTTCGTGGGCGAGCAGCTGGGCGGCACCGAGGACGTGCGGGCCAACGGCGCCGTGCCGTTCATGATGCACCGCTTCACCCGCATCGTCCGGGCCTGGCTGCCGGAGGCGGTGCGCGCCCGCATGGGCTTCGCCGCCCTGTGGGCCACCGGCATCCTGTCGTACATCGTCGGCGTGGCGCTGGTTTTCTGGCTGGGCTGGCGGATGGTGGGCGACGGCCGGCTGACGATCGGCTCGGTGTACCTGATCTTCCACTACACGGAGATGATCCGGCACCCGATGGATCAGATCCGGGAGCAGATGTCCGACCTGCAGAAGGCGGGCGCCGGCATCGAGCGGGTGAGCGAGTTGTTCGCCCGCCGCAGCGCCATCGACGGGGACGGCGGCCGGGCCCTGCCCGACGGGGCGCTGTCGCTGTCGTTCGATCGGCTCGGCTTCCACTACGAGGACGAGGCCTCCGACGGCGAACTGGTGCTCGACGACATCCACCTGGACATCGGCGCAGGCCGGGTGGTCGGCGTGCTGGGCCGCACCGGCAGCGGCAAGTCCACCCTCGCCAGGCTGCTCACCCGGCTGTACGACCCGCAGCACGGCGACCTCCGCCTCGGCGGGGTGCCGGTGCGGGAGGCCGACATCGGCGATCTGCGCCTGCGGGTGGGCATGGTCACCCAGGAGGTGCAGTTGTTCCGGGCCACGGTGCGGGACAACATGACCTTCTTCGACCCGTCCATCGACGACGAGCGCCTCTGGGAGGTGCTGTTCTCGCTGGGGCTGGGCGACTGGGTGGCCGGCCTGCCGGACGCGCTCGACACGATGCTGGAGACCGGCGGCGCCGGGCTGTCGGCCGGCCAGGCGCAGTTGCTGGCGCTGGCCCGCATCTTCCTGCGCGACCCGGGCCTGGTGATCCTGGACGAGGCGTCGTCGCGGCTCGACCCGGCCACCGAGATGCTCATCGACCGCGCCGTGGGGCGCCTGCTCGACGGCCGCACCGGCGTGATCATCGCCCACCGCCTGGCGACGGTGGAACGCGCCGACGACATCCTGATCCTCGACGGCGGCAGGGTCGCCGAGTTCGGGGAGCGCGCCGCCCTGGCGGCCGACCCCGGCTCGCGGCTCAGCCGCCTGCTCGAGACCGGCATGGAGGACATGCTCGCATGACACAAGAAACCACTCCCAGGGTCCCGACGGCCCGGATCGGCGCCCGGCTGATCCGCAGCCAACCGGGCCGGTACGCCGCCAACGCCGTCCTCTGGTCGACGATCTGGGTGATGCCGGTGGTGCCGGCGCTGATCACGCGCGCCTTCTTCGACGAGGTGAGCGGTGAGGCGGCGGTGGGGCTCACCGTGCCCACGCTGATCGCACTCCTGGTGGGCTACGGCTTCGCCCGGCTGGCGGTGATGTTCGTCGCCATGTGGAACGACGTGCACTTCATGTTCCGCAGCGGCACCCTGCTGCGCCGCAACATGCTGGCCAGGGTGTTCGAGATGCCGGGCGCCCAGGCGGTCGAGCGGTCCGCCGGCGAGGCGATCAGCCGCTTCCGCGAAGACGTGGAGGAGACCGAGGAGTCGCTGTCGTGGACGGTGGACATGCTCGGCCTCACCCTGTTCTCGGCGGTGGCGCTGACGGTGATGCTGTCCATCAACACGCGGGTGACGGTGTTCGTGTTCACCCCGACGGTGGTGGTGGTGTACATCGCAGCCCAGGCCCGCAAGCGGATCCGCCGCTACCGGGAGGCCGCCAGGGTGGCCACCGGGCACATCACCGAGGCGCTGGGCGAGACGTTCGGCTCGGTGCAGTCGATCAAGGTGGCCGGCGCCGAGGAGTCGATGATCGGCCACTTCCGCCAACTCAACGACGTGCGGCGGTCGGCCATGGTGCGCGACCGGGTGCTGACCTCCATGCTGGAGTCGGCGTTCTGGAACACCGTCAACATCGGCACCGGCCTCATCCTCATCGTGGGGGCGAGGGCCATGTCGTCCGGCGACATGACGGTGGGCGACTTCGCCGTGTTCACCTACTTCCTGACGTTCGTCAGCGATGCGGTGTTCGTGCTGGGCCTGTTCATCGCCCGTTTCCAGCAGGCGGGGATCTCGTTCGGCCGGATGGTCGCCCTGCTGCGCGGCGCCCCGCCGGTGAGCCTCGCCGACCGCCACGAACTGCACCTGACCGGCGACCTGCCCGATCCGCGGGCGAGCCTGCCGGCGCCGCTGCGCCTCGAGGAGTTGCGCGTGGAGGGGCTGACGTTCCACTACCCCGGATCGGACGCCGGCATCGCCGACGTTGACCTGACGGTCCCCGGCGGGTCGTTCACGGTGGTGACGGGCCGCATCGGCTCCGGCAAGACCACCCTGCTGCGGGCGATCCTGGGCCTGGTGCGCGCCGACGCCGGCACGGTGCGGTGGAACGGCGAGGTGGTCGAGGACCCGGCGGCGTTCTTCGTGCCGCCCCGATCGGCCTACACGCCGCAGGTGCCGAAGCTGTTCTCGATGTCGCTGCGCGACAACCTGCTGATGGGGCGCGACGACCTGGAGGACCGCCTCCACGACTCCATCCGCTCGGCGGTGATGGAACCCGACCTGGACGACATGCCGGACGGGCTCGACACGATGGTCGGGCCGCTGGGCGTGCGGCTGTCGGGCGGCCAGGTGCAGCGCTCGGCGGCGGCGCGCATGTTCGTGCGCGACCCCGAGGTGCTGGTGTTCGACGACCTGTCGAGCGCCCTGGACGTGGAGACCGAGCGCACCCTGTGGGACCGCCTGTTCGCCGAGCGAGCCGGGGTCACCAGCCTGGTGGTCTCCCACCGCAAGCCGGCGCTGCAGCGCGCCGACCAGATCGTGGTGATGCACGCCGGCCGGGTGGCTGCCGTCGGCTCCCTCGACGCCCTCCTCGAGACCAGCCCCGAGTTCCGGGCCCTCTGGAAGGGCGACGTGGTGTGAAGTTGCGCCACCC
>JAHLKU010000019.1 GCA_020444505.1 Actinomycetota bacterium | reverse complement strand
CGCCCGCCTCGCGTACCGGGAGAGGGACGGTCCCGGTGCGGAGGAGCCGGCGCAGGCCCCCCGACGGCCGCAGCCGGGCCGCCCAGAGCCATACCAGGTAGGCGCCCCCGGCCGCCTCACCGACCCACACCAGCGGATCGCGCACCATCGCCGCCAGCAGCGGCCCCAGCGCCGAGGGGTCCGACGGCGGGAACTCCCAGCCGAACAGCGGCCAGAAGAACGCCTCCGGGTCGGCCCAGGCGGCGTCGAGCACCAGGTGGAACAGGGCCCCGATCACCAGGCCGATGAGGCGCTTGCGCACCGCGCCCCGCCCGGTGAGCACCAGCACCCCCAAGAACAGCGCCACCGGGAACACGACGGCGTGGGCGACCAGCCGGTGGGCGTGGAACGTGCCGTTGAAGAGGACGGCCCCGATCGGCTTGTCGATCAGGTCCGGCAGCAGGGAGCCGGCCATCACCCACCGCAGATCCATGGCCGGGTCCCGGTAGACGTAGCGGACCGCCAGGGTGGTGGCCCCCAGGTGCCACAGGATCATGCGTCGAGGGCGGCGTTGGCCAGGCCGTCGGCGACGGTGTTCTTCTCCCGCCGGACGTGCTCGATGCTGAACGCACGGAAGCGGTTCGACAGCGCCCTCGCCTTGCGGAACAGGGGCTGCAGCCCGGGCGCCTTCACCCGGTACTCGCCGCGCATCTGACGGACCAGCAGCAGGCTGTCGAGGCACACCCGCACCTCGCCCACCCCGAGAGCGAGGGCCGCCTCCATCCCGGCGATGAGCGCCCGGTACTCGGCGACGTTGTTGGTCTCGACGCCGATGGCCTCCGAGACCTCGGCGACCACGTCCCCGGAGGGGTCGTAGAGGACGGCGCCGATCGCCGCCGGGCCGGGGTTGCCGCGGCTGGCGCCGTCGGCGTAGAGCAGGTGGGCCCCGATCATTGCGGGACGAGGATGCGCCGGCAGTGCAGGCACCGGGGCGGGTGGTCCTTGAGCACCTCTGCCTGCTCGGCGGCCGACAGCGCCAGGTGGCAGCCACCGCACACGCCCTCGGCGAGCCTGCCGATCGCCACGCCTTCCTTCATCGGCCGCAATCGCTCGTACATGTCCATCAGTTCGGGGTCGACCAGCGGGGCGAGGTCGGCCTTGCGGGCCTCGTGCCGGGCGATCTCGCCGTCGATCTTCTTCCACTCCGCCCTGATCAGCTCCTCGAGGCGGCCGCGCTCGGCGTCCACCTCGGCTCGCTCCGCCTGGAGCGCCGCCCGCTCGGACTCGGCCGCCTCCCGGGCCTCCATCAGCTCGAGGATCGTGGTCTCCGCCTCGGAGTTCCGGCGGCGGAGCATCTCGACCTCCTGGCGCAGGTGCTCGGCCTCCTTGGCGCTCAGGCCCCCGGCGAAGAGCCGTTGCTCCTCACGCTCCAGCTTGCCCTCGCCCATCCGCAGCTCGCCGTCGGCCTTGTCCACGCCGAGGGCCATGTCGCGGAGCCGGGCATCGATGCCGGCGATGGATGCGTCGAGGGAAGCCACCTCGTCGTGGGCCGTCCGGTAGGCCTCCAGTTCCGGCAGCGACCCCCGTTGCTCGAGCAGGCGGTCGATCGCCGAGTCCTCGAGTTGGAGGTCGAGCAGGTCCTCGAGCGACGTGATTCCCTCCATCATGCGGCCGGCCTCCGGGTGTCCGTGCTCGGAGGATCGTAGTTCGTCCCGGGCGCCTTCCGGGCGGCCGCAGCGAGGTACCCGTCAAGGATGCCTCCGGTCCCGCCGACAACACCTGGTGACGACGGAGCGTACCGAGGCATGGCTACTCAGAGTGTTGCTCTCCGGGCAGAATACGGATATGCTGCCACGGAGAGTAGTGGGCTGACGTTGGCGCCGCATCGCGCCGAGGGAAACGGAACAGGAGGGAATCGGTGACGTCGATCAGACGACCGCTGCTGGGCATCATCGCCCTGTTCATCGGCGCCGTCACGTTCGACCGCATCGCCCTCGACGGGGCGACCGGGCAGACGATCTCGACGGCGGCCTACCTCGCCGCGCTCGCGCTCACCGCCGCCCCGCTCGCGTTCCACGCCTCCCGGCGCACCCGACGGGTCCCCTACCTGGTCCTCTCCGGCGGCGCCGTGCTCGGCGTCGAGACCTTCGCCGGACGGCTCACCGGCGATCCCTACCGGGCCGCCGTCGAAGCGTGTTTCGTCGTGCTCGCCGCCGGGCTCGGCCACCACCTCGCCCTCCACCTCGAGCGCGTCGAGCAGGCCGTCAGCTCCGTCACCTTCGGCGAGGCCCCGGCCCTGCCGCTCGACGGCCGGCGCGCCGCCAACGAGATCCTCGGCGAGATGGCACGGAGCCGCCGCCACGGGCGTCCTCTGTCGGTGACCGTGCTGGCACCCGACCCGGCCTCCTTCGAGGCCGCCGTCGATCTCTCCCACGAGGAGGTCCAGCGCGCCCTGCGCACCCGGTACGTGCACGGCCGCCTCGCCGCACTGGTCGCCGACCAGTTGCGCCGCTCCGACCTGCTCTTCGAGGACCGCTCCACCGGGCGCTTCGTCGTCGTGAGCCCCGAGACCTCCGCCGAGGGCGCCGTGCTCCTCGCCGAGCGCATCCGCGCCGCCGTGGGGACCGCCGACATCCTGGTCGGCGCCGGACAGGCGACCTTCCCCGACCATGCCCTCACCTTCGAGCAGCTCGTCGAACGGGCGCAGGAGCACCTGGACCCGGCCGGGGCCGCGGCCCCGGCCCGGGCGATGCCGGCCCGGGAAGGTGCCGCGTGACCGCCCCCGCCATCCGCCCCGCTCTCTGGTCCGGCCACGACTGGCTCGAGGACTTCCGCCCCGGCAGGGCATGGCTCACCGGACGCGCCTACCTCGTCGCCAAGCGGGCGTTCGACCTCACGCTCGTGCTCGCCACCGCTCCGCTCTGGCTGCCGTTGATGGGCCTCGTCGCACTGATCGTGAAGCTCGACGACCCCCGCTCCCCCGTGCTCTTCGGCCATCGCCGGGCCGGGCGCGGCGGGCGGCCGTTCACCATGCGGAAGTTCCGCACCATGGTGCCCGACGCCGAGGAGATGAAGCAGGAGCTGTGGCACCTCAACGAACTGGAGTGGCCCGACTTCAAGATCACCAACGATCCCCGGGTGACGCGGCCCGGCCGCTTCCTCCGCAAGACCAGCCTCGACGAGCTCCCCCAGCTGTTCAACGTCCTCGCCGGCCACATGAGCCTGGTGGGCCCCCGGCCCACCGGCGCCACCCCCGACCAGTACGAGCTGTGGCAGACCGAGCGCCTCGACGTCAGCCCCGGCCTGACCGGGCTGTGGCAGTTGTACGGGCGGGCCACCACGCTGTTCGACGACCGCTCCCGCCTCGACATCACCTACGTGCAGCGCCGGTCGATGCTGCTGGACCTGCACATCCTGGCCCGCACCGTCCCCGCCGTCCTGGCCGCAAAGGGAGCCCACTGATGGATGCCGCCACGGCCTTCCAGGCGATCCGGCGGGGCTGGTACCTCGTGGTCGTCGGCGTCTGCGCCGCCGTCGGCGCCGGCGTCCTGCTGCACGCCACTGCGGCGCCGTACTACGAGACCTCGGCCACGTACATCGTCTCGCCCGTCCAGGACACCGCCAACCCCGACCTGGTGCAGGAGAGCATCCGCACCCTCGACGACGCCCGCAGCCGCGCCATCGTCGCCACGTTCGCCGAGGTGCTGCAGAGCGGCAGCGTCCACGAGGAAGCGGTGCGCACGCTGGGCATCGACGGCATCACCACCGACGACTACGAGTTCTCCTCGGTGATCCTCCCCGAGGCCAACGTGGTCCAGCTCACGGTGGGCGGGCCGGAGGCGCAGACCGCGGTGTTGCTGGCGTCGTCCACCGGCGCCCTGTCTGCCGAGCGCTTCTCCGCGCTGTACCAGATCTACGACATCGTGCTGCTCGACGCCCCGGCGCTCCCCACCGGCCCCTCCAACCCCTCGCTGTTCCAGACGCTGTTCATGGCCGGCGCTCTCGGGTCGGTCGCCGGCGCGGCGCTCGCCCTCCTGTGGGGACTCCCCCGCCTTCGCAGGGAACGGGCCCGCCAGCGGCGCCTGCTGTCCTACGCGGTGTCCGAGGCGCCGTCGTCCGTCGTGACGCCGCTCCACTCCCGCAAGGAGCATCGGGCCGCGGGGTCGGGATGACCACGGCGGCTCGCGGCCGGCTGGCGCGCCGCGGACCCGGGCCCTACGTGATCGGCGCCGGTGCCGCCGGCGCCGTCGCTGCAGGGCTCGCCGTCGGCTCGGGGCAGCCGATCGTCCTGGTGGCCGGTCTCGCCGGCCTCGCCGGCGCCGCACTGCTGGTGCTCGACGAACGCTGGGCCATCGGCACCCTCTCGGCCTTCGTGGTCCTGCACCTCGCCGAGGTCGCCACCGACTTCCACGGCGCGCCGTCGCTGCTGCAGCCGCTGATCGGCGTGCTCCTGCTGGGCGTGGCCGCCCGCTGGGCGGCCACCGGCACCCGCCCCTCCGGCATCGGCGGTGCGGTGCTGCTGGTCGGCGCCTACGTCGGCGTCGCCGTCGGGTCGCTGCTGTTCGCCGCCGGCCCGGTGGACCCGTTCGCCGACGCCCAGGTGCTGCTCAAGGACGCCGGGCTGGCGATCGTGGCCGGGCTGCTGCTCTCCCGCGCCTCCTCGCTGCGGGTGGCTGCGTGGGCGATGGTGGCCGCAGGCGGCGTGCTCGCCGCCCTGTCGGTGTTCCAGTTCGCCACCGGCACCTACGGGTCGGCGTACGGAGGGCTCGCCCAGTCCTCGGTGGAGCAGATCGTGGGCACCTACGACGACATCCGCATCTCCGGGCCCATCGGCGACCCCAACTTCTACGGGCAGCTCCTGGTGACGATCCTGCCGCTCGCCCTCGACCGCATGTGGGGCGAGCGCAGGCTGCTGCTCCGCGTCGCCGGTGGCGGTGCCGCCGCCCTCATCTCCGCTGCCGCGGTGCTGACGTTCTCGCGCGGCACCGCCGTCGCGCTCGTGGCGGTGCTGGTGATGATGGCCCTCGTCTACCGCCCCAGCCTGAAGTCGATGGCGGCCGTCGCCCTGGCCGGCGCCCTGGCGATCCCCTTCCTGCCGCCGGGCTACACCGAGCGCCTCCTCACCCTCAGCGACGTCGGCACCGTGCAAGGGTCCACCGACGCCTCCATCCGGGGCCGAACCGCCGAGCTGACCGCCGGGTGGCTGATGTTCGCCGACCACCCGCTGACCGGGGTGGGGTACGGGCAGTACGACGAGAACTACCAGGACTACGTGGCCGGCCTCGGCATCGAGCTGCGGAGTGAGGATCGCGATGCTCACTCCTTCTACCTGGAGATCGCCGCCGAGACCGGCCTGCCGGGCGTCCTCGCCATGGGCGCCGTCCTGGCGGGCGCCTTCGTCGCCCTGCGCCGCAGCCGCCGGTCGTTCGAGGCCGCCGGCCTCGACGGCCCGGCGCGCACCAGCCGCGCCCTGGCCGCCTCCCTCGTCGGGTTCCTCATCACGGCGCTGTTCCTGCACCACGACTACTCCCGGCCGTTCTGGGTGATCGTCGGGCTGGCGCTGGCGATGCCGGCGCTGGCCTCCCGGGAGGCCTCGCTCGCCGCCGAGGCCGCACCGGAGGAGGTGACGGCATGACGGCCGTCCGCCCCGAGCCCGACCTCGGCACCACCGCCGCCCGGGCCGTGGCGTGGAACTACGTCTCCTTCGCCTCGGGGAAGGTGCTCGTGCTGGTCACGCTCGCGGTGCTGGCCCGATTGCTCACCCCGTCGGAGTTCGGGATCGTGGGGTTCGCCACCCTCGCCCTCGCCTACCTGGCCGTCCTCAAAGACCTGGGGCTCGGCGGGGCGCTCATCCAGCGCAAGGACGACACCGAGGAGGCGGCACAGACCGTCTACACCCTCAACCTGATCCTGGGCGTCGTCCTCACCGGCCTGACGATGCTGGCCGCCCCCGCGGTCGCCGCCTTCTTCCGGGAACCGCTGGTCACCCCGATCCTGCGGGTGCTGGCGCTGACCTTCGTCATCGAGGCGCTGGGCTCGGTCCACCTGGTGCTGCTGGCCCGCCGCCTCGACTTCAAGCGCCGCCTGGTGCCCGACGTGGGCCGCGCCATCGTCAAGGGTGGCGTCTCCATCACCGCCGCCGCGCTGGGGATGGGGGTCTGGGCGCTGGTGTGGGGGCAGCTCGCCAGCGTGGCCGCCTCGGCGATCCTGGTTCGGCTCGTCATCCCGTGGCGGCCCCGGTTCGAACTCCACCGCCGCCTGGTCCGCCCCCTGCTCGGGTTCGGCATGCCGCTCGTGGTGGTGAACATCCAGCACGCCGTGTGGGCGAACCTCGACTACGTGGTCATCGGCCGCATGCTCGGCGACGCCGCCCTCGGGGTGTACACGCTGGCCTACCGGCTGCCCGAGTTGCTGATCCAGTCGATCTGGAGGGTGGTCGCCGGCGCAGCGTTCCCCTTCTTCTCCACGCTGCAGGACCGGCCGGACCTGCTCCGCTCCGGGTTCCTGAAGGCGCTGCGGTTCTCGCAGCTGCTGGTGGTGCCGCTCGCGCTGGGCCTCATCATCACCGCCGAGCCGGCCGTGGGTGCGCTGTTCGGGGACCAGTGGGACGAGGCCGTCCCGGTGCTGCGGATCCTCGCCCTGTTCACGCTGGTGGCCTCGGTGGGGTACAACGCCGGCGACGTCTACAAGGCCATCGGCCGCTCCGGCATCCTCGCCAAGCTCGGCCTCGTCGACCTGCTCGTGCTGGCACCCGCCCTGGTGCTGGCTGCGCCGCACGGCATCATCGCGGTCGCATGGACCCACACCGCCGTGTCGGTGTTCGACGTCGCCATCCGCCTGCTCGTCGCGCGCCGGTTCATCCGGGTGGGCTTCGCCGACGTCGCCCGGCAGCTGCTGCCCGCCTACCGGGCCGGCGCCGCCCTCGCCGCCGTCGCCGCCGGCACGCTGTGGGCCACCTCCGGGCTCGCCGATCCGCTGTCGCTGGCGCTCACCGCCGTCGCGGGAGGCACCGCCTACCTGGCCGTGCTCGCACGCTGGTCCCGCCGCGACCTGCAGCGGATGCTGGGGTGGGTCGGCCTCCGGCGGCTGGCCGGCAAGGAGGCCGTCTGATGGTGTCCACGCTCCCCCGCCGCAGCGATGCACCCCCGGCCGGCGGCCGGATGCGGGTGCTGTACCTGATCGACTCCCTGGGCCACGGCGGCGCCGAGCGCCTGCTGGTGGCCTACCTCCGCCACCTCCCCTCGCTCGGCATCGACCCGATCGTCGCCGCCCTGCAGGAGCGGAGCGGCAACCCCGCCGCCGCCGCCATCGAGGCGCTCGGGGTGCCGGTGCTCGACCTCGGCATCGAGCGGCTCCGCCAGCGCGGCGCCTACCGCCGGGTCGCCGACGCCGTCGAGCGCTCGCGGCCCGACGTGGTGCACACCCAGTTGGAGTTCGCCAACGTGCTGGGCGCCGCCGCAGGGCATCGCCGCGGCGTCCCGGTGGTGGCCACGCTGCACACGCTGGAGGAACCGCCCCCGCTGAGCAGGGCGGGCCTGCGGATGCGCCTCATGGCCTGGTCGCTGCGCCGCCACGCCTCGCTGGTGATCGCCGTCTCCGAGCACGCCCGCCGCCACCACCTCCGGCACCTCCGGCTGCCGCCGGGGCTGGTGGCCACGATCCACAACGGCATCGAGACGGGCCGGTTCGCCCCGCGGCCGGGGGCACGGGACGCCGCCCGGGCCTCACTGGGGCTGCCGGCCTCCGCCCCGGTGGCGGCGACGGTCGCCGTGCTGCGGCCCCCCAAGGGGATCGACCGGATGCTCCGTGCGCTGCCGCGCATCGCCGCCCGCCACCCGGGTGTCCGCTACCTGGTGGTCGGAGACGGGCCCGCCCGGCCGGACCTGGAGGCCGAGGCCGCCGCGCACGGCGTCGCGGAGCGGGTCACGTTCGCAGGCAACCGTGCCGATGTAGAGGCCATGCTCGCCGCCGCCGACGTCTTCGTCCTGCCCAGCCTCACCGAGGCGCTCCCCACCGTGATCGCCGAGGCGATGGCCGCCGGGCTGCCGGTGGTGGCCACCGACGTGGGCGGCACATCCGAGATGGTCGGCCCGGCGACCGGCGCCCTGGTCCCCCCGGACGACCCCGCCGCCCTCGCCGACGCGGTGACGGCCGTGCTCGACGACCCCGCCCGGGCGGCGGCGATGGGAGACGCCGGGCGTGAGGCCGCGGCCGACCGCTTCGACCTCTCCCTCCAGGCGGCCCGGCTCGCCGCCGAGTACCGCAGGCTGGCCGCAGCGAGGCGGCCATGAGGATCGTCCTGGTCGAGACCGACGGCGCAGGCGGCATGATCCACTACGCCTTCCAGATGGCCGCCGCCCTCGCCGATGCCGGCGCCGACGTCACCCTGGTGACGGGGCGCCACTACGAACTGGCGCACCTCGACGCACCGTTCCGGGTGGAGCCGCGGCTGCGTTTGTGGCCCGCCGTGGAGCCCCACGGACGGCGCCCGCCGGGTGTGCTGCGCAAGATGCGCCGGGCGTGGCGCGGCATCCGCTTCGCCGTCGAATGGCGGAGGCTCGGCTCGTGGCTGCTGCGGGAACGTCCCGACGTCGTCCAGTTCTCCACGATCCGCTTCCCCTTCCAGGCGCTGACGCTGCGCCGCCTGCGGCGCCGCGGCCTGCGCCTGACCCAGGTGTGCCATGAGTTCGAGCACCGCGAGGCCGGCCGGGGGCCGCTGCAACGGATCGGGCTGCGCCTGGCCGCCGCCGCCTACCGGACCTTCGAGGTGATGTTCTTCCACGGCGAAGCACACCGCGATCGCTTCCTGGGCCTGTTCGACACCCCGGCCGCCACGGTGGTCATCCCCCACGGCGACGAGGGGCTGCTGGCGTCGATCGCCGACGAAGGCGGCGACCTGCGGGCCCGGTACGGGCTCGCTCCGGCGCAGCCGGTGGTGCTCTTCTTCGGAGGGCTGCGGCCCTCCAAGGGGCTCCCCGACCTGGTCGAGGCGTTCACCGCCGTCCGCCGGCGGGTGCCCGCCGCCGTCCTGGTGATCGCCGGCACTCCCGCCGGCGGGTTCGACCTCGACGGGCTCCGCCGCACCATCGAGGCGCTCGGGCTGTCGGACGCCGTCACCCTCGACCCCCGCTACCTGCCGCTCGCCGAGGTCGGCCCCCTGGTGCGGACCGCCACCGTGGTGGCGCTCCCCTACCGCAACGGCACCGCCAGCGGCGTGCTGCAGGCCGCCTACGCCTTCGAGCGGCCGGTGGTGGCCACCGACGTCGGCAGCCTCGGCGAGGCCGTCGAGCACGGCGTGACCGGCTTCCTGGTGCCGCCCGGCGACCCCGACGCCCTGGCCGCCGCCCTCGAGAAACTGGCGTCCGACCCCGGCGCCGCGGCCTCGATGGGCGCCGAGGCAGGCCGGTTCGCCCGGGAGCGCTTCGGGTGGGAGCCGATCGCCCGAACGGTGCTCGCCGCCTACGGAGAGGAGCGGCCGTGAGCGGCATCGTCTTCTGGGCGGCGGCCGGCATCGTCGCCTACACCTACGCCGGGTACCCGCTGCTGGTGGCCGCGCTCTCCCGGCTCCGGCCGGCGCCGGCGGATCACTCCGGGCACACCCCGCCGCTGACGCTGGTGATCGCCGCGTACAACGAGGAGGCCGTCATCGGAGCCAAGCTCCACCAGAGCCTGGCCCTCGACTACCCGCCCGATCGCCTGCAGATCGTCGTGGCCGCCGACGGCTCCGACGACCGCACCGTCGAGATCGCCTCGTCGTTCGCCGACCGCGGCGTGGTGGTGCTACACCGCCCGGAGCGGGCAGGCAAGCTCGCGGCGATCACCAGGGCCGTGGCGGCCTCGACCGGCGACGTGATCGTGTTCTCCGACGCCAACAACCGCTACGACGAGGCGGCCCTGCGCGAGATGGCGGCGCCGTTCGCCGACCCGGAGGTGGGCGCGGTCAGCGGCCGCAAGGCCGTGGTCGACGACGACGCGCTCGGCTACTCGGAGGGCCTCTACTGGCGATACGAGTCGGCGGTCAAGCGCTGGGAGACCCGGCTGGGCTGCACCGTCGGGGTCAACGGCGAGATCATCGCCGTGCGCCGCGAGCTGTTCGCCACGGCGCCCCCCGGCATCATCAACGACGACACGTGGCTGGCCCGGCTGGTGCTGCGCGGCGGCCACCGCATCGCCTACGCCGAGCGTGCGCTGTCGGTGGAACGGGTGTCGGCCGACGCCGCCGCCGAGCGGGAGCGGCGCACCCGCATGGTGGCCGGCCAGATCCAGGTGCTG
The DNA here is from genome assembly GCA_020444505.1 of Actinomycetota bacterium. Lineage (GTDB taxonomy): Bacteria > Actinomycetota > Acidimicrobiia > Spongiisociales > UBA11373 > JAHJML01. Next base: position 36,172 of record JAHLKU010000019.1, on the reverse strand, counting down.
CTCCATGCCGGGCGCGAGCTGCCGTGGCGGCGCCCGCTGGTCACCTGGCAGCTGATCTCTCACAAGCTGCTCCGCCCGCTGGTGCCGCTGTGGATGGGCGCCGCTCTGGTCGCGAGCCTGGTCGCCCTCGCCTTCCCCGGTTCGGGCACCGGGGCCGCAGCCGTGGCGACCCTGGCACCGCCGTGGAACGTGGCGGCGGTCGCCGCCCAGGCCGCCTTCTACCTGCTGGCCGCCGCCGGCAACCGCCTGACGGGTCCGCTGGGCAAGGTCGCCTACATCCCCCGCTTCCTGTGGGACTCGAACGTGGCGGCGGTGCGGGGGGCGGCGCGCATCCTCCGGGGCCGCCAGACCCCCCTGTGGGACCGGGTGGCCCGCCGCCCCGAACCGCTGGAGCCGGTGTCGTGACCACCCTCGACCGCCGCCCCGCCCTCGAAGCCGTCTCGACGGGACGCGGCCTCGAGGCGCTGCGCCCCGAGTGGGACGATCTGCTCGCCGACGCCGACGGGGCCTCGATCTTCGCCACCCACGCCTGGGTGGACGCCTGGCACCGCACCGCCGGCGCCGCAGAGGAGCTGCTGGTCCTGACGGCGCGCGAGCCCGAACGCGGGCTGCTGCTGGGCGTCGCCCCGTTCTCGGTCGCCACCCGGCGGGCCGGCCCCTTCCGGATCCGGGTGCTCAGGATGGCGGGGACCACCGGGGCGGCCGGGGACCACCTCGACCTCGTCGTCCGCCACGGCCATCCGCACGTGGCCGCCGAGCTGTGGAGATTCGCCCGCCAGCGCCGGTCGTGGGACCTCGTCGACCTCGACGGCCTGCGGCCCGGCTCCCACCTGGGCCGCGTGATGCTGCGGCGGCGCGGGGACCGGGAGGCCCACGTCACCCGGACCGCCTGCCCGGTGCTCCACCTCCCCGGCACCTGGGAGGAGTACGAGGCGTCGCTGGGCCGCAACCATCGCCAGAACCTGCGGCGCTACGCCCGCAAGCTCGACCGGGAGGCCGGGGGCCCGGTGGTGGAGCGCATGGTGGTGGCTCCGGACGAGGTGGAGGAGACGGTCGCCGGCCTGGCCCGCATGCACCAGCAGGTGCGGACCGCCCGCGGCGACCGCGGCTCGTTCGCCGACCCGGCGATGGTCGACTTCCACACCAGGGTGGCGCTGCGGTTCCTGGAGGCGGGGCGCCTCCGCCTCCACCGCCTCGACGTGGACGGCCGGATGGCGGCCGCCATCTCGTGCTTCCGCCACGACGAGACCATCTCCTTCTACACCACCGGGTACGACCCGGCTCTCTCCTCGTACGGCCCGGGCCGCCGGATCATGGCCGCCGCCATCCGCAGCGCCATCGACGAGGGTGCGCGGCGCTTCGACTTCCTCCGCGGCGACGAGCCGTACAAGCGGACGTGGGGCGCCGCGGACGCCTGGGACGACCGGGTCCGCATGCCGGCGGGCGCCAGGGGCCGGGCCATCGATCTCGGGCTCTCGGCGATCCGCGCCGTGCGCACGACGGTGCGCCGGTCCGGCGCCCGCTAGGCGGTCTCCGCCTCGAATACCCGCCTCGCTCCCCCCAGGGCCGCCGCACGCACACCGCTGGCCGACTCCTCCACCTCGAGCCACCGCCGCATCACGGCCACCCTGCGGAGGAAGCGGTAGACGGCGTCGGGAGCCCTGCCGTACCCCTCCAGCACCGCCGCCTCCACGGGATGCAGGCCGCTCCCCCGCGGGAGCCCCGCCATCAGCCGCGTCCTCGGGGTACGGAGGGCCGCCGCCAGCTTGGCGGCGTCGGCGCCCACCGGCGCCTCCACCAGATTGGGGTCGATGACCGCGACGGCGCCCCCGGCCGTCACCAGGATGTTGGAGGGCCCCAGGTCGCCGTGGGTGACGGCGCGGCGCGCCGGCGCGCCGGCGAGCGCCGACGCCGCGGGGCCGAGGGCGGCGGCGGCCGCAGCTGCGGCACCGCCGATGCGGCGGCCGCGTGCGGCGATGTCCCCCAGGTCGGCGTCCATCACGGCCGGGTCGAACGGGGCCTCGGCGGCGCCGCCGATCTCGTCGTGGAACCGCCGCAGCCAGCGGCCCAGCGCCAGGCCGGCGGCGCGGGCGCGCCCGCCGCGCACCGCCTTGAGCGGCACCGACGGCAGGCGCTCGGTCACGACGGCGTTCACCGCAGGAAGGTAGGCGACGGGGTGCACGACGGTGAGGCCGGGGTCGCCTGCTGCGGCCACCATCGCCTCGATCGCCTGCAGGGTCTCGAACTCGGCCCGGGTGCCCGGCTGCGGGCCGGCGGCGAGCGCGGCCTGCAGGTCCGGTGCCCCCTCCCACAGCGGCACCTTCACGATCAGTTCCACCGCCCTGCCTGCGGCCGTCACCGTGGGCGTCAGGTGGCACGACCAGGCCCGGCGCCGGACGCCGCCCGGCTCCAGCGCCGCCCCGGGGCCGTACCAGCCCTGCACGGCGGCGGCCACGGCGTCGAGCACCGCCGCCGCGCCGGGGACGGTGCCGCCGCTCACGGGCCGGCTCCGACCAGCCGGGCGATGCCCGAGGCCTTGGCGGCGAACGTCGCCACCGAGTCGTTGTGGTACACGCAGGACCGCCGGACGGCCAGCGGGTGCGCCCGGACCTCACGGCGGCGGGCCGGCGCCTGCCGCAGGGTGAACGCCAGGTCGATGCCGGCTTCGGCTGCCGCCCGCTCGTCGATGTCCCCGACCAGGCCGTTGGGATAGGCGAACGCCCGCACCCGGCGGCCGAGCTCCTGCTCGATGCGGTTCCGGGAGAGAGCGATCTCCTCGACCGCCCGCTCGTGCCCGACGGCGGTCAGCACCGGGTGGCGCACGGTGTGGGCGCCGACGGCCCACCCCAGATCACGCACGCCGTCCCAGTCCAGGTACAGGCCGGGAAGGCGCTCCGGCACCTCCACCCCCAGAGCGGCGCCGAGGTCGTCCAGAACGCGGGCGCGCTCCTCCAGGGGGAGGCGCTTGGTGGCGTAGACCACCTCGTGGGCCACCCGGTCCCGCTCCGCTGCGGTCTCCCATGCCCGTTCCCCGACCCCGGGCAGCACCGCCGCCCCGGCACTCGTCAGGGCGAACGCGGCGGCCACACGATCCCAGAACAGGGCGGGACCCCCGTCGGTGGGGCCGGTGGTGAGGAAGAGCGTCGCCGGCATCCCCCGTTCGGCCAGGATCGGCGCGGCCGCCTCGAGGTTGTCGCGGTAGCCGTCGTCGAAGGTGATCATGGCGGCGCAGGTGGGCAGACGGGCGCCCCCGTCCATCCAGGCCAGGAGGTCGTCGAGGGAGATCACCTCGCACCTGCGCCCGATCCAGTCGAGCTGGGCGGCGAAGTCGTCCGGCGTGGCGCTCACGTTGCCCCGGAACCCCTCGAGGCCGCGGGCGCCGGCGTCGGCGATCCGGTGGTAGGCCAGCACGGCGATGCGCCCCCGCAGTGCGGCGGCGCCGAACACTGCCAGCGCACCGCTGCGGCGCGCCACGTCGAGCGCGGCGGACTTCCATCCCATCTCCCGGCTATCGGCAGGTCGCCGGGCGGGCTTCAGTGCTGCGCCGCACTACCGTGGCGGAGCCCATCCGAGGAGACGAACCCGCCCATGGCCGCCCCGACATCCCTGCCGTTCACCGAGGACGAGGCCGCCAACCGGCTGCTGGCCACGGACCCGCTGGCGCTGCTGATCGGCATGCTCCTCGACCAGCAGTTCCCCATGGAGCGGGCGTTCCTGTCGCCCCACCTGCTGGCCGGACGTCTCGGCGGGACGCTCGACGCCGGCGCCATCGCCGCCACCTCCGAGGACGACCTGATCGACGTGTTCCGCGGGCCGCCCGCCCTCCACCGCTTCCCCGGGTCGATGGCCGCGCGCACCAGGGCGATGTGCGAGGTGATCGCCGGGGAATACGACGGTGATGCCGCCGCGATCTGGCGCACCGCCGCCGACGGCAGGGACCTCCTCCGCCGCCTGGAGGCGCTGCCGGGCTTCGGCAAGGCGAAGGCGAGGATCTTCGTCGGGGTGGTCGGCAAGCGCCTCGGCGCCGGGCCCCCCGGATGGGAGGACTCGGCCGCCGACTGGCCGTCGATCGCCGACGTGGACTCCTTCGACAAGGTGCAGGTGCTGCGCGAGCAGAAGCGGGCCAGGAAGGCCGCGGCGAAAGGCGAGGGGTGAGCCTCCTCGGGCGCCTCACGGCGGCGTTCCTGGCGGAGTCGGCCGCGCTGGCGGCGCTGTGGCTCGCCATGGGCGGCGCCGCCGCCGTGCTGTCTGCTGCGGCCACCGGCGGGCGCCCGCTCCCCCTCCGCCCGCTGCTGCCCCGGGCGCTGGCGGGCGCAGCAGGAGCCCTGGCCGTCGGATCGCTGGCGGCCCGCCTCTCGCTCCCCGAGCCGCTGTGGCTGCAGATCGGGCGCCGGGAGGTGCCCGTCGTGTGGTCGCTGGCAGGAGCGCTCGTCGGGGCAGCCGCCCACCTGCTGGCAGCGCGCCGCCGGGCGGGCTCACCCGCGTAGCGGCAGCACCAGGGGGCAGTCCAGTTCGGGGTGCGGCACCACGGCCACCGGGTGCTGGTACACAGCCGTGAGCAGGTCGGCCCGCAGCACCTCGGCGGTGGGGCCCGCCTCGACCACCTTGCCGCCCGACATCACGGCCACCCGGTCGGCGTGACGGGCGGCCAGGTTCAGGTCGTGGAGGATGGCGGCGACCGAACCGCCGGCATCGGCCAGCGACCGCAGCACCGACATCACCAACTCCTGATGCCGCACGTCGAGCGAGGCCGACGGCTCGTCGAGCAGCACGATCGGCGAGTCCTGGGCCAGCACCCTGGCGAACGACGCCCGGGCCCGCTCCCCGCCCGAGAGCGTGGGGAACATGCGGTGCCGGAGGTGCCCGATGTCGGCCCTGGCCATGGCGGCCTCGACGGAGGCATCGTCGTCGGCCGGCGTCGCCTCCCGGTGCGGGTACCGGCCCATCATCACCACCTCCAGCACCCGGAAGGCGAACTGGAGGACCGTGGACTGCGGCAGCACGGCCCTGCGCCGGGCCAGCTCGAGCGGACGGTGGGCGCCCACCGGGCGGCCGTCCAGCAGCACCTCGCCCTCGTCGGGAACGAGGTCTCCCGCCAGGAGCCCGAGCAGGGTCGACTTGCCCGCCCCGTTGGGCCCGACGATGCCGAGCACCTCGCCGGGGTCCAGGTCGAGGTCGACGGCGTCCACCAGGGCGGTGTCGCCCGCCCGGAACGTGACGCCCGCGGCCCGGAGGACGGCGCTCATCCCCACCCCCCGTGCTCCCTCCGGGTGCGGCGGACCAGCCACAGGAACACCGGCCCTCCCAGCACCGCGGTGAGCAGGCCGACGGGGATCTCGGTGGGGCTGGCGACGGTGCGCGCCGCCAGGTCCACCAGCACCACCAGCGCCGCGCCCCCGATGGCACTGGCCGGGACCACCAGGCGGTTGTCGGGCCCCGCCGCCAGCCGCACGCCGTGCGGCACCAGCAGCCCGACGAAGCCGATGACGCCTGCCGCGGCCACCGACGCGCCCACCGCCATCGTGGCGAGCACCAGCACGATCACCCGGAAGCGCTCCACGTCGATGCCGAGGCTGCGCGCCTCGCTGTCGCCCAGCAGGCTCACGTTCATCGCCCGCCCGAACACCGGCAGCGCCACCACCGCCACCGCCACGAACGGCAGCGTGAACCACACCAGCCGCCACGTCGCAAACGTCATGGAGCCCAGCACCCAGAACAGCTCCGACTTCAGGCGCGGCTCGTCGGCCACCAGACTCACGAACCCCGCCCCGGCGGTGCCGACCGCAGCGACGGCGATCCCGGCGAGGATGAGCGTGACCACCTCGGTGCGCCCCTCGTGGCGGGCGAGCGCGTACACGATCGCCCCGGCGGCCAGCCCGCCGGCCAGCCCGCCCAGCGGCCCCGCCATGGTCCCGAGCACGCCTCCGAGCACCAGGATCGTCAGCGCCGACCCCAGCGCAGCCCCGCTGCTGACCCCGATCAGCTGCGGGTCGGCGAGCGGGTTGCGGAAGATGGCCTGGTAGGAGGCGCCGGCCACGCCCAGCCCCGCGCCCACCAGGGCACCCAGCATGATGCGGGGCAGGCGGATGCCCCACATGACGGCGTCCTGCTGCGTGGTGAAGTCGAGCCCGGTGTGGAACCCGGCGTGGTCGAGGAGGATGCCCAGCACCGCCGACGGCGGGATCGACACGGCCCCCACCGCCAGCGAGGCGAGGATCGCCGCCAGCAGCGCCGCCGAGACCACCGCGACCACCACCCAGGGGCTGAGACGCGGGCTGGCGGCGACGCCGCTCACGGTGCGAGCTCGGGGTGCAGGTCGAGCACCACCTGCCGCAGCGCCTCGCCTGCCCGGGTGGAGAGGCCGAGGATGTAGAGGTCCTCGTACACCAGCACCCTGCCGTCGGCGGCGGCGCGGGTCTCGGCCACGCCCGGCAGCGCCAGGAAGGCGTCCATGCCGCCGACCGTGCCGACGCCCCGGGAGGCGGTGATGATCACCTCGGGGTCGGCGGCCACCAGCGCCTCGGGGGTCAGCGGGACCCAGCCCTCGATGCCGATGTCGCCGGCCACATTGACGGCGCCGGCGGCGTCCATGAGCCCCCCGCCGACGGTGTCGGTCCCGAACAGCAGGACGGTGTCGTCGCTGGCCACGTAGACGAAGGCCACCCGGGGACGGGTGTCGGCCGTCGCCGCCAGGGCGATCGCGTCGTCGATCTCCCCCTGGACCCGGCTCGCCAGCGCCTCCCCGGCGTCCTCCACACCGAGGACGCGGGCGGTCTGGCGGATCTTGGCGGCGGGGGCGTCGATGGTGGTGAGGGTCGGGAAGATCACCACCGGGATGCCGGCGGCGCGGACCTGCTCGATCACGTCGGTGGGGATGACGTCTTCGTCGCCGATCACCACGGTCGGCTCGGCGGCGATGATCGGCTCCGCCAGCAGCCGGAACTCCACCCCCACCTTGGGCAGGGCCAGCGCCTCCTCCGGGTAGACCGACGACAGGTCGACGGCCACCACGTTGGTGCCGAGGCCGAGGGCGAACACGATCTCGGTGAACTCGCCGCTCAGCGTGACGATGCGGGAGGCGTCCTCGACGGTGGTGACGGCGCCGTCGGGCCCCTCGTAGGTCACGGGGAGGCCCGGGGTGGGGATGGCGGTCGTGCCTCCGGTGACGTCGTCGGAACCCCCTCCACAGGCCGCTGCGACCACGGCCAGCACCAGCACGAATGCGATCGAACGGTGAGCCATCTCGTCCGCCTCCCAACGGGTCGGCACACGCTCCCGGACCCTAGGCCGGGGGGCGTTCGACACCGAGTCGGGAACCGGGAATCCGCCGCCGCGCGCCGGTGTTGCAGACAGGGCACCGGAAAGGGAGCCATGAACGACATCGCCCGCCTCCTGGAGGAGCCAGGGACCACCATCGCCGTGGTCGGCGCCACCGACGACCCCGACAAGTTCGGCGGCCGCATCTACCGCGACCTCAAGGCCAAGGGGTTCCGGGTGTTCGCCGTGAACCCCAACCGCGACACGGTCGACGGCGACACCGCCTATCCCACCCTGGCGGACCTGCCCGAGGCCCCCACGATCGTCAACTTCGTGGTCCCCCCGCCCCGCACCCTCCGCATCCTCGAGCAGTGCCGCGAGCTCGGGCTCATGAACGTGTGGGTGCAGCCGGGGGCGGAGTCCCCCGAGGTGCTGGCCGCCCTGGAGGAGGGCGGGTTCCACTACCTGGCGAGCTCCTGCATCATGGTGCGCTCCCGGGTGTCGGCCTAGCCCTCACGCCCCGCGCTGCGTAGCCTCTCACCGAGGAGGTCCAGATGCGCAGCGGAGGCCGCTACGACGTCGTGATCGTCGGGTCGGGATTCGGCGGCAGCGTCGCCGCCCTCCGGCTCACCGAGCGGGGCTACCGGGTGGCGGTCCTGGAGGCCGGCAGGCGGTTCACCACGGCCGACTACGCCCGCACCTCGTGGAATCTCCGCAGGTTCCTGTGGTTCCCCCGGCTGGGCATGCGCGGCATCCAGCGCATCGACCTGCTGAAGCAGGTGCTGGTGCTGTCGGGCGCCGGCGTCGGCGGCGGGTCGCTGGTGTACGCCAACACGCTGCTGGAGCCCACCGGCGAGTTCTTCGCCGACCGGCAGTGGAGCGGCATCACCGACTGGGCGGCCGAGCTCGCCCCCCACTACGACCGGGCCCGTCGCATGCTGGGCAGCACCCCGGCGCCGGCCGACACCCCCGCCGACGACGTCATGGGCGCCGTCGCCTCGCGGCTCGGGATCGAGCCTCCCCGGGCCACCGACGTCGCGGTCTACTTCGGCCGGCCCGGCCGCAGCGACCCCGACCCGTTCTTCGGAGGGGCCGGGCCCGACCGCACCGGTTGCATCGAGTGCGGCGGGTGCATGGTGGGCTGCCGGTACGACGCGAAGAACACCCTGGACCGCAACTACCTGTACCTGGCCGAGCAGGGCGGCGCCGAGGTGTTCGCCGAGCACGAGGTGGTGGACGTGACCCCCACTGAAGGCGGGTACCGCGTGGAGACCCGCCGCCCCGGCGCCTGGGTCCGCCACCGGCGGCGCACCTTCGAGGCCGGCCAGGTGGTGTTCGCCGCCGGGGCGCTCAACACGACGCGGCTGCTGCTGCGCCTCCGGCACCTCGGCAGCCTGCCGTCGCTGCCCGACCGTGTGGGGCACCTGGTCCGCACCAACTCGGAGTCCCTGCTGGGCGCCGTCGCCAGGGACACCAGCGTCGACTACTCCCGCGGCGTGGCGATCACGTCGTGGATCGAGACCGACCGCCACACCAGGATCGAACCGGTGCGGTACCCCGCCGGGAGCAACGCGATGGGCCTGCTCGCCGCCACGCTGGTGAAGGGCGAGGGCCGGGGGCCGCAGTGGCTCCGCTTCCTCGCCGCCGCCGCCGCCCACCCCATCCGGTTCCTCCGCTCGCTGTCGGTGCGCCGCTGGGCCGAGCGGGCCGTGATCCTGCTGGTGATGCAGAGCCACGACAACAGCCTCCGGCTCACCATCGACGACGGGCGCTTCGGCCCCCGCATCTCCTCGGAGCCGGGCCACGGGCAGCCGAACCCCACCTGGCTGCCCGAGGGCCACGAGGCCACCCGCATCGCCGCCGACGTGATGGGCGGCGACCCGCAGGCCAGCCTGAACGAGACCCTCCTCGGCATCCCGATGACCGCGCACATCCTGGGCGGAGCGGTGATCGCCGACCGCCCCGACCGGGGCGTGGTGGACCCCTACCACCGGGTGTTCGGCAACCCCGGGCTCCACGTGGTGGACGGTGCGGCCGTCGGGGCCAACCTGGGCGCCAACCCGTCGCTGACGATCACGGCGCTGGCGGAGCGGGCGATGTCGATGTGGCCGAACAAGGGGGAACCGGACCCCCGCCCGGAGCAGGGCGCCGCCTACCGCCCGGTCGCCGCGCCGCAGCCCGCCTCCCCCGCCGTGCCCGAAGGGGCTCCCGGCGCCTACGACGCCTGAGCGGTCAGTCCGGCGGCGGGGGCGGCGGTTCCTCCCGCCGGGCCGCCTGGACCCCGGCGACGGCGACCGCCAACCCGGCGACCGCCAGCACGGCGATCGCAGCGATCAGATACGGGGCCGCGTCCACATGCACCTCCGGCGCCATGCTCGCACACCGCCGGCGTCAGTGTGCAGGCGGCGGTGCCGCACGCGCCCCCCGCCTCCCGGTGGCCGCGGCCGCGGCGGCCACCGACAGCGCGGTCCAGGCGAGGCCGAGGCCCAGGGCGGGCCCGGCGAGCGAACCGGATGAGCCGGGAGCGAGCGCGGCCGCGAATGAGAGCGCGGCGGCGCCGACCACCCCCGCGGCGGCGCCGGCGAGGAGGGTCTCGTTGCGGGATGCCGGTCCCAGCGCCCGCGCCGCCGCGAGACCGCCCCGGGCGAACCCGAACCCCACCACCGCCACACAGGCGTACACCCAGGCCGGCCTGCCCGCCAGCACCACCCCGCCGTCGCCGACGAAGAAGCGCATCCCGAACACCAGGAACGCCACCCCGACATCCACCCCTCCCCAGGCGGCCACGGCCAGCAGCACCGTGAGGGCGAACGCCACGGCCAGCATCGGGTCGAGGCCCGCCCGCAGGCCCTCCACGACGGTCCCCACGGCGACCACGCCCGCGGCCGCCGGCACCGCAGCCCCGAGCAGGGAGCGCGCCCCGACCAGCCCCGCCGAGAGCGGCGCCGGGAGGCGCCCGGCGACCGCGGAGGCGGCTCCGGCGCCGGTGATCGAAAGGAAGGCGGCCGCGGCTGCGGCGCCGCCCCCCAGCAGCGCCGCCGACCACGGCTGCCAGGCCCCGAAGGCGGCAGGGTCCACGAACGATCCCGCCACCAGTGGTGCGGTGCCCCCGGCGGTGACCGTGATCGGCAGCGCCTCGGGCGACACCAGCAGCGCCAGCACGGTCACCGGCACGGCGTAGGCCGCCGCCGCCTGCAGCGCCAGCACCGCGCCCGCCCGCAGCCCCCGGCCGCCGGCAACGCGTTCCTTCCGTCCCGCCACCCAGAACGCAGCGAGGATCCAGCCCGTGCCGGTGGCCCACAGTCCCAGCCCCTCCACCGGCCCGTGGAGGGCGAGGAACACGTCGAGCGGCGCTCGCAGCGTCGCCCCCCAGTCCACCCCGGCTCCGCTGAGGGTCTGCACGCCGACGACGGCCACCCCGAGGACGTACTGGCCCCCGAGGCCGACGGCGAGCGCCACGAGCGCCATCCGCAGCGCCGGCGCCCAGGCCGCCGGGACCCACGGCGGGAAGCCGGCGGCGGCGACCGCAGGGCCGTCGTGGGCCGGGGGCGGCGCAGGGGCGGCCCGTCCTCGTTCGGACGGGACATGGGCCGGGGGTGGCGCCGGGGCCGCGTCGGGACGTTCCGGGTGGGCCGGGGGCGGCGCCGGGGCCGGATCGGGCTCGCCGGTGTGGGCCGGCGGCGGCGCAGGAGCGGCCGCCTCCCGTCCGCACGTGGTGCAGAACCGGGAGCGGTCCGGCATCGAACTCCCGCACGAGCGGCAGAACGCCATGGGTCTCCCTCCGATCGGCGCCAGGCTACCGGCACGAGCCGTCCCGCAACGCTCCTAGCATGGCGGTACGACCGATGAGTGAGCTCGATCCGTCTCGCGGTTCCCCTGGCGGCCGGCGCGATCGGCCCACCGACGGGCTGCTCCTCATCGGCCACTCCTGGACCAGGGGTGCCGTCGCCGCGCATCTCGGCATCTCCCCCGACGCCGTGGCGGCCCACCCCCACCTCATCCGCATCGAGGGGCCGCTGTGCTACGACGCCGCCTACCCGGCGCTGCAGTTCGACGAGGACGGGGTCCGCCTCGACGTGGCGGTCGTCGGGATGCTGGCCCGCCGCCGGGTCGCGACCGACGAGGTCTGCGACTGGCTGGTCCGGCCCAGCGCTCGCCTCGGCGGCACGCCCCCGCTGGTGTGGCTCGACACCATCGGGTCGGTGCAGCCGGTGCTGGAGGCCCTGCCGCCTCCCACCGGGCCCGCCCCGGGAGGCGTGTCGATGGACGACGGCGCCCCCGAACAGGTGGCCGCGTGGATCCGCCGCTCCGAGGGATCGGGTGGCAGGGGCCCGGTCTCGTGGGCCGAAGTCCGCGACCGCGGCGTAGGGGCGGAGGCGGGGCCGCAGGTCCGCGACCTGGTGGATTCGCTGCGGCGGCGCGACTAGCCGGGCGCCGGCGCCCTTTCGCCGGTATGGTCGCCCCCTCGGGACCGGGAGGCCCATGACCACACCGATCGAGCCGCACCTGTGGACCGCCGACCTCGGCCCGATGGTCGCCTGGTACCGGGACGCCCTCGGGTTCCAGGTGGAGGCCTGGTTCCCCGACGAGGACGCACCCACCTGGTGCCGGATGACCAGGGGCGACGCGGCCCTGATGATCGCGGTGGCCCCCGACCCGGATGCCCTGGCCCCGCATCAGGGCTACCTGGCCCCCGTCGCCGACCGGGTCGCCGGCCCCGGCGGGCCGCTGTCGCTGTATCTGCGGGTCCCCAGCGCCGACGACGTCTACGCCGGCGCCACGGCCGCCGGGGCGAAGGTGATCGAGGACATCTGGGACGCCTGGTGGGGTGGCCGCCAGTTCACCACTGCCGACCCCGACGGCAACTGGTGGACGGTGTTCCAGCCGACGGGTGAGTGACCCCGGTCACCAGCGGTGGTGCACCAGCGGGGCGATCGTGCGCCGGTAGACCTCGGCGGCCGCCTCCATCGCCTCGTCGTCCAGCGGCGGCAGCGACGCCGCCGCCGCGTTGGCGGTGGCCTGGGCGGCGTTGCGGGCGCCCGGGATGACCGTGGACACGGCGTCGAACATCAGGACCCACCGCAGGGCGAACTGCGCCATCGTCACGCCCCCGGGCACCAGGGGCCGCAACTCCTCGACCGCCCGGAGGCCGGTCCCGAAGGGCACCCCTGCGAACGTCTCCCCGACGTCGAACGCCGACCCGTCCCGGTTGAACGAGCGGTGGTCGTCGGCGGCGAACTCGGTGCCGGGCGACATCTTGCCGCTCAGCAGGCCGCTGGCGAGCGGCACCCGGACGATCACCCCGACGTCGCGCGCCGCCGCCTCCCGGAAGAACAGGTCCGCCGGCCGCTGCCGGAACACGTTGAAGACGATCTGGATGGTCTCGACCCCGGGGTACTCGATGGCCTTGAGCGCCTCCTCCACCTTCTCGACGCTCACGCCGTAGTGGCGCACCTTGCCGGAGGCGACGAGCCGATCCATGGCGTCGAACACCTGCGGGCGGTAGTAGACGTCGGGCGGAGGGCAGTGGAGCTGCAGCAGGTCGAGCGCGTCCACGCCGAGGCGCTCGATGCTGCCGTCCACGAACCCCTCGAGGCGCTCGTAGGTGTAGCCCTCGGCCGTGTGGGGATCGAGCCCCCGCCCGGCCTTGGTGGCCACCACCATCGCCGCATCGGGGCGGCGCCGCCCGGCTGCGGCGATGCGGCGCTCGCTGAGCCCGCCGCCGTAGATGTCGGCGGTGTCGAAGAAGGTGACGCCCGCGTCGAGCGCCGCGTCCAGGGCGGCGGCGGCGTCCTCGTCGGTCACCTCACCCCAGGTCCCTCCCAGCGCCCAGGACCCGAACCCGATCTCCGACACCTCGTACCCGGTCCGCCCCAATCGGCGGTGTGGCATCTCCGTCATCATCTACCTCCTCCCCAGAGCGTATCTGCCGAGGGCGCCGGTCTCAGCCTTCGCCGGTCCCCGGCTCCACGCCCACCTCGGTGGCCTTGACCGCCACCCACACCCGCCTGCCGGGCTCCAGTCCCATCTCTGTCATCGCCGCCCTCGTCACCTCCGCCGCCAGCGGCAGCGGGGCGCCCATCTGCAATCGGATGCGGCTCCCGAGGTCCTCCACACGCTCCACCACGGTCGCCCAGGTGTTGCGGGGGCTGCCGGTGGGCTGCGCCAGGTGGACGGCGACCGCCACCGGTTGGATGGTCACCAGCACCGGCCCGCGGTGGCGGTCGTCGGCGACCGCCAGGGCATGCGGCCCCACGTCCACGGTCGCCCCCGCGGCGGTGCCCCGGAACAGGTTGAACCCGGCCAGGTCGGCCGCATAGGGCGTCCGGGGCCGGAACCGGATGTCGTCCGCCGTCCCGGCCTGGGTGACGGCGCCGTCCTCCAGCACGTGGATCTCGTCCGCCAGCAGGAACGCCTCGGCCGGGTCGTGGGTGATGAACAGCCTCGGCCCGCCGAAGGCCTCCAGGTGCTCGGCGAGGGCGCGGCGCAGCCCGGAGCGGGTGCTGACGTCGAGGGCGGCCAGCGGCTCGTCCAGCAGCAGCAGGCCCGGTTCGGCGGCGAGCGCCCTGGCCAGCGCCACCCGTTGCGCCTGCCCCCCGGAGAGGTCGCCGGGGCGGCGGGCGGCCATGCCCCCGAGGCCCACCCGGTCCAGCCACTCCGCCCCAGCGGCGGCCGCCCGGTCCTTCGGCGCGCCCCGGCTGCGCAGCCCGAAGCAGACGTTCTCGAGCACACTCAAGTGGGGGAACAGCAGGTAGTCCTGGAACACCACTCCCACCCGCCGCAGCTCCGGCGGCACCAGCGTCCCGGCCGCCGGGTCGTCGAGCACGGTGCCGTCCAGGACCACCCTGCCCTCGTCCACCGGCAGCAGGCCGGCCAGGGCGGCCACCACCGTCGACTTGCCGGCGCCGTTGGGCCCCAGCAGGGCCACCGTGACGCCGGGCGGGATCTGCAGCGCCACGTCCACCCGGAACGCCTCCGAGCGGCGGAGGGTGAAGCGCGCGTCGAGGCCGGCGGTCATCGGGCGCCCCACCATCGATCGCGGAGGGCCGCCAGCACGATCAGCGACACCGCCACCATCACCAGGCTGATCGCCACCGCCGTGTCCCGGTCGGTCTCCAGCGCGACGAAGACGGCGAGGGGCAGCGTCTGGGTGCGGCCCTGCAGGTTGCCGGCGAAGGTGATGGTCGCGCCGAACTCGCCGAAGGCCCGCGCCCAGGTGAGCACCACGCCCGCCACCAGGGACGGGGCGACCATCGGCAGCGTCACCCGGCGCAGCACCGTCCACCTCCCGGCGCCCAGCGTGGCGGCGGCGCCCTCGAAGCGCCGGTCCATCGAGCGCAGCCCCCCTTCCACCGTCAGCACCAGGAACGGCATGGCCACGAACGTGGCGGCCACCACCACGCCCAGGGTGGAGAACGGCAGCACCAGCCCGGTCGCGTCTCCGAGCGCCTCCCCCACCAGGCCCCGACGCCCGAGTGCGAACAGCAGCGCCGAGCCGCCGACCACCGGGGGGAGGACCAGGGGGAGCATCACCACCGCCCGGACGACCCGCTTGCCGGGGAACTCGACCCGGGCGAGCAGCCACGCCAGCGGGATGCCGAGGACGGCGGAGATCGCCACGGCCGCCAGCGACGTGACGGCAGAGAGCCGCAGGGCGTCGGTGACCACGTCGCCGCCGAGGAGTGCGGGCAGGCGGGCCCAGGGGACCCTGGCGAGCAGGCCGGCGAGCGGCACCACGAAGACCGCCAGGCCCAGCAGGCCCAGCACCACGAGCGGAGCCGGGGGGCGGCGGTGCGCCGGAGCCCGGCTCACGGGAGCGTGAACCCGTGCCCGGCAAGGATGGCGCGCCCTTCGGCCCCCAGCACGAACGCCACGAACGCCTCGGCTCCCACCGGGTCGGGGGCGCCGGCCAGGACCGCGATCGGGTACTCGGCCGCCACGTTGTGCCCGGCGGGGACGGCGATGCCCTCGACGACGGAGCCCGCCGCGGCCACGTCGGTCGTGTAGACGATCCCGGCGTCGAGCTCTCCTTCGATGACCTTGGTCAGCAACGCCCGCACGTTCGGCTCGTCCGTGTCGACGGCCGCTTCGACCCCGGCGAGGGCGAGCGCCTCCCTGGCGAAGTCCCCGCAGGGCACGCCGGCAGCGCACAGCCCGACCAGCAGCTCCTCCCGGGAGAGGTCGGCCAGCCCGGAGACGCCGCCCGGGTTGCCGGGCGGCACCGCGATCTGCAGCGTGTTGCCGGCGAACACCGCCGGCTCCCCCACCACCATCCCGGCGTCGGCCACCACCTGCATGTTCAGGAGGTTCGCCGACGCGAACACGTCCACCGGCGCGCCCTCGAGGATCTGCTCGCGCAGCGACGAGCTGGCGGCCAGGTTCAGCACCACGTCGGTGCCGGGATGGGCGTCCTCGTACGCCTGCTCGATGGAGGCGAAGGCGTCGGTGAGCGAGGCCGCCGCCGAGACGCGGATCTCGCCGCCGGGATCGGACCCGACGCCGCCGCACCCGGCGGCGGCCATCACCAGGACGGCCAGGCCCACCATTCTTAGTCTCATTGTGACTACTCTATCGGCCACCGGGACGCCCCGCGCCCGGCACCCACCATGCCAACGCAGCGAGACCCCTCGACCACCGAGTACGCCGTCCTCGGCATCCTCGCCGAGGCGCCGTCCCACGGCTTTGCCATCGCCCGCCACTTCCGCCCCGACGGCGACCTGGGACGGGTGCTCACCGTGCGCCGCCCCCTGGTGTACCGGGCCCTCGACCGCCTGGTCGAGGCGGGGTACGCCGAGCCCGCCTCCACCGAGCCCGGCGACTCGGGCCCGCAGCGGGTCGTGCTGCGGGCCACTCCCGCCGGCCGCCGCCGCGTCCGGGCTTGGCTCGGGGCCCCCGTGGTCCACGTCCGGGACCTCCGGATCGAGTTCCTGG
This sequence comes from Actinomycetota bacterium, assembly GCA_020444505.1. GTDB lineage: Bacteria > Actinomycetota > Acidimicrobiia > Spongiisociales > UBA11373 > JAHJML01. The sequence continues at coordinate 19,984 of JAHLKU010000019.1, read as the reverse complement.
TGAAGCTGACGCTGCTGCGCCGCAGCGGCCGCTCGACGGAGCGCCTGGTCGCCCGCCAGCGCGAGGCGCTGGAGGGCACCTTCGCCGCCCTCGACGGCCCCGATCCCGACGACCACGTGGACCTGTGGCGGCGCCACACCGCCGCCGGCGCCGCCTCGTTCCTGGAGGCGCTGGGCCGCCGCGGGCCCGGCGGCTGAGGCCGGTTCCCCACCCCCCTATTTCTCCTACCCGTACAGTGGTATTCTCCGGGCCGCCCGGACCACCGACACCGGAGACACCGATGTCCGCATTCCTGATCATGCTGCGGGAGGGCCTCGAGGCCGCCCTCGTCGTCGGCATCCTGCTCGCCTACCTGCACCGCGTGCAGCAACGCCGCGAGGCGCGCTGGGTGTGGGCGGGCACCTTGTCGGCCGCCGGGTTGTCGGCGGTCGCCGGGATCGCCGTGTACGCCACCATCGGGTCGCTCGGCGAGCGCGCCGAGGAGATCGCCGAGGGCGCCGTCGCCCTGGTCGCCGCCGGCCTGCTGACGTGGATGATCTTCTGGATGGGCTCCCAGTCGCGCCACCTGCGGGCGCGCCTCGAGGCCCGCGCCGGATCCGCAGTCGCCACCGGGAGCGCCCTGGGATTGGCAGCGATCGCCTTCTTCGCTGTGCTGCGCGAGGGCCTCGAATCCGCCCTGTTCCTCATCTCGACCACGGTGGGCACCGACGCCGACGGCTGGCTGTTCCTGGGCGGGATGCTCGGCCTGGCACTGGCGATCGGGATGGGCAACCTCATCTACCGCTCCGCGTCGCGCATCGACATCCGCCTGTTCTTCCGCATCACCGGGACACTGATCCTGCTGTTCGCCGCCGGCCTCGTCGCCAAGGGGATTCACGCGTTCCAGGAGGTGGGCGTCCTCCCCACGCTCCTGGACCCGGTGTGGGACGTCGGCGTCCTCCATCCCGACACATCGCTGCTCGGGCGCTTCGCGGGGTCGCTGTTCGGGTGGCGGCCGGACCCGTCGCTGCTGATGGTGGCCGGCTACCTCGCCTACCTGCTCCCGATCGGCGCCACCTTCTTCGGCATGACCGCCGGCAGGCCGGCGCCCGCCGACGAGGCGGCCCCGGAGCGGGTCCCCGTCCGCTGAACGGCCCTCCGGCCCGGGTCTGCCCGGCGTCCGCGATAGGATGGCGGTGGTTGGGGAGTATCCCGTCACAGCGGCGTCGTCACCACGGCAGAGGCCCGGCCCGCTGGCCCTCCTGGGTGGGAGAGACCGACCGAATCGTCCCCCGTCCGCGACGATCGGAGGTCAGCATGTCCGCCAACCGCCCCCTCGCCCGGCGCTCGCTCGACGCGCTCACCCGGCAACTGGAGCGCCGCCGGGACACCGCGCTCGCTGCGGCCGGGAGCTTCCTCGCCGAAGCCGTCGCCAACCAGGCCACGGCCGACCGCAGCGACCAGCTCGACCTGGACACCGTCACCGGCACGACCAGCGAGGAGAGCTACGCCCTGGCGGCACACGCCGAGGAGGCGGCCCGCGAGGCCGAGGAGGCCCTCGCCCGCATCGCCGACGGCACCTACGGGGTGTGCGCCGGGTGCGGCGCCGACATCCCGTACCCCAGGCTCCGGGCGCTGCCGACCGCCACGCACTGCGTGAGGTGCGCCGAAGGAGCCCGTCTCCCCCGCACGTCCTCGTGGCGGCGAGCATCGTGACGTCGCCCGCTCGCGCCCGTCCCTCCCAGAACGACGACGATCGGCCGGACCACGCCGGCTGGCGGGTGCTCCACACCCGCGGCGACGGCGTCCACGAGATCGCCCGACTCCTCGCCGTGGGCGATCCCATCGCCGTCCAGGGCGACCTGCATCGGGCCTGCGTCGCCGCCCGCGCCGGCATCCTGGTGCAGCGGACGATCCGCTCCGACGGCCCGGTGGCGCAGGTGGCGCCCGTCGGGGTCGACGTCGATCGCATCGGGTCGGTGGTCGGCGCCATCGGCACCGGCCCCCACAGCGCCCTCGCCGCCCGGGTGGCGACCCGCCTGAGCCGGGTCCTCGGCGTGCCGGGGAAGCTGGTCGCCGCATCCAGGGACCCCGAGGGCGACACCGTGGCCCGGCGCTCGCTCGATGCCAGCGACCCCGCACCCCAGGGCCTCGAGCACCACGTGATCAGGGTGTCCGGCATCCCCGAAGTCGCCGACCTGATCCCCTCCGACGCGCTACTCGTGCTCGGCGCCGCCGGCGGTTCGTGGGTGCGGCGCCGGTTCTCGGCGCCGGGGCGGCGGATGGTGGCCGCAGCGCCGGCCGGCGCGGTCGTGGTGCACGACACGGCACCGCGCGCCTTCCAGCACGTCGAGGGGGCGGTGGCGTTCGGGGCTCGCATGCTGGCCGCCGACGCCCTCCGGCTGCTGGCGGAGCCGGCCGTGCCGGTCGCAGAGGAGGGGCGCCTCGTCGGCGTGGTCCGGGCGGCCGGGCTCACAGGCGCCGACCCGGGGGCCGAGCTCCGCGCCGTCATGGAGGCCCCCATCTCGGTGCCCTGGGACGCCTCGATGATGGAGGCCTCCCGGGCGGCTCTCGCCCTCGACGGTGCCCCGGTCCCGGTGGTGGGGCCCGACGGACGGCTGCTCGGGACGGTCCGGACCTGAGGAACGCGCCGGCGCCCCGATGGGCGCCGGCCCATCAGAGCACCCCCGCCTGCCTCCGGATGGCCTCGATCATCTCCTGGGTCGCCCCCGGCTGCACCACGCCGTCACCCATGCGGGACCGGAACAGCCAGCGGGACAGCTCGAGCTGCCCCGACTGATCGTTGAGCAGTTCGGTGGCTACCCAGTCACGGGGCCCCAGGGCGAGCACGGCACCCCGGTTGCCCTCCACGAGGCTCCGGAACACCACGTCGACGAGCGGGCGGGCCTCGTCGGATGTCATGCGCCTGATCGCGACGTCCCGGTGGCCGGCGCGATCGACGAGATGCCGGGGAGCGTCCGACGGCATGTCCCCGAGCTCGGCCATGCGCTGAGCGACACCGTCGATCATCGGCCAGATCCGATCTGCTTCCCGTTCGATGTCGGCCCGCAGCGCCCGGGAGCCCGGACCGGCCAGGTTCCAGGCGATCTGGCGCAGCAGCAGCGCCGCCTCGGCCAACGACGACAGCCGGTCGTCGAGGATCTCGACGACCGCCGCCCTCGTCCCATCGTCGTTCGTCTGTGCATCCATCGTGCCACCTCGCGTCTCGTGCAGCTCTCCACCTCGCGTACCCCCGGAGGCGACGCCGGAAACCCCCGGCGGCGCCGGCGGGCTCACTCCGACGGGGGAAACAGGCCCGCCGCGGCCGACTCCTCCGTCTGCCAGAAGATCGACGAGACCCGCTCCACCGCGGTGATCAGCGCCTCGGCATCGGCCGGAGCCATCGATTTCTTGGCCGCCCCGGCGGCCTTGGTGGCCGTCCAGAACGCGTCGTGCAGGTCCTTGAAGGCCTCCAGGTGATGCGGCTTGAAGAAGTCGGTCCACAGCACCCACAGGTGATGCTTGACCAGCTCGGCGCGCTCCTCCTTGACGATCACACAGCGTTCCCGGAACACGGGGTCGTCCGATGCCTGGTACTTCTCACAGGCCCGCAGCACCGATTGGGCTTCGATTCTCGCCTGAGCAGGGTCGTAGACGCCGCACATGAGGTCGCAGTGGGCGCGGGCGGTCTTCGCTGGACGGAAGATGGTCACGGTGTATCTCCTTCTCGGGATGACGGTGTGGTCCCGGGGGTGCCCTCCTGGCCCGCGATCCAGCCGAGGAACGACTCGACGTCGCCGCTCCCCCGGTAGGCGATGAAGTCCTCCGCCCAGCGGAGGATCTCCGCCGATGTGAACCCGTCCCGGCGCAACCGGTCGCCGGCCTGGTCGGCCAGCAGGTGGGCGCCCTCCAGACGGGAGGGGCCGGGATCACGATCTGCGACCCCGGCGTCGCCGGGGAGTTCAGGCCGTAGTGACATCGGTGCCTCCTGTTCGCTCGTCGACACGTACCGAGCCTCCGGTCGTGCCGTGCCCCCTCCTTCGCCACGGCACGCCGATCGCCGGGAGGAGCCATCGGTCGAGCCCGATCCAGCCGGCGTTGCGCCACGCCAGGATCAGCCCCATCGAGACGAGGATCATCGCGGGGTTGACCCCCGCCGACCCGGCGAACACATAGGAGAAGTTCAACAGCGCTCCCAGCGCCGCAACGATGCCGGTGAACATGCCGACCAGCAGCGCGAGCCCGATCAGCAACTCACCCACGGCCACCATCGGGCCGACGACGGGAGCGGCCGTGTGCTGGACCCACTTGAGGAACTCGACGTACCAGGAGTAGGCGACATCGGGATGGGGGCCACTCGATGCGTTGACGGCCCCGGCGGCGAAGCCGGCGACGGCGTCGCCGACGTGGCGCACCTGTTCCGTGCCGTCGGCGCCCAGGACGGTGCCGCTGCGGACCCACCCGATGTTGCCCGTCCCGCCGAAGGAGTAGGCCGCCTTGCCCCAGTCCCAGAACCGCCAGGTGATGGTGCCCCCGAACACCTTCGACCATCCCGCTTGGAACCACTCCCAGCCCAGCCACAGCCGGAGCACCAGCCACAGCGGAGCGAACGTCGTGGAACCGAACAGCGCTCTGGCCGCCGCCGGTTCCTCGATGTCGATCGTGTGCCTCACGACGCGCCTCCTCTCGTCCCAGGTGCGAACACGTACCCCCCGCGAGCCGATCGGAAACACCCCGCGCCGATCGGCACCCGGCGCCCGGCGGTGAGCAGGCGTCGCATCGGCCGGGTGATCGACAGCCGCCGCCATCTGCCCCAATGCGGCGCCCCTTCCGCAGGGACCGCACCGGTACCCTGCGCCCGGCCCCTCCCCGACCCGATACGGGCCGGCGGGGATGATTGCAGCGGCGGCGTGCCGGGTATGGAGCAGGTCGAGCGCACCGGGCCCATCCCGGGCCGGTGAGGGAGGAGCCTCCTGGAGCGAAAATGAAGGAGCCAGACACGACATCGATCCGGCTCAGCGTGCCCGCCGACCCCTCGGCACCGGGCACCGTCCGCGCCGCGGTGCGGAGCCTGGAGGCCGGCCTGTCCCCGGGAACGGCGGCCGACCTCGACCTGTTGGTCACCGAGGTGGTGACCAACAGCGTCCGGCACGCCGGCATGTCGCCCGGCGACCACATCGAGGTCGCGGTCTCCCTGCGCCCCGACCGGGTGCTGGTGGAGGTGTGGGACCGGGGCCACGGCTACCCGCGGTCGGGGCAGGCGCCCGTCGAGCACGGTTCGGGCGCGGCCTGGGGCCTCTACCTGGTGGAGCGCATCGCCGACCGGTGGGGGGTCGAACGGGGGGACCGGTGCCGCACCTGGTTCGAGCTGAAGGCCGGGTGACGAGCGCGCCGCGGCACGTCCCCGGCGCCTAGCCGGGCCCCAGCGCCTCTCGGATCGACTGCAGCGCCCTCGCCAGCAACCGCGACACGTGCATCTGTGAGATGCCGACCTCCTCGGCGATCTCGGTCTGGGTCAGATCGCGGTAGAAGCGAAGGAACAGGATGTGCCGCTCCCGCTCCGGCAGCGACCGGATCGCCGGCGCGACCACGGCCAGGCGCTCTGCCAGCGCTTCGGCCTCGTCGTCGGCCGGCAGCGTGGACGCCAGCGTGGGAGCATCGGGGTCTCCTCCGAAGGGGGCGTCGATCGAGGCCGACCGGTAGGCCGCCGCGGCCTGGAGTGCCTCGACCACCTCCTCCGTCTCGAGATCGGCATCCGCTGCGATCTCGGCGATCGTCGGTGAACGCCCCAGCCGACCCGACAACCGGGTGCGGACCCCCGACACGAGGAGCGACCGCTCCTGGAGGCCGCGCGGCACGCGCACGCTCCATCCGCGGTCCCGCAGGTGCCGCTTCAGCTCCCCGACGATCGTGGCCGATGCGTACGAGCGGAACGGCGCCCCCCGGGCGACGTCGAACCGGTCGACGGCGTTGATGAGGCCGATCGTGGCCACCTGGATGAGGTCTTCGAGCGCCTCGCCCCGGCCGGTGAAGCGCCTGGCGAGCGCTGCGGCGAGCCCCCGGTGGCGCACCACGAGCGCGTCACGAGCGGCCGGGTCGCCGTCCCTGCGAAGGAACAGCGCATCGTCGGTCTCCCGGTCACTCACAGCGGCTCCCGCAGGCCGGCGCCGCCGGCCGGCCCACCCGTCCGAGCCCGCCGCCTGCGACGGGCGCCCCCGCCGATCCCATCACGTCCTCCGGAGCAGGAGGACGGCCAGATCGTCCAGGAGGATCTCCCCCACCATCGCGGCGATGAGGTGGTCGGCCGCCGCTGCCGGGTCGGCCGGGGCGATGGCGAACGCCCCCACGAGCCGCTCCAGGCCGTCGTCGATCGACTCGCCGTGGCGCTCCACGAGGCCGTCCGTGTAGACGAGCATGGTGTCGCCCCGCCGGAAGTCGGCCGAGGCCGACGCCGACCCCGGGACGGGGCCGTGGTGCGCCCCCAGCGGCGGCCGCTGCGAGGCGGGGAGCACGTCGACGTGTCCGTCGGAGCGGCGGATCAGGACCGGGGGATGGCCCGCCTCCGCGTAGTGGAACCGGCCGCCGCCCATGTCCACGAAGCCGACCATCGCCGTCGCCATGACGGCTTCGCCGTACTGGGCCACCTTCCCGTCGAACAACTCCAAGATGCGGATCGGGTCGGATTCCACGAAGGCGAGCGTGCGCAGGGCGTGGCGCACCTGCCCCATCTGGGCGGCGGCCCATACCCCGTGGCCCACCACGTCGCCCACGATCAGCGCCAGGCGGTCGTCTCCCAAGGGCAGGACGTCGTACCAGTCCCCGCCGACGTCGCCTCGCCCGGTCGGAACGTACCGGGCATGGAGGTCGATCCCCTCCACCTCGGGCATCGCTTGAGGGAGCAGGCTCGTCTGGAGCGCCGTCGCGACTTCTGCGGTGCGCTCGTAGACGCCGGCCCTGCCGAGCGCAGGCGCGCACAGATCGGCGAACGCCTCGAGCAACTCCCGTTCCCCCCGATCAGCGGTGTGCGACCGCGTCCAGGCCACCATGAGCGCTCCCGCCGGGGAGGCATCCGTCGCCCCGATGGGTGTGATCGCCCAGGCGTGGCGGTCTCCCCTGCCTACCTCGTCGGCGACGGCGGGGAAGCGTTCGAGCATCTCGTCACGGGTCGGCACGTAGACGCTCTCGCCGGAGCGCACCACGTCCGCCAGCGGCACGTCCATCGACATCGGGATGCGGCGCCACCTGCCCTCGACACCGTCGTCCAGGCCCACCACATGCCGCATCAGCAGCGTCGTGTCGGTGTCGTCGGCCAGCACCACCACCCCCTGCTGCGCATCGAGCGCCGCCACCGCCTCCTGCACGATGGCGGCCAGCACGTCGTCGGGGGTCAGGGCGGAGCTCAGCGCCCGCGTCGCCCGCTGCAGGCTGCGCATCCTGGCGCGCCAGACCCCGTCTGGAGAGTCGGCGGACGGATCCCAGTGGCCCGCCACCCCTCAGCCCTCCCCCACACGGAACGAGAACTCCACGGCCGGCCCGTCCCCACCATCGGTGACCACGACCGCGTCGCCGACGAGCGCCGTCACCACACTGTGGCCGAGAGTGCCCTCGAACCCCGGCCCGATGCCGCCCACCCGGACCAGCACGGCGCCGCCGTCGCGCCGCAACCCGATCTCGAGACGTTGCGCCGCCCCCGACTCGACTCCGTGCGAGCACGACTCGGACACGGCGAGGCGCAGGTCGGCCACCTCCTCCTCGCCGGCCCCCAAGTGCCTGGCGACGGCGGCGGCGAAAAGCCTCGCCAGCATCAGGTGTGACGGCGTCGCATCGAGCCACAGCAGGTACGGGCCGTCGTCCCGGGCGGTGGGGCCGCCCGGCGCCGGGCCCGCCATCAGCCGGTCGCGAGCGCCGACTCGACGGACGGGAAGATCGTGAAGTCGGCTTCGAGTGCGGTCAGCGCGAGCAGCCGGGCCACCGGCCCGTCCGCAACTGCCAGCACCATCGAGCGGCCCCCGGACTCCAGACCTTCACGGCCGGTCACGAGCGCCCGCAGGCCGGTCGAGTCGATGAAGGTGACACCCGTCAGATCGACGATCACCGTCGCCGCCCCGGCGCCGTCGGCGATGGCCCCGGCCACCGCCGGAGCAACCGACAGGTCCACCTCGCCGGCGACCGTGACGATGCCGGCAGAGCCCCGGGGTTCGATTGAAATGCGTGGATCCGACACCTGTGATGCCCTGACGGGGAGGCGGCCGTGACAGGGTCCGTAGTATACAAGCGGCCATGGAACGCTTCCCGGACGCCTCGGTGTGTGTCTCTGTCCCTGCCGGAGCGGCGTTGCTGACCGTCGTTCGCTCGCTCGTCCTGGGCGCCGGCGCCGACCTCCCCCTCGATCTCATCGAGGACGTGGCCCTGGCGGTGGACGAGGCGGCGTCTGCGTTCGTCGAGTCCGGGGCGGAGCGCCTCGACATCGGCCTCGACGCGACGGCGGGCGACCTGACGGTCGTCGTGGGGGCCGATGTGCGGCCCGACCCCTGGCCGCCGTCGGGATGGCCCGACACGCTCGCCGGCCGCGTGATCGGGGCGCTCGTCGATGGCGTCGCGCATCGGTCCGACGCGGTGGGAGGGACCGTGACCATGACCCGCCGCGTCGCTGCTTGACCCGGCGCAGCGGCCCGCCCGACGCCGCCCGACGGCTGCGCTCCCCCGGGCCGGTTTGGCCCGGCGTCTCGCCGGGTACTCCCTCCGGGCAGCCGGACTGCGAAGGAGGAGCGGTGCTGCGACCATGCCGAGGACCATCCCTGCCCCCTGCCGGCTCCCCGAGCGGAGCCTGCTCGTGAGCGGGCGCGCTCCCGGGTCACCCGGCATCGAACCGCGCTGGACGTCGAGCGCCAAACAGGCGGTGGGCACCTCCCGATCCGCCGCGAGCCCGGTGTGGTTCACTCTCAGCCACGGGACCCTCGACGAGGTGTACTTCCCCCGCATCGACTCGGCATGCCTCCGTGATGCCGAGTTCCTGGCGGCATGGCCCGACGGCACGGTGTTCGAGGAGAAGCGGGACGGCATCCACACCCTGACCCCCGTCGAGACGGCCGTGCCGGCATTCAGGGTCGAGACGGCCGATCCCGGCGGCCGCCTCACCCTCGTCAAGCGGTTCGCCACCGATCCCCGCCGGCCGACCATGCTGATCGACGTCGAGGCCACCGTTCCCGAAGGCCAGCGCCTGCCCGACCTCACCTTCCTCGTCGCGCCCCACCTCGAGAACCACGGCGGCGGTAACACGGCCCGGGTCGGCGACTACAAGGGCGTGCCGGTCGTCTACGCCTCCCGGGGCCGGACGACCCTGGCCGTCGCCACCACGGCCCCGCCGGCGGCCCGGTCAGTCGGGTACGTCGGGGTGTCGGACCCCTGGCAGGAGCTGCATGCGAACGGGACGATCGGCGACTGGGATGAGGCGCCGGAGGGGAACGTCGCCATGGGGATTCGCCCCGACCTTGACGCCTGCGCCGGCCGCTTCACCGTCGCGATCGGTTTCGGCTCCACGGAGGCCGAGGCCGGCCAGCGGGCCATCGCCAGCCTGCGGGACGGGTTCGAGGCCGGACTCACCGCCTACGCCGCCGAGTGGCAGGAATGGAACGCCGGCCTCGCCCGCAACGGCGGCGACGGCGACCGGCTGGAGCGCACCAGCGCAGCCGTCGTGGCCGTCCACGAGGCGAAGTCGTTCCCCGGAGGGTTGATCGCATCGCTGTCGATCCCGTGGGGATTCGCCAGGGGCGACGGCGACCTGGGGGGCTACCACCTGGTGTGGCCCCGGGATCACGCCGAAGCCGCCGGGGCCCTCTTCGCCGTGGGCGCCTTCGAAGACGGCCTGCGCGCCCTGTCGTACCTGAGGGCCACCCAGGAGCGCGACGGCCACTGGGCCCAGAACATGTGGCTCGACGGGACCCCGTACTGGAACGCCGTGCAGATGGACGAGACGGCGCTCCCGATCCTCCTCGTAGCACTCGCGCGGACGACCGGCGCCCTCGATGCCGACGGTGCCGCGGCCTACTGGCCGATGGTGAGGGCCGCCGCCCGGTTCCTGGTCTGCAACGGCCCCGTGACCGCGCAGGACCGGTGGGAGGAAGACGGGGGATACTCGCCGTTCACCCTCGCCACCGAGATCGCCGCTCTCGTCACCGCAGCCGCCATGGCGGAGGAGGCCGGGGAGCCCGGCGTCGCCGGCTACCTGCGCGAGACGGCCGACTGCTGGGACGCTCACATCGAGACGTGGTGTTACGTGGCGGGCACCGACCTCGCCGCCTCGGTGGGCGTGGACGGCTACTACGTCAGGATCGGGCCACCGGACGACGCCGACGCGGTCACGCCGCTCGACGGGTGGGTGCCGATCAAGAACCGGCCACAGGGCGACACCCGGATGCCCGCCCGGTCCGTGGTCAGCCCGGACGCACTGGCCCTGGTCCGATTCGGCCTCCGCCGGGCGGACGACCCCCGCATCATCTCCACCGTCGCCGTCGTGGACGCGACCCTCCGGACCGACCTCGGCTACGGGCCCGGGTGGCGCAGGTACAACGACGACGGCTACGGCGAGCACCCCGACGGCCGCCCGTTCGACGGCAGCGGCCAGGGCAGGGTCTGGCCGCTGCTCGGCGGCGAGCGCGGCCACTACGAAGTGGCCGCCGGCAGGAGCGAGGCGGCCGGAGCCCTGGCGGCGACGATGCGGGCGATGGCCGGTGACGGCGACCTGCTCCCCGAGCAGACCTGGGACGCCGGCGACATCGAGGCCAGGGAGTTGCGGTTCGGCCGCCCCGCGGGCTCGGCGATGCCGCTCGTGTGGGCGCACGCCGAGTACCTCAAGCTCCTCCGATCCATCGCCGACGGGGCCGTGTTCGACCTCCCCGAGGCCATGCGGCGGCATCGGCCCGACCCGGCCGCGGCGCGGCGGCGGTTCTGGCGCAGGAACCACAAGATCCAGCGCATCGACCCCGGGGCGGACCTGCGCATCGAACTGCCCTCCCCCGCCGTGGTGCGCTGGACCGCCGACGACTGGGACACGGCCACCGACTCGGCGACGACGCCCACCGGCATCGGCATGCACGTGCTCGACCTCGACACCGCGGCGCTCCCCGCCGGGCGGCGGGTCCGCTTCACGATGCGGTGGGAGCAGGGCTGGGAGGGTACCGACTACGAGGTCACCGTGGCAGGAAGGACCACCCGATGAGCAACGGCGACGCCATCATCATGTTCGGAGCGACCGGCGACCTGGCCCGCGCCAAGCTGTTCCCGGCCCTCTACCGGCTCGAGGAGCGCGGGGCCCTCGCCGGGAAGGTGATCGGCATAGCGCTCGAGCCGTGGGATCGCGACCGCTTCCGCGCCCACGCCGACGATGCCGTCGGCGCCGGCATCGAACGCCCCGATCCCGAGGTGCGGCGGCGGCTCGTCTCCCGGCTCGCCTACGTGTCCGGCGACTACGGCGAGGCGGACACCTTCGATCGGCTCGCTGCCGAGGTCGGTTCCGGGCATGCGATCCTCTACTACCTGGCGATTCCGCCGGCGATGTTCGAACAGGTCGTGTCGCAACTCAGCCGCACCGGACTCGCCGACGGCGCCCGGATCCTCGTGGAGAAGCCCTTCGGGCGCGATCTGGCATCGGCCCGCCACCTCAACACGGTCCTCCACCGGGCGGTCCCCGAGGAGTCCGTCTACCGGATCGACCACTTCCTCGCCAAGGAGTCCGTCGAGCACCTGCTGGCGTTCCGGTACGCCAACCCGATGATCGAGGGTGTCTGGAACCGCGAGCACATCGACCACATCCAGGTCACCATGGCGGAGTCGTTCGGCATCCGCGGCCGCGGCAGCCTCTACGAGACGCTCGGCGTGGTCCGCGATGTGGTTCAGAACCACCTGCTGCAGGTGCTGTGCCTGCTCACCATGGAGTCCCCCGCCGACCCGTCGGCCGCTGCGTTCGCCACCGAACGGGTTCGCGTCTTGGAGGCGATCCCCGCCGTGGAGCCCCGGGACGTGCTCCTGGGCCAGTACCGCGGCTACCGCGGCGTCGACCACGTCGCGGGGGACTCGCGCACACCCACCTATGCGGCGCTGCGGCTCGAGATCTCCTCGGACCGCTGGTCCGACGTGCCCGTGTTCATCAGGGCAGGCAAGGCGATGGCGACCACCGCCACGCAGGCCATCGTGGTCTTCAAGCGTGCCCTGCCGTTGACGTTCGCCACCACGGGGGCCCGCCCGCTGCCGGATCGCCTCGTGTTCAAGATCGGGCCGTCCGACGGCGTCGAGCTCGCGCTGCAGACGAAACTTCCGGGCGAGGGGGTGCAGCTGACCACGACGCCGCTGTCGGTGGACTACGACCGGGTGTTCGGCAGGCTCCCGCTCGCCTACGAGCGGGTTCTCTACGACGCGGTCGCCGGCGACCGCACGCAGTTCGCCGACGAGCGAGCCATCGAGGAGGCGTGGCGCATCGTGACCAGGATCGCCGACACCGGCACCGAACCCCTCCCCTACCCGCAGGGCAGCTGGGGCCCCCCAGAGGCCGCAGCCCTCCTCGGCGACGGCCGCGATTGGATCCAGCCGGCCTGAGCCGCGGGCCGGGAGAGTCTCAGGTGGTCGGCTCGGGGTGGCCGCCGAACTCCCGGCGCATGGCCGACAGCGCCTTGCCGGCGAACACTCCCCCGCCACGAGACCCGAATCGCTGGTCGAGCGCTGCGGTGATGACCGGTGCCGGCACGCCCTCCTCGACGGCCGCGATGGCGGTCCAGCGGCCTTCTCCGGAGTCGGCGACCCGCCCCGAGTAGGAGGCGAGGCCGGGGTCGGAGGCCAGGGCATCGGCCACCAGGTCGACCAGCCACGACGCCACCACCGAGCCGCGGCGCCAGACCTCGGCCACCTCGCCGAGATCGAACCGGTACGGGTAGGCCCCGGGATCGGCCAGCGGTGTGGTCTCCGCATCGGCGGAGCCCCCGTCCCCGAGACCGATGCCGGCACGCTCCAGGATGGCGAGCCCTTCGGCGATCGCCTCCATCATCCCGTACTCCACGCCGTTGTGGACCATCTTGACGAAGTGCCCGGCACCCGCCGGACCGCAGTGGAGGTACCCGTCGGGTGCGGTGCCCTCCCGGCTCCTGCCGGGAGTGGCGGGGGCGGCCGACCTGCCGGGGGCGATGGCCGAGAAGATCGGCCCGAGGTGCTCGACCGGCCCGGGGTCTCCGCCGATCATGAGGCTGTACCCCCGCTCGAGGCCCCAGACGCCGCCGCTCGTGCCGCAGTCGACGTAGTGGACGCCGCGCTCGGAGAGCCGCCGGGACCGGTCGATGTCGTCCCGGTAGTACGAGTTGCCACCGTCCACGACGATGTCTCCCTCCTGCAACGAGGGGACCAGACCATCGAGCACCGCGTCCACCGCGGCGGCCGGCACCATGATCCACACCACCCTGGGCGCGGGGAGGGCGCCGGCCAGCTCCTCGATCGTCGCCGCAGGCCGCACCCGGTCGGACTGCAGCGCAGCGGCGGCCTCCGGGTCGATGTCGTGGACGACGCAGCGGTGGCCCTCCGATTCCAACCGGCGCACCAGGTTGGCTCCCATGCGCCCCAGCCCGATCATCCCAATCTGCATCGGCTCCCCGGCTTCCCTGTCGTCGTTCATGGCTGCTCCTTCTGCCCCGGGACGCGGCAACGCCCCCAGGTGAGGAGTATCCGCAACGGGGCCGCCGCAAACCCTGCCGGGCGAGCCCGCAGCCGGCACGCCTAGATTCGAAGCGGAGGCGCGGCGGCGCAGCGCCGTTCCCGTTGCGCGGAAGGAGTGCACACGTGCCGATGAGATGGCGGCCGTTCCGCAGGACACCGCCCGTCGTCGGCCTCGCCCTCAGCGGCGGGGCGGTGCGCGGCGCCGCCCACTGCGGCGTGCTGGCGGTGCTCGACGAGCAGCGGGTGCCGATCCACGTGATCGCCGGCACCAGTGCCGGGGCGATGGCCGGAGCGGCCTACGCCAGCGGGATGCCGCCGCAGGAGATGGTCGAGCAGCTGCAGCGGCTCTCCTGGCCCCGGCTGGTCCGGCCGGTGCTCCCGACGCGCCGGGCGCTGTTCTCCACCACCCCGTTCACCGAACTGCTGGCCGACCGGTTCGGCGGGGCGTCCTTCGACCAGCTCCGGGTGCCGTTCGTGGCCGTGGCGTGCGACGTGCTCACCGGCGAGCGGGTGCTGCTCACCGAGGGCGACGTGGCGGCGGCGGTGGAGGCCAGCATGGCGATCCCCGGGCTCTTCATGCCCATCGAGTGGGGCGAGCACCTGCTCATCGACGGCGGCACGGTGGCCAACTACCCCGCCGACGTGCCCCCCCTCTACGGCGCCACCGCAGTGATCGGCGTGGACGTCGGGGCATCGCCGCAGCCGGAGCCTCCCGGCAACCCGGTCGACCTGCTGCTCGCCGCCGCCGAGATCGCCGCGCGCCAGGGAGACCGGCCCCGGGCCGACATCGACATCGAGCCCGACGTGGGCGAGTTCTCTTCGTTCTCGTTCAAGGCCGTCCCCGACCTCTACGAGCGGGGCAGGGCCGCCGCCGAGGCGGCGATGCCGGCCATCGAGGACCTGCTGCACCGGCGCTGAGCCGCGCGCTCCCGGCGGCGTCGCATCCCGAGCCGGGCTCCGGGGCCGGCGCTACTCGTCGGGCGGTGGGGTCGGGGGTGCGCCGGCCGCGCCGGGGATCTCCCCCTCCGGGGCGAACGCCTCCTCGCTGAGCATGCCCTCCACCACTCCCAGTGCGGCGGTGTGGTCGAGCTCCAGCAGGGTCACCGACGTGCCCCCCGGGCCCTTCCCCCACGACGCCGCCCAGATCGCCGTCGCACAGCGGAACAGGGTGATCCACCCCGGAGCCGGGGATCCCTCGCGCACCACGACCAGCGAGGCGGTCCCCACCAGCTGGTTCAGCGCCGAGGCGACCCGGTACCCCTCCCCGGTGAGGGTCCGTCCCTCGACGAGCCCGCTCGCCGCCAGCGTGCGGAGGCCGGCTGCGAGGTCGCCCGGGCCGAGCCCGAGCCCCACCGGGGCCGCCGCCGCCCCGGCGGTCACGGCCCAGCGGGTGTCGGGCGCCTGCAGGCCGCGTTCGACCATCCCGTGCAGTTGCTCGGCCCCCAGCGGCGGAGGTGGACGGCGGGGCGCCCGCTCGATCCGGGCCATCAGGGCGGCGAACTGCAGCACGTCGGCGGCGGCCAGGAGCGCGACGAAGCCGGGGAGGTCGAGGTCGTAGCGTGCCTCCGGGGCGCCGGCCACGAGGTCGGTGATGCCGATCAGCTCGTCGAGCAGCAGCACCGCCTGGCGCCGGGAGCCCATGACGGCGATGTCGAACATCCCGTCGTCCTCTGCGACGGCGGCGAGCACCGGTGCGCCGGGCCGGGCGGCGACCCGGGTCTCCACCCACACCGGGCGGCCGGCGCCGTTGGCCGTCACCCGCACCTCGATCCCGGGATCGGCAGCGACCGCCAGCCCCGCCGCGAGCGTTGCGTCGACGGCGCCCCCGTCCATGAGGCCTGCCGCCCGCAGCAGCGACGCGTCGGCGGGTGCCGGCGGCGGGAGCAGCGACCCGGGCCCCGGGGCGACGCCTGCCGCAGCGGCCGCCGCTGCCAGCGTGCGGGTGTCGGCCCGGAACCGCCGGGGCATGGTGGTCATCGCATCCCTCCTGGTCGTCCTGCATCCGCCGCTCCCCTCACCACGGCGCCTCCGATCAGCCACCCCACCTCCGCGGAGCCCTCGATCCCCAGGAACGGGCACCCCCGCCGGCTCTTCCGGAGCCGCATCCGGTGGTCCCCGGGGGCGATCCACACCAGCGCGCCCTCCTCCATCCACGCCCCGAGGTCGGGGTCCCGCTCCTCGCCGCCGACCGGCACCTCCACCGGCCTCCCGTCGGGTGCGGCGCCCAGGTAGTGATCGGTGCCCCACTCGTCCAGCACGGGGGTCCCGGGGCCGACCTGCGGCGCGTAGTAGGCCGTCAGGTAGGCGGTGCTCCCGGCGATGGCGAGCTGCGAGAGCACGGCGATCACCCCGGTGCCCTCCAGCATGCGCGGCACCACGGTGGGCACCTCGGGCCCCAGCTTCACCGGGTACGGGAGGTCGGGGAGCGGGGGTTCGATCGCGATGGCGCCGTCGAACCCCACCAGCGTGGCCGGGGCCCCGGCCGGCAGTGGCCGGCGGGGGACGTCGTGGTTCCACCACGGCCCGTCGAGCCCGGCGAGGTCGATGGGCAGGGACAGCACGTCTCCGGTGTGCGGGCAGCGCGACACGGCCGTGGCCGGGAGGCTCCCCTCGTAGGCGGCGGCCGCCTCGTCCGCACGGGCGTGCCAGAGCGCCCGGTGTGCCGCCACCCGCCTCGGGGCGAAGGACGCCGACGCCTCCAGCCGGTCCAACTCGGCGAGCACCCGCGCCGCCTCGACGTACGCACCGGCGTGACGGTCGCGCCCGGTCCGGCTCACGGCCCACCCCCGGCGTCCTGTATGCCGGCGCCGACGGCCCCGGCGGTCCACGGCGGGCGTGCGCCGGCCGTGCCGTCGGGGACGAACCAGCCGCCGTGGTCGCCGCCCTCGATCTTGGCGATCAGGTCGGCCTTCATGCCCTGGAGCGGGCTGTCCTCGGGCAGATCCCAGGTGTACGGGGTGCCGTGGTTGCCGGAGGCCAGGCCCCGCTCCTCCAGGCGCTTCATCACATCGACCACCTCGGCGTCGGTGAGCCGGCGGCCGTCCACCGTCATCATGTCGGCCGGGTCGAGGTCGGACACGAACGGCTTCGCCGGCTTGCCGGTGACCGGGTCCACCGAGTACAGGGCGCCGTCCACGTCGGCCACGGTGCCGGCCTCGAGGGCGTCCTGGGTGGCCGACCCGGCCTTCGACCACTCGGCCGACCGCTTCTCGTAGTGGGCCACCGCCTTGCGGTACTCGTCGGCGTCGGCGAAGCCGCTCGGCGGCTTCGGCGGCCCCGACGGCACCCGGCCGAGTTGCGCTTCGTCGTACCCCAGGTACTTCACGTCGTCGGCGTCGATGGACTTCTGCTTCATCCACGGCTGCTTGCCGGGCAGGTTCTTCTCGCGGACCAGCTTGAAGCGCCTGCCGGGGTTCACCTTGCGGAACTTCATCTGCACCCCGGACGTGGTGGCCTCCGACTGGACGGCCCGGCGCTGCCAGGCGACGAGGCCGGCGTCGTCCGGGACGTGCTCGGCCTTGATGCCCTTCACCTGGCTGCGGAGGTTCGCCCCCTTGAACACGTCGCCGAGCACGTCGTAGACGGTGACCTCCTCGCCGGTCACCAGTTTGCGCACCGTGGTGATCGGCAACGTCTCCTCGGCGATGGTCCCGTACATCGTGCGTAGCCCGTCGGCCAGGGTGAGCGGTTCGTCGCTCTGCTCGGAGGCCGTCTGCATCGCGTCGTAGAGGCCCTGCGACTGGTAGTACCCCTCCGACAGCCCGCTCGACAGCACCCCGGCGCCGATCCGGATGAGCGCCGAGTGGCGGGCGTCCTCCCAGGTGGACGAGGCGAAATCGGCCACCCAGTCGTGCCGCAGCGACTCGTCGGGGATCTCCAGGTCGCGCCGCAGCATGGTGCCGAGGCCCTTGCGGAGCCTGCCCACGTACTCGACGTTGACGCTCCCGTCCTCGTTGTAGGCCTGCTCGGAGATCTGCTCGACCAGTTGCCCGTAGCGGTCCACCCCCAGCCGGTCGATGGCGGCGTCGGTGGCCTTCTCCACGTAGTCGAGCGCATCCCGGCGGCGGGCCAGGCGGTCCCGCGCCTCCTGCTGCTCGCGGAGGAACTCCTCGCGCTCCCGGGCCTCGGCGGCCTGCTGCGCGGCATCCCACTGCTCGCGCATGGCGATCTGCCGGTCGGTGGACCACCCGTGGCGGGTCCAGCGGTACCCGCGCCGCTGCCGGTCTTCGATCTCCCGTACCCAGTCGGCGTCCATCGGGATGGGGCCGCCCTCCTCCCACGGCGGCTGGTACCACACCTGCCCGTCGCCTGCGGGTGGGTGGGCGGCCGGCGGCGGCGCGGGGGCGGGCCCGGGGCTCCCGCCGCCGCCCGGGACGGTCTGGAGCACCTGCGTCGCCGACCCGGCGGCGAGGATGAGGTTGGCGAGGGCGAGCGCGGCGGCGACGCGCTCGTCGGTGAGATCCTCCTCGTCCTGCGGCGCCCCCGGGTCGCCCGGTGCCTCCGGGGTACCGGGCGTCTCCGCCGTCCCCTGGGTCCCGGGTTGGGTCGTGGCCGAGCCCGGCTCGCCCGAGGGTGGCTGGGAGGAGACCGAGGATCCTTCGAGCGCAGCGGCGAGGGGCACGAGTTGCTCGTCCCCGCAGGGACTCTGGAACTCCGGGTGGGAGCACGGAGCCCCGCTGCCGTAGCCGCCGAGATCGGAGAGCCACTCGACGTAGGCGCTGCCGGTGACGAATCGTACGAGCACAATCCTGCGTGTCTGCTGGGTTTCGGGCCCGGTGTAGTCGAGCACCGGAAGATCGACACCCGTGGCGATCTGCGGGGTGAACTCGGGGTCCCACGACTTGTGCCCGAGCCGACGCCACGCCGGATCCGGCGCTCGGGCGGCGAAGGCAGCTTCCGCCTCCGATTGGGTCGCATACCACCGGATGTCCACCAGGAGGTCCGCTTCGGTCTCGCGGAGACCCTCCACCGGCGTCAGTCCGGCAACTCCCTCTCCCCCCGCCGGCTCCGAGTACGACTCCAGGTCCGTGACCCGGACCCCGTACTCCAACCGGACGAGCGGTTCGCCGCCTTCGCCCGAGCCGTACGTCACCCTGCCGCCGAGGAACTCGCCGCCGCCCAGGACCACGGCGAAGGCGAGGTCGGACGGCACCTCGGCGACGCTCCCGAACTCGAAGGAGTCGCCGGCCTCCTGGGCGGTCGCCGCCGGGCCACCCAGCAAGAGCCCGGCGGCCAGCGCGGCGACCAGGGCCGCCACCAGGAGCACGCTCGTCCCGGACGGGATGAGGGCGGCCCGGTACCCGGACAGGATGCGGCCGTTCATGCCGAGGTTGACTCCGAGGTTGACGATGGCCAGCGACCAGATCACCAGCGGGACGGACTGGGCGAACACGGCCGACAGTTGGGTGACGGCCAGCAGGCAGGCCCACGTGACGATCCAGGGCAGGGTGTACCCCATCATCACCCCGCGCTCGCCCCGCTCCACCCGCACGAAGCCCCCGTAGGCGAGGCCGAACACGACACCGGCGCCCAGCAGGAGCATCCACATGCCCGCCTCGGGGGGCCGTCCCGTCACCACGGAGAAGACGATGCTGCCGAGCAAGGCCGACGCCTGGGACACCACGACGAAGACGGGCCGCACCCGCTTCGCCTTCCTCCAGGTGCGCAACTGCACGACGACGCCGAACACGAACAGGGCGACGAGGGCGAGGGAGACGGCCTTCACAGCGGCAACAGGCACGAGCGCCGCGCATCCGCCGCGCCGCCCACCACTGCGAGACCCGTCATGGCCCCACCCTGGGGAGCAGCGGGAGCCGGGGGAAGGGCCAAACGGCCCGTTTGGGCCCGATCCGGCCTCCTCCATCGCCGGTAGCCTGATCGGCGAGCGACGTCGAGGTGTGATGCGGGCACGAGGGGCGTGGAAGACGACCACCTGGGCGCTGCTCGCCTTCAACGTCGCGATGGCGTTCGTGGTGGTGTTCGCGATCCCGGGGGCGTGCGAGGGGCACACCGGGGCCGCGCTCGAAGCGTGCAGGGCCGGGGAGTACGGGTTCCAGGCCGGCCGGGTGCTGGCGATCGCCGTCTGGCTGTGGATCGACGTGCTGGCCGGCCTGGGGTGGATCGCCGTCCGCCTGCTCCGCCGCCTCCGCGATCGGGGCTGACACAGGGCGGGAGTCACCACCCCGCAGCGCAATCGAACGACACCCGCGTTCCACGATGCCCGGCGGCGCGCCCCACACGACAACGGTGGGCGCCGACGGACTCGAACCCTCGCCCGCTCAGTAGCACCCGAGAAGCCACCCACCACCAG
>JAHLKU010000018.1 GCA_020444505.1 Actinomycetota bacterium | reverse complement strand
CGGCGGGCGGGAGGAGGACGGTGTCGATGACGTGGATGACGCCGTTGCTGGTCTCGATGTCGGGGATGATGACGGTGGCGCCGTCGATCATGACGGTGTCGCCGTCGACGGTGATGGTGAGGTCGCTGCCCTGGGCCGTGGTGGCCGAGTTCAGGCCGGCGACGTCGGCGGCCATCACCTTGCCGGGCACGACGTGGTACAGGAGCACGTCGGTGAGGGTGTCGGTGTCGGCCAGCAGTTCCTCGGCGGTGAGGCCGAGGGCGTCGAGGGCGGCGGTGAACGCCTCGTCGGTGGGTGCGAAGACCGTGAAGGGGCCTTCTCCCTTGAGCGTGTCGACCAAGCCGGCGGCCTGGACGGCGGCGACCAGGGTGGTGAACCGGCCGTCGGCGACGGCGGTGTCCACGATGTCGCCCATCTCCATGGCCTCCGTCGTCGGGGCAGCCTCGGTGGTGGTCGGGGCGGCCGTGGTGGTGGTCTCGGCGTCGTCGTCGCCACAGGCGGCGGCGACCAGGCCGAAGGCCAGCACGGCGGCGGTGAACCGGATCGGGAACCTCATCTGAAGGTGTCCTTTCGTTGCGCTTGCAGGGTCCAACCATTTAGCACTAAATCCTCTTCCCGGTTTCTGCACGGTTCCTGCGGGTAGCGTTCCGGGCGCTGCGACGAAGGAGACACCGTGATCCGCCGCCTGCGCGGACTGCTCATCATCCTGCGGGTGCTGTCACCGATCCTCCTGGTGGCCGGCTTGGCGCTCGCCACCTGGTGGATGGCCGACCAGGTGGTGGAGGCCACCCGCCGCTACGGGGACCGGGTGGGCGAGCAACTGGAGGAGATCGGCCGGGCCGTGGACGAGGCCGACGACGGCCTGCAGGCCATCGCCGGGTTCGTGGTGGCCACCGCCGACGCCGCCGACACCATGCTGGGGAGGATCGCCGGGCTGGCCGCCGAGGTGGTCATCCCGCTCCCCGAGGTGGAGGTGCCGCCGTTCACCATCCCGGTGATCGACGTGGACATCGACCTGCCCGACTTCTCCCTCGGCGCCGGCCAGTTGCACATCCCGATCCCGGGCGTCGAGGCGCTGCAGGACCTGGCCGGCGGCCTGGCCGATGCCGGCCAGACCCTGGTGGACCCCATCGTGAAGGTGGCGGCCCTCGCCGAGGTGCCGCCCCACCTGGAGCAGGCCGCCGAGGACACGGCCACCTACGTCGGTGAGGTCCGCTCCACCATGTCCGGCTGGCTCAAGGCGGTGCTGCTCCTGCTGCTGCTGGGAGCGGTCGGCTGGCTGCTGGCGCAGGCCCGCCCGATCACCTCCGAACTCGGCAGGGGCTTCGGGATGCTGCTGGGCAGGGCGCCGCCCTCGGCGTCGAAGGTGGCTGTGCTGGAACGGCGGCTCGCCGACCTGCAACGCGACCTGTCCCGGCTGCGGTGATGGGCACCGGCACGCTCTAAGGTGGTGCGGCCATGAGCACGATCCTGCTGCGCGGGGCGCCGGTCGCCTCTCTCGACGAGTACACCGCCCTCGGCGGCGGCGCCGGGCTGGCGAAGGCCCGCGAGCTCGGGCCGGACGGTGTGATCGCCGTCCTGCGCGACTCGGGGCTGCGGGGCCGCGGCGGGGCGGGGTTCCCCACGGCGATCAAGTGGTCCGGCATCCGCTCGGCGGGCAGGCCGGCGTTCGTCGCCTGCAACGCCGCCGAGGGGGAGCCGGGCACCTTCAAGGACCGCTGGCTGATGAGGAACAACCCCTACCAACTGGTGGAGGGCCTCGTCATCGCCGCCGAGACGGTGCAGGCGCCGCAGGTGTTCGTGGGCATCAAGGAGCTGTTCCTGCAGGAGATGGCCGCCCTGGAGCGGGCGATCGACGAGATGCGGTCCGCCGGCATGATCGGCGACCTGATGATCACCCTCGTCCCCGGTCCCGACGACTACCTGTTCGGGGAGGAGAAGGGCCTGCTCGAGGTGATCGAGGGCCGCGACCCGCTGCCCCGCATGCACCCGCCGTACATCCAGGGGCTCTTCGAGACCACCATCGACGAGCCGAGCCCGGTGCTGGTGAACAACGTGGAGACGCTGTCCAACGTGCCGCACGCCCTGGCCAACGGCGCGGAATGGTTCCGGGGGTTCGGGACCGACGACACGCCGGGGACCGGGGTCTTCACCATCGGCGGCGACGTGGAGCGGGAGATCGTGGTCGAGATGCCCATGGGCACGCCGTTCTCGACCCTGCTCGACGCCGCCGGCGGCGTCAAGGAGGGCCGGGGGCTGTTGATGGTGGTGAACGGCGTCTCCAACCGGCCGCTCACCGCCGCCGAGGCCGTCACCCCGCTCGACCACGGCTCGATGCGGGCGCTCGGCACCGGCCTCGGCTCCGGCGGGTTCACCGTCTACGACGAGACGGCCTGCGTGGCCGGCGTCGCCGAGGCCATGACCGCCTTCCTCATGAACGGGTCGTGCGGCCAGTGCCTGCCGTGCAAGATGGGCGCCACCGAGATCCGGGCCCGCTTCGACGAGTTGCGGGAGGGCATCGACGGCCCCGGCGCCGTCGAGGACCTGGGCTCGTGGGTGCTGCACGTCACCGATCAGAACCGGTGCGGGCTGGGCTCGGGCACCTCGGCGTTCACCGCAGGCATCCTGTCGCACTTCGCCGAGTACCTGGCCGTCCACGTGGCCGGCGGCTCCTGCGGCACGCACCGCGAGTACGCCGCACCGGTCATCAAGGACTGGGACCCGGCCGCAGGGCGGTTCACCTACCGGGCGGTCGCTCTCAAGTAGCCCCCGGCCCCGTCTCCCTGCAGACGGCGGGGCCTCCGTCTACCCTCGGCTCCTCACAGGAGAGGGGTGCAGCATGGGTCTCTGGACGAGGCGCGCACCGGGGCGCGCACGGACGATCGGCCGGATCGCGGGGGTGATCGCCCTCCTGGTGGCGGCTCTGCCGGCCGCGGCGGGGGCGCAGACGCTCTCGACGACGGTGCTCGACGACATGCTGGAGGCCCTTCCCTCCTCGGGGCGCGACGCCGCCAGCCTCATCACCTCGACGCCGGGGGTCGTCGTGGTGGACGACCCGTCCGGCGACGCCGTGCACTCGACCGGCGCCCCCGCCGGGTTCACGCCCGGGTACAACGAGTTCACGTCGTTCTCCATGGCCCGCCTCACGGTGGACGACGCGACGGCGGCATCGGACCCGTACCAGTCGTTCGTCATGCACGGCGCCGACGGCGGCTACTGGTGCCTGCCCAGCGGGTTCGGGGACAACGACATGATCTTCACGTCGTGCCCGTGGAACCAGGACCCTGCGGCGCTGATGGTGAACCCGCTCAGCGACGCCCTGTACGTGGAGTGGCAACTGGAGGCCGACCTGCCGCCGGCCACCGCCGGCCGCTGCGAGTTCGTCCTGTGGGGGTACGACCCGGGCATCGGCGCGGCCTTCGGGCCGCAGGGCGACCCCAACCCGTACCCGTACGACCCGGCGCTCGGCACCAACGCCGCCGTCGGCCTGGGGATGAACCCCGACGGGGAGCGGAGCACGTTCGGGCTCGAGCACCCCGGCACCGGCGGGTTCGTGGAGGCGCCCACCTGGTCGTTCTTCGCCGCCGAGGGCAGCCGGGTCGCGGGGATCATCCCGGCAGACGAGGTGGCGGACTGGACCCACCTGCGGGCCTACTCGTTCTGCACCCGGGAGGGCTACGACTACACACCGGAGGGGTCCGGTGGCGACGCCACCGACCTGCTGGAGTTCGACTTCGGAGGCCTGCCGGCGATCACCTTCCAGGTGTCCGAACCGGCACCGCCCACCACGACGACGACCACGTCTGCGTCCACCACGACGACCGTGGTGGAGGAGACCCCGCCCACCAGCATCGTGGTGGACGACCCGGAGACCGGCACCTCCTACGTGGGATGGTGGGTCGGGGGCGGCATCCTGCTGCTGGTGGGCGCCGGGGTGGCCTTCTTCGCCAGGTGGAACGACCCCTGCATCCCGCTGAAGGCCCGCTGGGCCCGGGCCCGCAAGGCGTGCGCCGACGCCCGCAAGCACGTGGAGGCGACCCGGCGGAACCTGCAGACGGCCCGTGACGGGCTCGGCGACGCCGAGGAGGCGTTGCGGGAGCAGGACGCCGCAGGCGCCGCCGCTCGAGAGCAGTTGGAGCGGCTGCAACGGGCCCGCACCTCCTACGTGGAGTCGGGCGGCACCCGGTTCCACCGCATCCCCGAGGGGCTGGTGACGGCCGATGGCCTGGAGTCGATCATCGACGCCGTCCAGGCGCAGGTGGACTCCCACGAGGAGAACATGGCGTCCTGGCGCCGGTCGGTGCAGGAATGGGAGAAGCGGGTGCAGACCCAGGAGCAGCACGTGCGCGATGCCGAGGCTGCAGCCGCTGAGAAGTGCGCCGCCGCCGAGGCGGCCCGCAAGGCGTACGAGGACTGCATCAAGGCGAAGACCGCCGGGCCGGAGCCGTCGGGCGGCGAAGGCCCGGGCGGCGCCACGGCGGGCGGCGAGGGAGGCGCCGCCACCACACCGCCGCCGGAGCCGGGCACGGCCGGTCCCTCCGGGCCGGCTTCGACCCCGGAGCCCACCCCGGAGCCCGAGCCCGAGTGCACCGAGGGGGAGACCCGGGAGGAGGAACTGCAGCGGAAGTCGTTCACGGTGCCCGCCACGTCGTCCTCCCTGATCATCTCCATCGACCCGCCGACGGAGGAGTTCGCGGAGTGGATGGCCGAGCGGATGGCGGCCGCAGGCGGCTGGTTCGCTCCGTCGCACCTGAACGACCCCGGGTTCGCCCGCTCCGTGCGGGAGCGGCTCGACGGGCTCGACAGCGGGATGGCGGTGTCGCACACCGTGCGCATCGAGATCCCCCGCCGCAGGGTCACCTACGCGTGCATCCAGCACTGGGTGTGCCGGGGCGGCCGGTGGGTGAAGGCCCACCGCGAGCGCCGGCAGGTGGAGCGTGAGGACCTCACGCCGCTGGTGATCGAGGAGAGCGGCAAGACCGACTCGGCGCGGGTGGCCCAGATGATCGGGCAGGCCCGCACCCAGTACCGGCGCCTGGTGCGCGAGGACGAGTCGATCTCGGCCTTCTGCCGCTAGAGGCTCCCGCCGGCGCCGCGGCCCCGGGCGACGACCGCCCGGGGCCCGGCCGCGCCGGTGGTCAGAAGACGCCGCCCGGGCCGAACAGGGCATCCCGGGCCGGGAGCACGGCCACGAACCACACCAGCACCGCGAGCGCGGCGACGTAGGCGAGGGCGGCGGCGGACTTCCATCCGTGGAGCTCGGGGCCGGGGGTGCGCCAATCCTCGTACCCGCGCAGCCACCGGATCGGCCGGGCGGTGCCGTAGGGGGCCAGGCGGAGCATGGCGGGCCCCCCGGTGGGGGCGAGGGCCAGCTGGCCCGACGCCCACCACATCCCGGCGGCGAGCTGCCCGACGGCCAGCACTCCGACGGCGAGCTGCCCGACGGCGAGGAACCCCCGGGCCAGCTGCCCGATCGCGACCACCCCGGTGGCGAGCGGCCCGACGGCCAGCACCCCGCGCGGCGCGACGCCCACGGCGACCACCCCGACCGGCTCCACTCCGACGGCGAACACCTTCACGGGCGCAATCTAGGCCGGGCCGCTCAGGGCATGACGTCCACGGACGACTGGAACAGGCTGCGGACCGCGTCGCCGAACACCTCGACGGCCAGGAAGGCCACGATCACCACGAAGCCGATCATCATGGCGTACTCCACCATCGTGGCGCCGGTCTCGCTGCGCATGCTCGCGATGGGACCCATCCGAGAGCATCGGCCCGGCGCACACCGGAACTTGAACGCCCGCCGGACCGCGCCCCTCCGGCGCGACATAGACTGTCCCGGTCGAGCGGGAGCCCTTTGACCGGACGGACCGCAGATCGCTTCAAGGTGTCGCTGAGCCGGGACCTCGGCCTCTTCGACGTCACCATGATCGGCATCGGGGCGATGATCGGCGCCGGCATCTTCGGCCTGACCGGCATCGCCGCCGGTGTCGCCGGGGCGGTCGGGGTGCTGGTGGCGTTCCTGCTGAACGGTCTGGCCACCACGCTCACCGGGCTCACCTACGCCGAACTGGGCGCCGCCTTCCCCCAGGCCGGGGGCGGCTACGCCTGGGTGCGGGAGGCCCTGCCCCGGGTGTTCGGCTTCTACGCCGGGTGGCTGTCGTGGTTCTCGCACTCGGTGGCCTGCGCCCTGTACGCGGTGCTGTTCGGCACGTTCTTCGCCGAGTTGATCGAACTGGCGGGGCTGGAGATCAGCGACACCGACCTCGCTCTGGGCCTGAGCGCCGAGGAGTTGCTGGTGAAGGCGCTGGCCGTCGTGGCCGCCATCGCCTTCCTCATGGTGAACGTGCGGGGCTCGTCGGAGACCGGCCTGGTCGGCAACGTGATCACACTGTTCAAGATCGTGGTGCTGCTGACCGTGGTGGGCTTCGGCATCGCCGCCCTGATCGACCAGCCGGGATGGACCGACCACTTCCTGCGGGACCCGGGCCCGTTCCCCGAGGGGGCGGGCGGCGTCATCCTGGCGATGGGCCTCACCTTCGTGGCGTTCGAGGGGTACGAGATCATCGCCCAGAGCGGCGAGGAGGTGGTGGACCCGGAGCGGAACCTGCCCAGGGCCATCTTCACCGCCATCGCCATCGTCGTGGTCATCTACCTGGCGGTGGCGTTCGTCGCGGTGGGGGCGGTGCAGCAGGACAGCGGCCTCCCCAACTGGATGTACCTCGGTGAGAACGGCGAGCGGGCGATGATCGAGACGGCCCGCATCATCATGCCGGCCGGGGCGCTGGTGATGATCCTGGGCGGCCTCGCCTCGACGATGTCGGCCCTCAACGCCACCATCTACTCGAGCAGCCGGGTGTCGTTCGCCATGGGCCGCGACGGCGACCTGCCCTCCGTGTTCGGCCGTATCCACTTCCGCAACAAGACCCCGCACTGGGCCATCTGGCTGAGCGGGCTGGTGGTGATCGCCATGGCGGTGCTGCTGCCGGTGGTGGACGTGGCTTCGGGGGCGTCGATCACCTTCCTGCTGCTGTTCCTGATGGTGAACGCGGCGCTGATCCGGCTGCGGAAGACCCACCCCGACCTGCCCCGCCCGTTCCGGGCGCCCTTCGTGCCGTGGCTGCAGTTGCTCACCATCGGCATCATGCTGGTGCTGGCGGTGGAACTGGCCCGGCTCAGCGGCATCGCGTGGCTGGTGACCATCGTCTGGCTGCTGCTGGGCATCTTCGTGTACCGGCGGCACGGCGGGGCCATGGAGGCCCGCACCACCGGCGACACGGTGCTGCTGGAGGAGGCCACGGCGAGCACCGACTACTCGGTGCTGGTGCCGGTGGCCAACAACGCCAGCGCCCGCCGCCTCAGCCACCTGGGCGCCACCCTGGCGAGGGCCAACCGGGGTGAGGTGTTCGCCCTGCACGTGATCACGGTGCCCCGCCAGATCGACCTGTCCGACGGCCGGGCGTTCCTGGCCCAGGGGAGGGTGGTGGTGGACGAGGCGGTCGGCGTGGCCGCCGAGCACGACGTGCCGGTGCGGACCATGGTGCGCCTCGGGCGCGACGCCGCCCGCTCCATCCTCACCGCCGCCGCCGAGCGCAAGGCCGATCTCCTGCTGATGGGCTGGCCCGGGTACATGAGCCGGCGGGAGCACGCCTTCGGCTCGCTGACGTGGGTGCTCGCCCAGAACCCGCCGTGCGACCTGGCGGTGGTGCGGTTCAACCGGACCGGGCCGCTCCGGCGCATCCTGGTGCCGGTGGGCGGCGGGCCCAACGCCCGGCTGGCGCTGGAACTGGCCGTCGCCCAGGCCGACGCCGCCGAGGAGGAGACCGGCGACCGCCCCGACGTGGTGGGCCTCCACCTGCTGCTGCCCTCCGACCACGGGATCGACCACGACCAGCGGAGGCAGGAACTGCTCCACACGCTCGACATCGGGGCGATCCCACTCGACCTGCAGATCGTCCCCACCGACGAGGTGGTGGCCGGCATCCTGGCGCAGGCAGAGGGTTTCGACCAGGTGGTGATCGGCGCCTCCAACGAGGGTTTGCTGGAGCAGTCGCTGTTCGGCTCCATCCCCCAGCAGGTGGCCGAGGCGGCGACGGCCAACGTGATCATGGCCAAGCGTCACGACCCGGTGAGGTTCCGCCTCCGCAACTGGCTGTGGGCCCGCAACGGCACGCGCAAGGGGACGGCGGCGCGGTAGGAGCGCCGCCGGGAGTGGAACCGTCGACGCGTGCCGTCCGGGCACCCCGGGGTTCGGCACAGGGCCGGTGATGTGGGCCGCTGCAGGCATCGGCGTCGGGCGATCGAGCGCCCCCGGCAGGAATCGAACCTGCGACACACGGTTTAGGAAACCGTTGCTCTATCCCCTGAGCTACGGGGGCGTTGAGGGGCATGGTAGGGCGCCCTGCAGTGGCCGGGGTGGCCGGGGTCGGGCCTCAGCGCGACGGTCGTTGGAATACCATCGGATGGCGCGAACAAGGGGAGGCGAGATGCGCTCGGGTCGTGCAGCGGCAGTTGCCGCCGCCCTGACGATCGTGGCCGCCGGGTGTGGAAGCGGCGCGGCAGATGGCGAGGCATCGTCGACGGCGGTGGTGACATCCGTCGCCACCACGATGGCGGGTGCGCCGACGAGCACGTCGGCCGAACCCCCCTTCCTCTTCGAACCGGTGGATCTGGACGTCGAGGTCGAACCGGTGGCGCTGCCGCCCGACCCGTGGAGCCTGTTCGTCTACTTCTCGGATGGCACCCTCCGCCGATTCGATCCGCAGACGGCCGAGGTCACGGGGGAGGCCACGACCGTGCCCGCCTCGGCGATGGCCTACGGCCTGGACGCCGTCTGGCTCGCCTCGTGCGACGACGGCACCGTCACGAGGGTCGGCGCGGAGAGCCTCGAGATCGAGGGGACCTGGGACCTTGGAGGGTGTGCGTCGCAACTGGCCTTCACCGAGGGCTTCGTGCTCGCGCTGCTGGCGGACGACGGCGCGGTGGTGATGCTCGACCCCTCCGATGGAACCGTGGCCACGATCTACGAGAGCCAGGGGATGACGGTGCTCGACGCCGGGTCACCGGCCGTGGTGGGAACGTCCAGCGGCGGGATCGCCCTGCTGGATGTGCATGCCGGCGGGACCGTCGATCCCAAGTGGGCCGCCCACTGGGCCGGTCGCGTGGTCGCGGCGGACGTCGACGAGCGGGGGGGCTTCGTGTCGGCGCTCGTACAACCCGACCACGGCAACGCCTTCTTGGTCAAGATGAACCTGGCCGACGGGACGATGCTCGACTCCTACGACCCCTCCATCGGGGACGCGAACGTCTTCGTTCGGGCGGCTCGCTGGTTCTTTTCGTGGGGCCCCGGCGGCCGGTTCTACACCATCGACACCCGGGATGGCGAGGTGGACGAATTCACCGGCCCCGACCCGGTCGACGCGGCGGGTACCGCTTCCGGGGGCGATCCGGCGGTGGCGGTGCTCAGCGACGACGGCAGCGCGACCTCGGTAGCGGTGCTGACACCGGGCGACGGCGATGCCGGCTCCGTGATGTACGAACTCGGCCCATCGGGTGGCCACTACCTCGCCTCCAGGCCCCCGCCGGGACCTTGTGAGCTCGACGAGGAGGTGCGGGTTGCCCGCCTCCAGGCGGAGCAGAGCCTCGCAACGATCGTCGAGAGCGATCGGAGGGTCCGGCAGATGGCCGTTGCGCTCGACGCCGTGGCGCAGGCAATCGTGACGCGCTCGGCAGACGTCGGGGGCGACGCCCGGGCGGCGCTCCTGGCGGCGCACGACGACATCCTCGGATTCGACGAGACCACCGACTTCAGCCACCTGATGGACCCGAGCTACGCCGCCCACCTCCGGAATCTGACCCTGGACGAATGCGATCCGGAAGCCCTGGCACGGATCAACGACTCCCTGGCCGATGCCGTGAGCGACTACGACTCCGCGATTGGGGCATTCCGGGCGCTCTTCGAGATGGTCGACGGGCATCTGGCCGACTACAACGGGGCGGTCGTGGGGTGATGCGGCACGGGTCCGGCCCCGCGGGTTGATCATGCCGCCGCCGCACCCCGCGGGTAGCGTCGGGGCATGGCTGCACCCACCTGGGCGCCCGGCGAGCCGATCCGCACCGGCGCCGACTACCTGCAGAGCATCCGGGGCCGCGATCTGGCCGTGTACCTGTTCGGGGAGCGGGTCCCCGAACCCGCCGACCACCCCATCATCCGGCCGTCGATCAACGCGATGGCGGCCACCTACGACGCCGCCGGGTCCGACCGCGACCTGGCCACCGCCCACTCCGACCTCATCGACGGGCCGGTCAATCGCTTCCTGCACGTCACCACCAGTGCCGCCGACGTGGTCGCCCAGGGCCACATGCAGCGCCGCCTGGGCCAGATCACCGGCACCTGCTTCCAGCGGTGCGTAGGCATGGACGCCATCAACGCCCTGCACTCGATCACCTTCGACATCGACGCCGACCACGGCACCGGGTACCACGAGCGGTTCCTGGCGTGGCTCGCAGAGATGCAGCGCCTCAACCTGGTGATCGGGGGCGCCATGACCGACGTGAAAGGCGACCGCAGCCGGGTCCCCTCCCGGCAGGACGACCCCGACATGTACGTCCACGTGGTGGAGCGGCGCGACGACGGCGTGGTCGTCCGGGGCGCCAAGGCGCATCAGACCGGCGCCATCAACAGCCACTGGCTGCTGGTGATGCCCACCACCCGCCTCGGGCCGGACGACCGGGACTGGGCGATCGTCGGGGCGGTCCCCGTCGAGGCGCCCGGCCTGTCGTTCGTCTACGGCCGCCAGGCGTGCGACACCCGCAGCCTGGAGGGCGACCTGGACGTCGGGAACGCCGGGTACGCCGGGCAGGAGGCGCTGGTGGTCCTCGACGACGTGTTCATCCCGTGGGAGCACGTGTTCATGGACGGCGAGCACGAGTACGCCGCCCCTCTGGTCGAGCGGTTCACCTCGTACCACCGGCGCTCGTACGTCTGCAAGTCGGGTGTGGGCGACGTGCTGATCGGCGCCGCCGCCCTGGCGGCCGAATACCACGGTGTGGCGAAGGCGTCCCACATCCGCGCCAAGCTGTCCGAGATGGTGCACCTGAACGAGACCATCTACGCCACCGGCGTGGCCGCCTCCCACCAGTCGTTCAGGACGTCGTCGGGCAACTGGGAGCCCGACGCCCTGCTGGCCAACGTGTGCAAGCAGAACGTCACCCGGTTCCCCTACGAGATCGGCCGCCTCGCCCAGGACCTGGCCGGCGGCGCGGTCGTGACCCTGCCGTCGCAGCAGGACATGGAGCACGCCGAGATCGGCCCGCTGCTCGACAAGTACCTGCGGGCCCGCAGCGACGTGCCCACCGAGCGGCGGGTCCGGATCCTGCGGCTCATCGAGAACATGACGATGGGCCGCAATGCCGTCGGCTATCTCACGGAGTCGCTGCACGGCGCCGGGTCGCCGCAGGCACAGCAGATCGTCATCGGCCGCAAGGCCGATCTCGACGCGAAGAAGGCCATGGCGCGCCGCCTCGCCGGCATCGAGGAGGCCTCACCGGGCGAGGCCTGAGGGTCCGGGGCTCAGCCCTCCAGCGGGTACCCGGCGTCGTACCAGGTGATCACACCGCCCGCGAGCTCGGTGACGTCGGTGAAGCCGAGGCCCTCCATGATCTGCATCGTGTCGCCGCTGCGGTTGCCGCTCCGGCAGTAGATGGCGTAGGGGGCGTCCTTGTCGAGGGCGTCCAGGTCGGCGCTGAACGACGGCTCGTAGTAGTCGATGTTCACGGCACCGGCGATGTGCACCTCGTCGTACTCGGCGGGGGTGCGGATATCGAGCACCACCAGGCCGGCCGGCCCGTCGGTGACGAACTCGTGGAAGTCGGCGGCGGGGAGCGACCTGAGCCGGGGCTCGACGGCCGTGTCGGAGCCGCCGCACGCGGTGGCGAGCAGGGCGGCGGCGAGCGTCAGGGCGAGAAGGCGGCGGGTCATGGCGGCTGTCTCCGTGGTTTCGGCTGCGGACGGCCAGCGTAGGGCGCTGCGCCGGGAATCAGGAGTCGGTGCCGGCCAGGGAGGCCAGGCTCCCGTGGAACCGGCCGACGCTGCCCCACGCCTCCGACCCCGCCGGGACCGGGATGGCGCCGATGGCCTCGGCGTCGAGGCCGAGGGTGATCGCTTCGTCCACCAGTTCGTGCACGGTCCGCAGGTACCCGCCGAGGTAGTCGGCGTCGGCCTTCCCGCCGACCGGGCCGTGGCCCGGCACGTACGCCGAGGGGCCCAGGCCGCCGATGCGGTCCAGCACGGCCGCCCATGCCAGAGCGTCGCCGTCGTTCACACGGGGATGGTGGCCCACCCACAGCAGGTCGCCGGCCACGATCACCCCCGCGTCGGGGACGTGGGCGAACAGGTCGCTCTCGGTGTGGCCCACCCCGTAGGACACCATCTCCACCCGCCGCTCCGATCCCTCGAAGCTCATGCCGTCGCCGTCGATGGGGGCCGGCACCGTGAAGCGGAACCCGGGGGCCTCCTCGCGCAGCAGCGTGAGCACCTGCAGGTTGCGCTCCGCCCGTTCCCGCTGCGCGTCGTCCTCGGCCCCGTCGCGCTGGTTCCGCACGGTCTCCAGGTACCCGTCGAGCTCGGCCGTGTAGGCGTCCAGGTCGCCCGGGTCCTCACCCGCCACCAGTTCGCAGGTGCGCGCCGTCGCCACGATCGGGGCGTCGTCGAACACCTGCGCGCCGCCGGTGTGGTCGCCGTGCCAGTGGCTGATCACCGTCAGGGCGGCGCCGCGGCCGGTGAGTGCCTCCGCGGCGTGGCGGAGGTCCCCGGCGGCGCGGACCGTCTGGAACGTGTCGAAGACCAGGGTGCGGTCGCCGAGGTCGATGACGGCGGCGTTGCTGATGCAGGCGCCCGTGTCGCCGGCGAGGGCGGCCCACACGCCGGGGGCCACCTCGGTCAGGGTGAAATGGGGGTACTCGGGGAGGCTCATGGCCTCACGCTACCCCCCGCCCGGGAGCGTCGGGCCCGAGTTGAACAAGCGCACGCACTGTGGGACCCTTCTCCCGTGAGTGGTACGAGCCTGAACCAGGTCGCCGGCAGGCGGCCTGCCAAGACGTATGAGGACGGCCGTGTCTGCGCCGAGCCCGGCTGCAGGACCGTCCTCTCCCAGTACAACAAGAACAAGTTCTGCTGGCAGCATTTCCAGCCGGTTCCCCGGCCTGCCCGCATCCCCGGGCCGCCGCCCAAGTCCTGACGGAGCCCGGCCCGCACGAGCCTCTCGACGGGGCCGCCCGCGCGTAGACTGCGCGCGCACCCGGAGGTGGACATGCGCGCAATCCGTCCCTTGATCCTGGCCGTCCTGCTGTCCCTGGTGGCCGCAGCCTGCGGCGACGACGACACCGGCGCCACGACGGCGGCTCCCACCACGACGGCGGCCGTCACGACGACGACGACGGAGGCGCCCACGACGACGGCGGCCCCGACGACCACGGCCACCACGCTCCCGGCCGATGCCCACCCCACCCTCGGGGTGTCGTGGGCGGCCGTGCTGCCCGATCCCGCCGCCCGCGCCGTCTACCGGGTGGACGACTTCGGCATCCAGGGCGACATGGAGGCGCGCATGGAGTACGGCGTGTCGTGGGGCGGCCACGAGGGCACCTTCGACCGCTTCGTGCTGGGGTTGGAGACCCCCGACTCCCCGGGCCTGGTGTTCTACTTCGACCTGAGCGAGCCCTGGGTGGTCACGTTCGTCGGCCTCGAGGTGTGGCCGGCGGGCACCGGGCAGGGGAAGGGACCCGAAGCGGTGGAGACCTTCGATGCCCCGGCGCCGTTCGACCTCTCCGGGGGCCCCGGCGAGACGTTCCACCTGGAGGGCACGGTCACTTCGGAGTTCGGCTCCGGTTCGTTCAGCAACGACATCGTGGTCGACGTGACGCTGCGCGACACCGGCCCCGAGGAGGTCACGGTGCCGGCCGGCACGTTCACCGGCGTCGTCTACGACATCGTGGTGAGCGGCCCGTTCATGGGCGGCGACTTCCCGATCGCCTACACCCTGAGTGCCGACAACCTGGTGCTGAAGGTCGACCTGGGAGGGGCCTCGGTGGAGTTGCTGGAGCCCTGGGGCTAGGAGCCGGCCGGTCCCAGCGGCAGCCGGTACACCCGGTGCCGCTTCACCCAGTCGACGCCCCCCAGCAGCGCCAGGTTGCGCTGCATCCGCCCGTTGTCGGCATCCACGTAGACGATCTCCGCCTCGGTGTAGCGGGACCCCGGCGCCCGCCGGGCCAGGTTGGCGTACAGCACCAGGTTGGCGCCCCGGCTGCGGTGCTCGGGGAGGACGCCCGCCAGCACCATGCTGGCCCGGCGGGTGCGCCGGGCCGCCCGTAGCACGTGCCACCAGCCGAACGGCAGCACCCGCCCCCGGGCGCGCCGCATGCCGTCGGAGATGTCGGGGAGCATCACCAGGAAGGCGGTGATGTCGCCGCCGGCCCGCACGTAGTGGATCAGGTTGCGGTCGGCCACCACCGCCATCTGGCGCGCCATCAGCCGCATCTCCGCCTCGTCGAGTGGGCAGAAGTCGTCCATCTCGGCGAAGGCGGTGTTGAACAGGCGGGCGATGGTCATGCGGTCTCGCCACAGCGCCCACCTGGAGGGGTACTTCCACGGCCGGTACCCGTTGGCCTCCGCCGCCGCGTCGGCCGCCTCGAACACCTGCGGGTCGACGTCGTAGGAGCGGTCGACGTAGCCGGACAGCAGATCGGCCTCGGTTTCGAAGCCGTGGCGCTCGAACAGGGCCCCGTAGTAGGGGAGGTGGTACGAGCACGACGGGGCGGGAGGGTGCTCGAAGCCCTCCACCAGCACGCCGCTCGGCGCGCCGATCATGAACCGCCGAGGGCCGCTGAGGCGGGTGAGGCCGCGGTCCCGGGCCCAGGCGGCGGCCTCGTCGAACAGGGCGCCCGCAACCGCCTGGTCGTCCACGCACTCGAAGCGGTCCAGCAGGGCGTCGGAGAACCCGGTGTGGCGGTTGTAGGGGCGGTGGTCCATCACCACCAGGCGGCCGGCCACCTCGCCGCCGTCCTCGGCCACCAGGAGGCGGGCCTCGCTGTGGGCGTAGAACGGGTTGCGGCGCGGGCTCAACTCGGCTCGCTCCTCCACCAGCATCGGGGGCACCCACTGCGGGCTGTCCCGGTACAGGCGGTGCGGCAGGCCGAGGAAGGCGCGCAGATCACGGCGATTGGCGGGGTCGATGGCCCTGACGCGCATCCGGCGAGCCTACCGGGAGGCGGCCCGTCGGGCCGGGGGCGCGCTGTGCGATGATGAAGGGGACGGACCAAGGAGGTGTCGTGAGATTCCCGCGTGCCCTGCTCTTCGCCGTGCTCCTGGTGATGGTGGCCGCCGCCTGCGGTGACGATGCGGGCTCCACCACCGGGCCCACCACCCCCGTCACCACGACCACCTCCGCGGCCACGACCACGACGGCGGCGGCCACGACCACGGCCGCGCCGGCCACGACGACCACCGCAGCGCCCACCACCACGACCACGACGCTGCCGGCGGATGCGCACCCGTACTTCGGCATCTCCTGGGCGGCGATGTTCCCCGACGGCGACGCCCGCGCCCTCTACCGCGTCGAGGATCTGGGGGTCAGCGCCGACCTCGAACTGCGCGTGGAGCGCGGTGTGGAGTTCGGCGGCGGCGTCTACGACCGCTTCGTCTTCGGAGAGGCGGAGCCGGGGTCGGTGGGGATCGCCATCTACGTGGACCTGAGCGAGCCGTGGGTGGCCGGGTATGCGGGCCTCGAGGTGTACACGGCCGCAGCCACCAACGGCCCAGACACGTCCGAGGTGTACGCCGAGCCGTCGGTGTTCGACCTCTCCGCCGGGCCGGGCGAGACCGTCCATGCCGAGGGGACGGTGCAGGCCAGGTTCGGCTCGATGACCATCACCGACGACATCACCGCCGACCTCACGTGGCGGGAGGGCAACGCCGGCCCGATCACCGTCGGGGCCGGGACCTTCGACGACGTGTTCGCCTTCGACCTGGTGCTCAGCGGCCCGTTCATGGGTGGGGACGTGCCCGTCGCCTGCTTCTTCAACGAAGACGTTGGCCTGCTCGTGGTGGAGTTGAACGGGTCCGCCTACGAGTTGCTGGAGCCCTGGGGGTAGCCGGGGCCGCTCGTGACCGGAACCGCGAGCACACCCCGCTCCGGTGTGGCAACATGCCCTCACTGGAGAAAGGAGGTGGTCCCGATATCAGGCAGAAGTTCTAGGACCCCGGAGGTGGTCGGGCGCTAGGCGGCCCCCCATGTCTGGGGTGGCTGCCTCGCCGGGGCGACGCCCCGGCCGGTAGCGACTCCAACCTGGACCACCGGAGCCTGGAGACCCGCGGGCTGGTCCTCCTGCGGCGGCGGCGACGCCGAAGTGTCTCCGGGCTCTTCCGCGCCCGCAGCGGCTCAGCCGGAGGGGACCACGAACGGATCGGCCACCGGCTCCAGGCCGAATCGCCACTCGGTGGTGGGGGCCGGGCGGTAGATGCCGGTGGCGATCGCCGGGACCCGCTCCTCTGAGGCGAGGCCGATCGTCACCGGTATCCCGCCCATCTGCAGGTCCACCTCCACGCCACGGGCGAGCGCCGCGAGGAACGCCTCCCGCCCCATGCCGCCGTCCGCCTCGGCGGCCAGCAGCACGGCGTGGGCGGTGGCTGCCTGCGTGTAGCCGACGTAGAAGGCCCCGTCGACCACGTCGTCGCCGACCCCGGCGGCGATCGCCGCCCGCCGCATCTCGGCGACGCCGGGCTCGTCGCTCTCCCACGGCGGCATGGCGGTGACCACGTAGACGTCGCCGCTGAGCCGGGCCCCAAGCGACGCCTCGTAGCTCTCCGAGGTGGCGATGACCGTCGGGGCGTACCCGGCGGCGTCGGCGGCCGCATCGAACGCCAGCAGGTAGGAGGGCGACACGCAGATCACGGCGACCGACGCTCCGGCATCCTGCAGGCTCTCGACGTCGCCGCCCACATCCGGAGCGGCCGGATCGGCCACCTCGACCGTTGCCACGGTGGCTCCCAGCAGGAGCGCGGCGTCGTCGAGGCCGGCGAGGCATTCGCCACCGGCCACACCGTCGCCGACGACGATGCCGATCGCATCGGCATCCGACCGGGCGAGCGATCCGCCCCCGAACGCCCACAGCACGCCGGCTTCCACCTCGTCGCCGGGGGCGGCGAGGCCGGCATTGGGGAGCACGGTGGCCACGCCGGACCACTGCTCGACGGTCGAGTCGGCCACGACGAGCAACCCGATCAGGGCGGCGTCCGCGGCGACGTACGACGTGCCGACCGACGAGGAGATCATGGCGACGTCGTCCTCCATGATCCGGAACGCCGTCGCCGACGTGGCTCGGTCGAGCGCTCCGTCTTGCACGTCGAGGGTGATGCGGCGGTCCCCGACCAGGGGGTGGGCGTCCCAGTACGCCTCGTGGCCGGCGAGGGCCCGGAGACCGGCCGCCTGTGCGTCACCGCTGGTGGCGGCCAGCACCCCGAGCACGATCTCGCCGTCGGTCACCCCCGGGCCGGGGCCCGGGTCCGGCGCTTCGGTCGTCGTCGTGGCGTCGGCCGGCTCGGCGGCCGGCTCGGCATCGATCGTCGGGATCACGATGGCGACGACGATCACCGCCACCAGCGTGGCCAGCGGGATCACCCAGCGGCGCCAGCGCATCATCGTCGCCCCTCTCTCATCATGGCTCCGGGTTCGAGTGGCACCCGTTGTCCCACCAGTAGCCGGGGATCTGGCCACATTGGTGCTCGCTGGTCGCCGCCTCCCACTGCCACAACTCGACCGTGGTGCCGGGCGCCAGGTGGGTGCCGGCGGCCGGCTCCTGGCTGTCGACCTTGCCGATCAGCCCCGACTCGATGGTGGCGTACCAGGCGAACTGGCATGCGCCCACATTGAGGCCCTCGTTGATGATGTCGGCCCGGGCCCATGCGCAGGCGGTGTTCTTGTAGTCCTTGAACGTGATCGTCCCGGACGTCGTGGTCGGGCTGGTCCCGGGCGTGCTGGTCTCGGGCGGCGACGTGGTGGGACCGGACCTCGGCATGCCGATCAAGTAGGTGACGAACGAGCCCTTGGGCTTCTGCTCGCCGGCTTCCGGGGTCTGGCCGGCTACCAGCGCGACCAGAGGATCGTCCTCTTCGACCTCGGTGCTGCCGCCGAGGGCGAGGAATCCGCAGTGCTCGATGGCATCGATCGCCTGCTCCTCGGTCTTCCCTCGCAGGTTCGGGACCTCGTAGAGATCGGTGCCGGGGACCTGGCACGGCTCGTCCGCCCAGGCTTCGACGAGGGACCGGTACTGGTCGTCGAGCGCCGAAGGGATCTCCGGCTCCTCGACCCGCAGGGCCTCGGGGATCCAGGGGGGCACCGTCACCCCTCCGGTGATGGTGCGGCTCCCTGCCAGCACCGGCACGAAGATCTTCGTGCCGCTGGTCCACTCCGACGGCACGAAGACCCCTCCGCCCCGGTTGCCGGTCGACGGGTCGTACCAGGAGTACGAGTGCTCGGAGAACTCGGTGTCGTACCCGTTGCACCGCAGCACCTGGACCTGCGCCGGGCTCGACAGGCCGGCGAGGTAGCCGTCGACGGCATCGTCGGGGATGTGGATCTGCACGTCGTACGCCGCCCGGTCGGGGTGGGTCATCGTGTAGCCGCAGTCGTTGACGTCGATCTCCCATCCCATGTCCTCGCCCCGCCACCTGTCGAACACGGTGAGATCGCCCTCGATGACGTCCCAGGGGTCCGGTGTGCCGACCATCGCCCCCACCGTGAAGGAGGTGGACGCCCCGACCTCGCCGGTGTGCCGCGTCGTCAGGACGCACGGCTCGGTGAGGTCCGCTGCCGCGAAGGAGAGGCCGCTGCCGAGTGCCACGACCGCCATGCCCTGCTGGAAGCCGGTGCGCGCCACCTGGGCCAGGTCGGAGGGGAGGATGGCCGACTGGTCGTCGAACATGCCGCCGAGCGCGGGCCGCGCCGCTGCGGCGGCCAGGTCGGCCCGGCCGAACACGACGGAGGGGATGTCGGCCACCGGTTCCAGGACGAGGCTGGAGGGGAGGGCGCCGAGGATCTCGGACGGCTCGACGCCCAGGCCGCGCATCGCCATCGAGTCGGCGATGCCTGCCGAGAGGATCTCGGGCATCTCGGCCGTCATGCTCGACGGCAGGGCCTCCTCGAGGGAGAGGCTCGACGGCAGCGCCCGGAAGGCGGCGCCGTAGATGAGTTCGGTGATGGCGGCGCTGGAGGGGAGG
The DNA here is from genome assembly GCA_020444505.1 of Actinomycetota bacterium. Classification (GTDB taxonomy): domain Bacteria; phylum Actinomycetota; class Acidimicrobiia; order Spongiisociales; family UBA11373; genus JAHJML01. The sequence continues at coordinate 27,172 of JAHLKU010000018.1, read as the reverse complement.
GCAGAGGCGTCTGCGCCCCACTCGGCGAGGACGGCCCGCATCTCGTTCGCCAGCGGCTCGACGAGTTCGGTGACGGCGCTGGAGGGCAGCGCGCTGGAGGGGAGTGCGCTGGAGGGCAGCGCACTGGAGGGCAGCGCACTGGAAGGCAGCGCACTGGAGGGCAGTGCGCTGGAGGGGAGCGCGTTGCGCTGGTTGAGATTGGCGAGCGACTGGAAGAGCGCCCGGCTGTAGATGCTCGACGGCAGTGCGCTGGAGGGGAGCGCACTGGAGGGCAGGGCGCTGGAGGGCAGGGCGCTGGAGGGCAGGGCGCTGGACGGGAGCGCACTGGACGGCAGGGCGCTGGACGGCAGTGCGCGGGCGAAGCCCGAGCCGATCTCCGTCATCAGGTCTGCCCACGGCACGGCGCTGGACGGCAGGGCGCTGGAGGGGAGTGCGCTCGATGGCAGCGCGTTCGCCGGGTCGAAGAAGGCCTTCCCCATCGCCTCCGACGTCGCATCGGTCTGCGTGATGCTGGAGGGGAGGGCGCTGGAGGGCAGGGCGCTGGAGGGCAGGGCGCTGGAGGGGAGCGCGCTGGAGGGGAGTGCGCTCGAGGGCAGCGCGCTGGACGGGAGGGCCCCCATCTCCTGGGAGAAGTCGAAGGCGAGGCTGGAGGGGAGCGCCGCCGAGGCGTTGACGCAGTCGACGGCGAAGCTCGAAGGCAGGGCGCTGGAGGGGAGGGCGCTCGCCGGGAGGGCGTCGAGCCTCGTCTGGAGCTCCGCCACCAGGGCCGGCATGGCGCTCGACGGCAGCGCACCGTCCACCGTGTGCGCAGCCACCACGCTGGAGACGATCCTCTCTGCTGCCGGGAACCCGCTCGACGGCAGCGCCGAGAGCACGTTGCCGAGCAACTGGTTGGTGAACAGGTCCACCTGCCCGGCCGGGAAGCCGCTCGACGGCAGCGCCTCGAACACCGATTCGACGACGGCCCCCTGGACCTCGGTCCGCACCTCCTCGATGGTGATGCCTTCCGGCAGGGCGCTCGCCGGGCGTGCGCTGGAGGGGAGCGCGCTGGAGGGGAGCGCGCTGGAGGGGAGCGCGTGCATCGCCACGAGCTCGCCGACGACCAGTTCGGTGAACTCGGCCATGTCCACCGTCTCCATGGAGAGCGTGTTCCCGGTGTTCTCGTGTGCCTGGCGGTAGCGGGTGACCGCCGCCGAGACGGCCTCCCCCACGACCAGCCGGGCGGCCTCGTCGCCTCCGAGCCGGTCGACGAGCCCCGACGACACGGCGTCGGTGAACTCCTGCGTGGACACGATGGTGTTGGTGACGTGCGTGGAACCGGTGGGCTCCACGCGTTCCACCGTGTCGGGGCAGCGGGGGGAGGAGAGGCTGACGGTCTCGATCCCCGACCGGTCCTGGGCCGAGACCTCCGGTGCGGCGGCGAACGAGGCGGCGAGGAGCGCGATCGCGAGGCCGGCGCCCGCCGACCTGCGGATCCGGCCGCTGCTACGGGATGGTCTCGCCGTCATCGTCGCCCCCCTGGGCCTCCGGGACCGGCTCCTCCGGGTCGGTGCCGGCCGCGTGCTCTTCACCGGTGCCGGGCCCGGGTGCGCCGGTCTGCTCTGGCCCTTCCGGTGCTTCCTCGGTCGCCGGTGCCACCGCTTCCTGTTCAGGCGGCGCCGCGACGGCGGGTTGCGGCGTCGCCGTCGCTGCGGTGTCCGCACCCCACCTCGGCAGGCGCACCTTCAGCGGCGGCGGCACCGGCGCCAGCAGCAGCACCAGCGCGCCGGCCAGCGCGGCGTACGGGCCGATGGACATGCCGTTGAGCATGCTGGTCCACGATCCGCCCACGTCGAGTGTGAACCGGGCCGCCTGCACCATCACCGCCGCCGTCAGGACCACGGCGAGGGAGGCGGCGATCTGGCGGAGCGGCCACCCCCAGCGGACCGAGGCCGCCGCCAGGCCGGTCAGGCCGAGGACGGCGAGCACGATGCCCACCGACAGCAGGCTCTCGGGAGCCTCCAGGTCCCACGCCACCGCCACCGGGACCCGGAAGCCGAACGTCGACGAGTACACGTCGCCGAGCCACGGCAGCACCGCCGAGACGATCAGCAGCAGCCCGCCGAGCGTGGACGGCCATCGCTCGCCCGCGCCCCGGGCCGGCCGGGGGGCCCGGCCGATCGCCGGGACGGCCGGCACCGGCGCAGGGGCGACGACGGGAGGCCCAGCCAGTCGTATCCCGCAGTGAGGGCACGCCTCGGCTCGATCAGAGACCTGTCCCCCGCATTCCGAACAGCGGCCGATGGCCATTCGACACCTCCCCCCGGTGTGCCACCTGGCCCCGAGGCTACGCGTCGACGGCCCCGCCTGTCTCTCACACCCCGGGGGCGCCCGGCCCGCGGCCCCCTCAGTCCCCGATCCAGCGCCAGCCGTAGGGCGCCAGGTCGTGGCCGCCGTCGGCGCCGAGCGACACCGACTGGGGGGCGTCGGAGAAGTTGGCCAGCACCAGGGTGCGGCGCTCGCCGAGGGTGCGGGTGAAGGCGAACACGGCGTCGTTGCCGTGGCGGAGGACCTCGAAGGCGCCGACGCCCATCTCGGGGCGCCGCCGCCGCTCCATCAGCATGCCCCGCACCCACTGCAACAGCGAGGCCGGGTCGTCGCGCTGGGAGGCCACGTTGACGGCGTCGGGGGCGTAGGCGGGGTCGGTGACGGTGGGCAGGTAGAACGACGCCGGGTCGGCGGCGGAGAACCCGGCGTGACGGCCGGCCTCCCACTGCATCGGGGTGCGCACCCCGTCCCGGTCGTGCAGGAGGTACTCGTCGCCCATGCCGATCTCGTCGCCGTAGTACAGGACCGGGCTGCCCGGCAGCGCCAGCAGCAGGGCGTGGAGGAGTTCGATGCGGCGGCGGTCGTTGCCGACCAGGGGGGCGAGGCGGCGGCGGATGCCCTCGTTCTTCCGCATGCGCGGGTCGGGGGCGTAGAAGTCCCACATGAAATCGCGTTCGTCGTCGGTGACCATCTCCAGGGTCAACTCGTCGTGATTGCGCAGGAACACGCCCCACTGGCAGCCCTCGGGGATGTCGGGCGTGTCGTCGAGGATGGCGATCAGATCGCGGCAGTGGCCCCGGGCGAGGCCCATGTACAGGCGGGGCATCACCGGGAAGTGGAAGTTCATGTGGCACTCGTCGCCGTCGCCGAAGTAGGCGGCGGCGTCGCGCGGCCACTGGTTGGCCTCGGCCAGCAGCACCTTGTCGCCGTACTCGGCGTCGATCACCGCCCGCACGTGCTTCAGGAAGGCGTGCGTCTCGGGCAGGTTCTCGCAGTTCGTGCCCTCGCGCTCGTAGAGGTAGGGCACGGCGTCCATGCGGAACCCGTCGAGGCCCATGTCCATCCAGAAGCGGACCACGTCGAGCATGGCCTCTCGCACGTCGGGGTTGTCGTAGTTGAGGTCGGGCTGGTGGCTGAAGAAGCGATGCCAGTAGTAGGCGCCGGCCTCCTCGTCCCACGTCCAGTTGGAGTCCTCGTAGTCGAAGAAGATGACCCGGGCGTCGGCGTACCGGGTCGGGTCGTCGCTCCACACGTACCAGTCGCGCCGCGCCGAGCCCGGCCGGCGCGACTCCTGGAACCAGGGGTGGGCGTCGGAGGTGTGGTTCATCACGATGTCGGAGATCACCCGGATGCCCCGGGCGTGGGCGGCGTCGATGAGCGCGGCGAAGTCGTCCACGGTGCCGACGTCGGGGTGGACGGTGGTGAAGCCGCTCACGTCGTAACCCCCGTCGCGGAGCGGCGAGTCGAACACCGGCGGCAGCCACAGGCAGTCGACGCCGAGCCAGGCCAGGTAGTCGAGGCGGGCGGCGACGCCGCGCAGGTCGCCGAGGCCGTCGCCGTCGGCATCGGCGAAGGAGCGGACCAACGCCTCGTAGAAGACGGCGGTCTGATACCACGGTGCGCCCACGGAGCCTCCCGGTCGACGGCGCCGAGGCTACCCGGCGGCGGGGGCCTCCATCGCGGAGCGGTCTCCGGCCTTGGCGGCCAGCTCCGCCACCAGGCGGGCGACCTGGCTGCGGGCGCGCTCATCGGTGAGGCGGAGACGCTCGTCGAACCGCTCGGAGGCGCGATCGATCATCACCTGCGGCGACGCCACCAGGTCCACCCGGTTGTGCAGCAGCGTCTCGCGCAGGTGCAACTGTGCCCGGAGGGTGCCGAAGCGGCCCCCGGCGCCGAGGATCGCCGCCGGCTTGTCGTTCAGCGGGGACCCGGCGCCGCCCCGGGAGAGCCAGTCGAGCGCGTTCTTGAGGACCCCGGACATGGAGAAGTTGTACTCGGGGGTCGCGATCAGGAGGGCGTCGGCTGCGGCGACCGACTCGCGGAGGGCGGCGACGGCAGGGGGGAAGCCGTGGTCCCGCTCGTGGTCGGCGTTGAACAGCGGGATCCCGTCGAGGTCGAGGATCTCCACGGCCACGCCGTCGGGGGCGAGTTCGGCGGCGGCCCGCAGCGCGGCGCGGTTCAGCGACCCGGCACGGAGGCTCCCGGCGATGGCGGCGATGGTGATGGCGCTCACGGGTACCGCAACGGCCGGCCGCGCCGCCGCATTCCCGGGTGCTACAGGCCGGCGTACACCACGTAGTGCGGGCCCACCTCGGGCAGTTCGAATGGGTCGCCCCGCCGCGCGAAGCCGTAGTGCTCGAAGAAGCCGTAGGACGCGGCGGTGGCGTTGGCCCACACCAGGCGGCCCCCCGAGGCGGCGGCGTGCTCGAGCAGGCGGCGCAGCAGCATCTCTCCGAGGCCGTAGCCGCGATGCCCGTGGTCCACGGCGACGCCGCGGATCCGCCACGCCTGCGGCTCGGAGAGCCCCGGCATCGGCTGGCGATGGGCGGTCCCGATGCCGACCAGGCGGTCTTCCCGGAAGCCGCCGATGTGCAGCGTGTCGGGGGCGTCGTCGCCCGCCCAGGTCATCTCGTGGACCCGCTGGTGGGGGCGGAGCAGGGCGCGCCGCAACTCGTAGGTCTCCCCGGGTGTGATGGCCCGGAGCTCGAACTCGCTCATGGCGCCTCCTGGCCGGAGGATATCGCGCGGCGGCGTTCGCGAGCGGGGCCCCCCGCCCCACACCGCCCAGCATCTGGCAATTGCGCGATGGGGGGTCGGCATGCATAAACTACACGGGTGTAATCGGGAGGGCACGATGGTGACGGCGGCGGCATCGGTGGCGACGATCACGGATCCCGTCGCGCTCGCCTCCGCCTCCTCCTACACCCGCCGCGGGCACACCGTCGTCCAGACCTCGCTCGCCGCCGCCGTCGGCGTGGACGGCCTCCCCGGCGCCGCCATCCTCGTCGCCGACGCCGGCATCGCCGAGTGCGTCCTCGAGGACCGGGTGGATCCCGCCGAGATGGCCGCCGGCATCGAGGTGCTGGCGGCCGACGGCTGGGACGTCACCGTGCTGGTCCCCGCCGCCCGCATGGGCGCCGCCCACTGGGGCCTGCGCGGGGTGTCCGCCGTGTTGCAGGCGTGGTGGCCCGGTCCCCGGGAATCCATCCAGTTCGGGGCGCCCCAGGTACCCTGAGCGGGTGCCACCACCCCTGTACACCCAGCCGACGATCGCCTTCATCTGGGATTTCGACCGGACGCTGATCCCCAGCAACCAGCAGGACCCGCTGTTCGAGGCGTACGGCGTGGACCCCGACGAGTTCTGGCGCGAGGTCGAGGGCCTCACCGGCTTCTACGCCGCCCGGGGCATCAAGATCGGCCGCGACTCGGCCTACCTGCTGCACATCCTCACCTACGTGCGGGCGGGCATCTTCGAGGGGCTCACCAACGCCAGGCTGCGCGAGTTGGGCGCCGGCATCGAGCCGGCGCCGGGGATCCCCGAGTTCTTCGAGGCGACCCGCCGCCACGTCGCCGAGGTGCCGGAGTACGCCGCAGCCGGCATCACGGTGGAGCACTACACCGTGTCCACCGGCATCCTGCCGATGATCGAGGGCTCGTGCCTCGCCCCGCACCTCGACGGGATCTGGGCCAACACCTTCATCGAGGAGCAGGCGCCGCCCGGGTACCTCGGCCACCTCGACATGCCGGTGTCGGAGGAGCCGATCAGCCACATCGGCTACGGCATCGACAACACCACCAAGACCAGGGCGATCTTCGAGGTCAACAAGGGGGTCAACCGGAACCCCTCCATCGACGTGAACGCCCTCATGGGCCAGGACGAGCGGCGGGTGCCGATGCGCCACATGATCTACATCGCCGACGGCCCCAGCGACGTCCCGGCGTTCTCGATCCTGAACACCAAGGGCGGCAAGACGCTCGGGGTGTACACCACCGAGCCCCGCAACAACTTCCGGCAGGTGAAGCAGCTGCAGGAGCAGGGCCGCATCCAGGGCATGGCCGAGGCCGACTACCGGCCGGGCAAGGCCGCCTACCTCTGGCTGATGGACAGCCTCGACCAGATCGCCCACGAGATCGTGGACGTGAAGGCGGCCGCGGTCGCCAGGGTCGCCAACCCTCCCGGCCACGTCTGATCCCCTGCGGCGCCGCCGCTCCCCGTTGCGCGTAGCCTGACCGCAAACCGACTCCAAGAGGTGTGTCATGCAGGTGCGCGGGGCGTGTGCGCTCATCACGGGCGGCGGATCGGGGCTGGGGGAGGGCACCGCGAGGCGCCTGCTCTCGGCCGGGGCGAAGGTGGCACTCCTCGACCTGCCGCAGTCGCGCGGCGACGCCGTCGCCGAGGAACTGGGCGTCGACTGCCACTTCGTGGCCGCCGACGTCACCGACGAGGCCCAGGTGGAGTCCGCCGTCGAGGGCGCAGCCGCCGCCATGGGCGGGCTGCACGTCCTGGTGAACGCCGCCGGCATCGCCCCGGCGTCGCGGGTGGTGAACCGGGCCGGGGAGGTGTTCCCCCTCGACCTGTTCCGGGTCGTCCTGGACGTGAACCTCGTCGGCACCTTCGACGTCACCCGCCGCGCCGCCCGCATCATGGGCGGCAACGACCCCAACGACGACGGCGAGAAGGGCGTCGTCGTGAACGTGGCGTCGATCGCCGCCTTCGAGGGGCAGATCGGCCAGGCCGCCTACAGCGCCTCCAAGGGCGGGGTGGCTGCGATGACGCTGCCGCTGGCCCGTGACCTCGCCTCGCTGGGCATCCGGGTCAACTGCATCGCGCCCGGCATCATGGACACGCCGATGATCGGCGGCATGCCCGAGGCCGTGCGGGAGAGCCTGCTCGAGGTGCACGTGTTCCCCAAGCGGCTCGGGAAGGCCTCCGACTTCGCCGCGCTGGCGCAGCACCTCGTGGAGAACGCCTTGATCAACGGCGCCGTCGTGCGCCTGGACGCGGCGGCGCGGATGGGCCCGCGCTGATCCTTCAGGCCGGGGCCTGTTCGGCCGATAGCCCACGGGTACGGCCGTTGGAGGAGGGATCCGAGGCCCATGGTCCGCATACCCCGCATCACCCGGGGCGCACTGGCCCGAGCAGAGGCTGCGGTGGCGCTCGTCCTCGCCGGGCACGCCGCCCTGCTGTGGATGACCGTGGACACCGGCCTGTCGGCGTGGTCCATCGCCGGCATCCTCCTCCTGCTCGCCGGCGTCGGCCTGGTCGGGATCCTGCTGCCCAGTTCGGAAGCCGTCACCGTCGTCCGCGGCGCGCTCGCCGTGGCGACCGCGGTGCTCGTCGGTGAGGCCACCGGGTCGCTGACCGGCCAGTTCTGGGCGTGGTTCATGGCGATCGCCCTGGTGTACCCGCTGGTGCTCCCCGCCCGCTCCGCCGCCGCATCGGTGGCGGTGGTCGCGGTGTCGTACGGCGTCACCGTGCACGGGGGCATGAGCGCCTTCAGCATCGAGGACGCCGCCCTCCGCGCCGGGGTCCTCGGGGCCATCGGCATGGCCGGCTTCGGCATCGGGCTCACGGTCACCCGCCTCCTCGGCGACCGCGACGACGCCGAGACCAAGATCCGCGACGTGCAGGGAGTGCTCGACGCCGCCTTCGAGAGCGCGTCGGCGGGCATGGCGCTGCTCACCCTCGAGGGAGAGATCGTCGAGGCCAACCAGGCGCTCGCCGACTTCCTGGGCCGGACGCCCGACTCGCTGGCCGGGGCCGGCTGGGGGTCGCTCATCGAACCGCAGGATCGCCCCCACTACACCCGCAAGGCCGACGAACTGCTCCGGGGCGAGATCTGGTCGTTCCAGGAGGAGACGCGCTTCGTGCTGCGGGACCGGCGGGCCCACCACGGCATGGTGGGCATGTCGCTCGTCACCGACGTGGCGGGGCGCCCCCGGTATCTGCTCGCCCACGTCACCGACATCACCGCCAGGGTGCGCGGCGAAGCGAAGCTGCGGCACTCCGAGGCCCACTACCGCAACCTGTTCGAGGCGGCGCCTGCGCCGCTGTTCCAGCTGGACCTCGCCGCTGCGGCCGCACGCCTCGACATGTTCCGCAGCCAGGGCGTCACCGATCTCGAAGCGCACCTCGAGGACGAGGAGCACCTGCACGGCTGCGCCGCCGCCATCGACCTGCTGGCCCTCAACGAGGCCGCCCGTCGGCTGCTGCGGGTGGCAGACCCCGCCGAGTTCGCCGAGGCGGCGGTGTCGGGCGCCTTCGGCGCCGGGTACTGCGACCTGACCCGCGGCGTGTACCGGGCGCTGTGGGACCGGCGCCCGACCACCGAGATCGAGGCCACCCTCACCGACCTGGCGGGCGGGGCCCACGAGGGTGTCGCCCGCCTCGCCGTGCCGGAGGTGGACGGCCGCATGGAGCCGGAGCGGGCGCTGCTGACCTTCAGCGACCGGACCGAGGCCCAGCGGTCCCGGACCGCCCTCGAGTCGGTGGAGCGCAACATGCGGGTGGTGCTGAACGCCGCTCCCATCGTGCTGTTCGCCGTGGACCGCCACGGGGTGTTCACCCTGTCGGAGGGGCAGGGCCTCGCTTCGCTGGGCCTGGAGCCCGGGGAGGTCGTCGGGCGCTCGCTCTTCGAGATGTACCGGGACGAGCCCGAGATCGTGGCGGCCGTCGAGGCCGCGCTGCACGGCGAGCCCTCCCGATCGAGGAACACCGTCGAAGGCACCGTCTGGGAGATCCGCTACACGCCGGTGGTCGCCGCCGGCGAGGTCACCGGCCTCATCGGGGTGGCCGTGGACGTGTCCGATCAGGCCAGGGCCAGCGCGGCGCTGGAGGAGTCGGTCCGTTCCAAGGACAGGTTCGTGGCGACGGTGAGCCACGAGTTGCGGACGCCGCTGACGGCCGTGGTCGGCTTCGCCCACGAGTTGCGCAACCGCATGGCCACCCTCTCGCAGGCCGAGATCGCCGGCTACGTGGACATGATCAAGGACCAGGCCGTCGAGGTGGGCGATCTGGTGGAGGACCTGCTGGTCGCCAGCCGGACCGAGCAGGGGACGGTGGCGGTCAACCCGGAGCCGATCGACCTGTGGGGCGAGGTGGACGCCGTCCTCGCCGCCCGCCACCTCGACGTGGCCCTGAACCTGGAGCGGCACGGCGGCGAGGCCAAGGTGATGGGCGACCCGATGCGGGTGCGCCAGATCGTCCGGAACCTGCTCACCAACGCCGAGCGCCACGGCGGCCGCCACGTCACGGTCCGGGTGGTGAAGACCGCCGAGGTGGTGTCGCTGTTCGTGATCGACGACGGCCCGGGCGTCGCCGAGCAGGATCGGTCCGCCATGTTCGAGCCCTACCGGGCGGTCGGCGAGGACGCCCGCTCCGAGTCGGTGGGTCTCGGGCTGTCGGTGAGCCGCAGCCTGGCCCGGCTGATGGGCGGCGACCTCACCTACGTGTACTACCGGGACCACTCCTTCTTCGAGGTGCGGCTCCCCGCCGCCTGAGCCGGGGCTCGCCGGACCGTCCGGTCGATACACTCCCCGAATGGCCCTGGAACTCGTCACCGCGCCCGGCGCCCCCCGGTGGCCCGCCGACGACGGGCGCCCGGTGCTGTTCCTCGTCGATGCCTCCTCGTCGCTCGAGTGGTCGCTGATCCGCGGCTGGATCGCGAGGGAGCGCCCTCCGGGAGCCGGGTACCGGGTGGTGCGGTTGCGGCCGTCGCGTCGCAACCGCCTGCGCCGCTGGTCCGGCGCCGGGCTGGCGGTGGCGCTGCAGGACGATCCCGAGGCCGTGCTCGCCCCGTTGCGGGTGGCGTGGCTGGCGCCGGAGAAGGACGGCAGGCGGGTCGCCGGCCTCCTCGACCTGCTGCTCCACGGCGACCCGCGCGATCCGCTGTGGCTGCGGCAGCACTGGATCGTGCGGCGCCACCCCGACCGGGTGACGATGATCGCCGGCGACACGGCCACCGTCGCAGAGGTGCGGGACCGGTGGCTGGACGCCAGGGCCCGCAGCGCCGACGACGATGCCGGGTTCGCCGAGTTCGTCGCCGTTCAGGCAGGCCTCGCCCTGGAGCGGTCCGAGCGGCGCCTGCGGGGCAACCGCTACAAGGTGCCCCGGTTCGTGGCCGAGGACCTGCTGACGCGCACGTCGTTCCGGGCCGGCCTGATGCGGGTGAGGGAGCGGACCGGCGGGTCGCCCGAGGAGGCGATGGCGGACGCTGCCGGATACCTGAAGGAGATCGCCGCCACCCACAGCACCTTCGTCATCGACCTGACGGCGGCGTTGATCCGGCTGCTGTACACGCAGGGCTACCACCGCAGGATCCTCTACGACCGCGCCGAGTTGCGGGCACTCGCCGAACTGGGCCAGCAGCACTCGCTGGTGTTCCTGCCGAGCCACAAGTCGAACCTGGACCACCTGGTGCTCATGCACGTGCTGTACGAGAACGGCCTGCCGCCCAACCACACCGCGGGCGGCATCAACATGAACTTCTTCCCGGCGGGCCCGCTGCTGCGGAGAGCAGGGGTGTTCTTCATCCGGCGCTCGTTCAAGGACAACGAGGCCTACAAGTACGTGCTGAAGCGGTACCTGGACTACCTGCTGGCCAAGCGCTTCCCGCTGGAGTGGTTCATCGAGGGCGGGCGGTCCCGGTCGGGCAAGCTGCGGCCGCCCATGCTGGGCCTGCTCGCCTACGTGACCGACTCGATCCGGCGGGGCTCGGCGGACGATGCCGTGCTGATCCCCGTGTCGATCGCCTACGACCAGATCCAGGACCTCGGGTCGTACACCGCCGAGGCGCGGGGCGGGGCCAAGGAGCGCGAGTCGTTCTCGTGGATGCTCAAGGCCATCCGCACCCTGCGGCGCCGCTACGGGCGCATCCACGTGCGCTTCGGAGAGACGCTGTCGCTGGCCGAGGCGGTCGGTGCCGGGGCGGGAGACGACGGGACCCCCGAGGAGGGCATCGAGGTGCAGAAGCTGGCGTTCGAGGTGGCGGTGCGCATCAACCGTGCCACCCCGATCACGCCGATCTCGCTGGTGACGCTGGCACTGCTCGGCGTCCGGGACCGGGCGCTCACGGTGGGCGAGACGGTGGCGGCGCTGGAGCACTTCGCCGCCTACGTGCACGATCGCGGCCTGCCGGTGACCGAGCCGCTGGTGCTGGGCGACCCCGGGATGGTGGAGGGCGCCCTGGAGGCGCTGCGGGAGCACGGGGTGGTGTCCCGTTTCAGCGGCGGGCCCGAGACCGTGTACTCGATCGAGCCCGACCAGCACCTCGCCGCGGCCTACTACCGGAACACGATCATCCACTTCTTCGTGGCGGGAGCCATCACCGAGCTCGCCCTGGTGGCCGCCGCCGACGCCGCCGACGGCGCCCGGGAGGATGCGTTCTGGGGCGAGGTTATGGCGCTGCGGGACCTGCTGAAGTTCGAGTTCTTCTTCCCCGAGAAGGACGAGTTCCTGGGCGAGATCCGCGCCGAGCTGGACTACCACCACGCCGGGTGGGAGGCGGCGCTGGAGGGGGGCAGGGGCGATGTGCTGGAGGTGGTCAGGGGGTTCCACCCCTTCGCCGCCCACCGGGTGCTCCGTCCGTTCCTGGAGGCCTACCGGGTGGTGGCCGACGTCCTCGAGGCCGCCGACTACCGCCTGGACGTGGAGGAGAAGCCCTTCCTCGCCGAGTGCATGGCGCTGGGCAGGCAGTACCGCCTGCAGCGCCGCATCGCCGACCCCGAGTCGGTGTCCACCGTGCTGTTCTCCACGGCGCTGCGCCTGGCAGCCAACCGGGGCCTGCTGGAGGGCGGCGGCCCGGAGCAGCATCGGCGCCGCCGTGCCTTCGCCGCCGAGATCGAGCGGACGATCCGGTCCATCGACGCCGTCGAGGCGCTGGCGGCCGCCCGCCGGGCCGGCCTGGAGCGCTGAGCGTGCCCTCTCCACGGGCGGTGGCCCGCAGCGCCCTCCGCTGGGACGCCGCCTACTGCGCCACCGCGGGGTCGGCGGCGGTGGCCTTCGCCGGGCCGCTGGCGAGCCACCTGGCGGTCCCGGTCTGGCTGCTGGCGCTCTCCGGGTTCGGAGTGATCGCGTGGGCGGGGATCGTCTGGGGGATGGCCCGCGCCGACGGCTGGTGGGGCCCGACCGCCCTCGTGGCCGGGATCAACCTGGCCGCCGCCGTGGCCCTGGCGGTGTGGGCGTCGGCGACCAGCGGCCCCGGCGGCGCGGTGCTGGGGCTGGCGGCCGTCCAGGTGCTCGGCTTCGCCGCCGTGCAGGGCGCGGCGGCGCTGCGGGGATGGGCGGACCGGGTCGGTTGAGGCGGTCCGGGCTCCGGGCCCGGCTAGGAGGCCGTCGCCCGCAGCATCCAGGCGGTCTTCTCGTGCGTCTCGATGCGCACGGTGGCGAGGTCGGCGGTGGCGACGTCGCCCGCCGGTTCGGCTTCCTCGACCACGGCGCGGGCGCGGCGGGCCGCCGCCTCGTGGCCTTCGGCCAGGTTGCGGACCATCTGCATGGCGTCCTCGGTGCCCTTGCCCTCGGCGATCTGGGTGAGGCCGGAGAACTCCGCGAACGAGCCCGGGGAGACGAACCCGAGCGAGCGGATGCGCTCGGCGATCTCGTCCACCGCGTCCCTCAACTCGATGTACTGCTCCTCGAACATCAGGTGGAGCGCCCGGAACATCGGCCCGGTCACGTTCCAGTGGTAGTTCTGGGTCTTCAGGTACAGCGTGTAGGTGTCGGCCAGCAGCCGCTCGAGCGTGCCGTTGATCCGGGTGCGGGCTTCGTCGTCGATGCCGATGTCGATCTCCACGGGGGCCTCCTCACGAGGTGGTGTGCTCCTCTGAGTATGCCACCGCCCGGCGGCTTCCCCTCCGCCGCCCGCCGGCCCTAGTGGTAGTAGGGGTTGGTGCCGGCGGCGTGGTCGGTCACGTCCACGACGCGGGTGATCTCGGGGATGGCGTTCTTGATGGCCACCTCGATGCCCTGGGTCAGGGTCGCCTGGGCCATGCCGCAACCGGCGCAGCCGCCGCCGAGGTTCAGGAACACCGTGTCCTCGTCGACGCCCGCCAGTTCGGCGTAGCCGCCGTGGGACGCGATCGCCGGGTTGATCTGGTGCTCCAGCACCGCCTGCACCCGGGTGGCCAGGTCGCCGTCCACGACCGCGGCGTCGAGGTCGAACGCCGGGAGCGGGCTGTTGGGGTTGTCGATGGCCAGGGCGCCGTCCCGCACCACGATGGCGGCGCCGTCCAGGTTGGCGATGCTCCCGGCCGCCACCACCACCGGCAGGCCTGCATGGGTGGTCAGCGAGTCCTCGGCACCGGCGTCCTCGGCCGGGATGAAACTCAGCTCGTAGGTGAAGTCGACGCCCTGGACGCCGGTCACGGCGATCGAGAGGGCCAGGTCGGGCGCGTCGGGCTCGCGCTCGCGGATGCCGAGGATGGCCTCGGCGGCGTCGTCGCTGACGGTGAGGACGGTCTGATCGGTCGGCATGAGGTGGGATCGTACCGGCCCCGGCGGCGTAGCCCCAGGGCTCCGCGGCGCGGGCGGGCTCAGCGCCGCTCGGCCGGAGGGGGAGGCGGATCGGGGAGGTCGGCGGGGTCCATGGGCTGGCCCACCTTGCGGGCCCGTTCCCGCATCCGCTCCATCCCGGAGCGGAGCGCACCCAGCGCGCTCCGGCTCAACTGCGGGTCCCGCAGCAGCTGCGGCACCCGCTGGATGACGCCCAGGCTGCGGAGCGACCCGTACATCACGGACCCGGCCAGGCCGACGATGCCCACCCCGGCCAGCATCACCACCGCCCGCGGCAGGTCGAGCTCGAAGAACTCCCGGCCGAATGGCAGGAACAGCACGAGCAGGAACCCGGCCGTCATCACCCCGATCAGCCACTTGCGGGGCGTGGTGAGCGGCCGGGCATTGATGACCAGGGCGAACAGGCCCACGGCGAAGAGCACCAGCGTGGCCGTGGTCCGCGACTCGATCAGCGAGACCTTCTCCGAGATGGCCAGCTCGTAGGCGATGTAGGAGGACGCGGCGGCGAGCGCCCCCACCGGGAAGGCGAAGCGGAGCACCCGCGCCACGAACCCCGATCTGGCCCGGTCGGCCGTGGGAGCCAGGGCGATGAAGAAGGCGGGGGCGCCGATGGTGAGCGTGCCGACCAGGGTCAGGTGGCGGGGGACGAAGGGGAACGGCCGGGAGAACAGGCCCACCAGCACCGCCAGCAAGAAGGCGTAGACGGTCTTGACCACGAAGAGGTTGGCGACCCGCTCGATGTTGGCGATCACCCGGCGGCCCTCGCCGACCACCGAGGGGAGGGTGGCGAACGACCCGTCGAGCAGCACCAGCTGGGCGACGGCCCGCGACGCCGACGAGCCCGAGCCCATCGCGATGCCGATGTCGGCGTCCTTGAGGGCCAGCACGTCGTTGACGCCGTCGCCGGTCATCGCCACCACGTGCCCGCGCGACTGGAGCGCGCCGACCATGGCGCGCTTCTGGTGCGGGGTGACCCGGCCGAACACGGTGCCCCGATCCACCGCCTCGGCGAGCTCGGCGGGATCCTCGGGGAGGGTGCGGGCATCGACCACCCGGTCGGCGCCCTCGATGCCCACCTCCCGGGCGATGGCCGCCACGGTCTGGGGGTGGTCGCCGGAGATGACCTTGGCGGTGACGCCCTGGCGGGCGAAGTAGCGGAGGGTGTCCACGGCATCGGGCCGCACCCGGTCGCTCAAGGAGAGCAGGGCCACCGGCTCGACGCCGGCCGGGAGCCGGTCGTCGGTGAGCTCCGCGGCGCTGTGGGCCAGCAGCAGCACCCGCTTGCCCTGGTCGGCCGCTGCAGCCACCCGGTCGGCGACCGCGGGGTGGTCGGGCAGGATCATCTCGGGCGCTCCCAGGATCCACGAGCCGAGGCTGCCGAACGAGGCGCCGCTCCACTTGCGGGCCGACGAGAACGGGACGGTGGCCACCGGCCACCACCCCGACGGCTCGGGGAACTGCTCGGTGATCGCCTGCAGGGTGGCGTTGGGGTTGGGGTCTGCGGCGCCCAGCGCCCCGAGCGCGGCCCGCACGTCGTAGCGGTCGGTGAGCAGGTCCACCTGATCCACCACCAGCCGGCCCTCGGTGAGGGTGCCGGTCTTGTCGAAGCAGACGGTGTCCACCCGCGCCAGGCCCTCCACGGCCGGCAACTCCTGCACCAGCACCTGGCGCCGCCCCAGCCGGATCACCCCGACGGCGAAGGCGACCGAGGTCAGCAGCACCAGCCCCTGGGGGATCATCGCCACCAGCCCCGCGATGGAGAGGCGGATGGCCTCCTTGACGTCGGCCCAGCCCCATCCCTGGCTGTCGGGCCACCCGGTGAGCGTGGTGAACTGGCTCCAGATGAGCAGCAGCGCGGTGGGGACGAGCACCCAGGTGATGCCCCGGAGGATCTTGTCGATGCCCGCCCGCAGCTCGGACCGGACGAGGGTGAACTTGCGGGCCTCCTCTGCGAGGCGGGCCGCATAGGCGTCGGCGCCCACCCGGCGGGCCTTGTACACGCCGGAGCCGGACGACACGAACGAGCCGGACAGCACCTCGTCGCCGCGGTCCTTGAGGATGGGGTCCGACTCCCCGGTGAGCAGCGACTCGTTCACCTCCAGGCTGTCGGAGACCACGACGACGCCGTCCACCACCACCTGGTCGCCGGCCTTCAGGGTGAGCAGGTCGTCGAGGACCACGCGGTCCACCGGCACCTCCGCCTCGCGCCCGTTCCGGATGACGGCGGCGCGCGGCGCGCTGAGCAGCGCCAGTCGGTCGAGAGTGCGTTTCGCCCGCAGCTCCTGGATGATCCCGATCGCAGCGTTCCCGACCAGCACCAGCCCGAACATGGCGTCCTGGAAGGGCGCCACGATCAGCACCACCACCAGCATCACCCCGAGCAGGATGTTGAACAGGGTGACGACGTTCGCCTTGACGATCTCGCCGACGGTGCGGGTGGGGCCGGAGGGGACGACGTTGACGGCGCCGGCGGCGACCCGCGCCGCCACGTCGGCGTCGCCGAGGCCGTGCAGCGTGCCCGCCTGTGCCCTGGGTTCGGCTCCCGTCACCATCGGCCGCCGATGGTAGCCAGGGGGTCGGCCGGCGAGAGAGCGGGTCCGCTCAGAGGTCCCGCCACTCGGCGGTCGTGTCGGGAGACCCGTCCCGCCGGTTGCGGAAGTCCACCGCCTCGATCACCATCGCCGCGCCCAGGCCGATGATGATCACCGGCACCAGGCTGAAGGTCCGGATGGTGTCCAGGTCCTGGAGCAGCATCAGGGTGCCGATGCCCAGCAGCGTGAGGGGCCAGAACCACCCCCGCCGCCGTCCGGCCACGGTGCCCACGAACAGCCAGCCGCCGATCCCCAGCCACAGCAGGGTCCAGAAGCGGATGTCGGGCAGGACGCCCATCTCCCGCAGCAGCCACAGCAGGCCGACGGTGATGAGCGCCAACCCGAAGAACACCGGGTGGGGCATGCGGGACGACTTCGTGCGCCAGGGGGGTGTCACGGTGGTCCTCCTGTCTACCGCTCGGCCCGGCGGGCGCCGTTCGATTCGAGGGCTCCGGCCAACACGTCCTTGCGGGTCATGCCGCTCACCCGGAACCGGGCGGTCATCGGGGCGTCTGCGGGGTCGGGGGCGCCGCGTTGGCGGGCCTTCTTCGACGGCTTCTTCCGGCTCTTGGCGAGCACGATGAACGTGGGGGTCGCCTGGATCTTGTAGGCCTGGATGGCACCGGGCACGGCGCCGACGTCCACCTTGACCACGTGGGCACCGCCGTGGTACTCCTCGGCCAGTTCCTTGACGACGCCGTCCATGAGCCGGCACGCCTGGCAGCCCATGTTCCAGAAGTCCAACAGGATTGGCTTGCCGTCGGCCTTCATCTCCTCGAGGTCGTCGAGATGCTCCAGATTGATCGGCTTGGGTCGTCTGCGAAACACGTTGCTCTCACCGGGTCGCGGGGACCCATTGTCCCACGGTCACCACGCTCTGGTCCGCACCGGGCGGATCCTGATGGCGACCGGGTAGTCGGCTGCGAACGAGGCGGGCGTCCACCCGTTCCGGGCGATCATCACTCGGTACTTGTCCTGGTAGGCGGCCACCTCGGTGGAGGGAGGAGCGGACGGGTCGATGGTGGCGATCCCCTCGATGGTGACGATGTCGCCGCCCGTGCCGTTTCCGTCCAGGTTCAGCGACACCCGGGGGTTGGCTCCCAGGTTGGCGGTCCTGGCCGTCCCCGCCTTGCTGTACACCAGGAACTCGCCGCCGTCGTAGAGGAACCACACCGGCGAGGCCTGCGGCTGGCCGTTGGGTCGGACCGTCGTCATCCAGATCACCGGATCGTCTGCGAGGCGGGCGGCGGCGCGCTCCCCGCCGGGGGTGGAGGTGTCGAGCATGCCCGGCAGGGTAGGCGGGCGCCTACGGGTAGGCGTCGTGGGGCACCGGCGACACCGACTCGCCGGGACGGCAGATGGCGGTGGGGATGCCCGAGTTGCGCCGGGTGCGCCCTGCGACGGCCTTGAACACCGGCCCGCTCTCGGCCTCGTCGCAGGCGAGGCACGGGTTCAGCGAACCATCCGGCAGGTGGTTGGGGTCGTTCAGGGCGTCGAGGCAGACCACCAGGCAGGCGTCGCGGGTGTGCAGGCTGTTGTACCACCACGCCTGGGCGCACGGCTCGCTGAAGCCGATGTCGAGCAGGCAGGACCGGGTGGCCTCGGGGTCGCTGCCCAGCGCCAGCAGCGCGCAGGCCCGGACCGCGTCTCCCAGGTCCCGGTGCTCCAGGTACACGGCGAGGTCCCCGAAGCCGGAGCAGGCTCCGCACGCCCCGGTGTGGGTGACCACCGCGCCCGCCGCGTCCGCTTCCGCCGTGTCGGCGAAGGTGTCGAGGCGGTACGACGACGCGCCGAACGTGGCGGCGCACACCCCGCTGGTGTCGGCCGGCACCAGCGACGGATCCTCGTAGGGGTCGCCGTCGGGCAGGGCCGGCGGGTTCTCCAGGACGCGGGAGCGGAGGTCGTCCAGCAGGGCCGGCGTCCCCTCGGTGGCGCGGAACTCGACCACGCCGTCGACGACCAGTTCGGGGCGGCAGGCGGAATCGCCGAGCCCGGTGGCCCCGGCCGGGTCGCCGAACAGGTAGTCGTAGGCGCCGGTGTCCACCGCTTCCCCGCCGCACGCCGCCGTTGCCGCGGCGGCGGCCAGGACCACGGCGAGGGCGGCGAGACGGCTCCTCACCGGCCCTCCCCGGCGTCCAGCAGCGCCCGGAGCGCTTCCTGGAACTCGGCCGGCGTGCGCGACGGGCGCCCCTCCAGGTCGGTGCAGGCGGCGGTCACCTCGGCGTCGAGGACGACCTCGCCGCCCCGGAGGATGCGCTGCCGCCAGGTGCTGCTGGCGCCGCGCAGCCGTTCGATGGCGGTCTCCACCACCAGTTCGTCCCCGCCGACCGCCGGGGCGACGAAGCGCACGTCGACTCGCACCACCACCACCTGGTGGCCGGTGGCGGCGATCTCGTCCATGCCCCACCCGATCGACTCCAGCGCGGCGATGCGGGCGTGCTCCAGGTAGGAGAGGTACGTCGCGTGGTTGACGTGGTGGTAGGGGTCCAGTTCGCCCCAGCGGACGTGGATGGTGGTCCGGTGCACGGACCGGAGGTTAGAGCGGGCGGCACCGGCCGTGGTGGGCCGCCCCCCTCAGACCAGCCACCAGGCGAGCGACCCGAAGACGATGCAGTACACGGCGTAGGGGGCCAGGCCGTAGCGGCCCAGCAGGCGGATGAGCACGTCGATGGCGAAGTAGCCCGACACGGCGGCGGTCGCCACGCCGGCCAGCATCGCCGGTTCGAACCCGCCCTGGCGCACCAGGTCGGCCGCCTTCAGGCTGCCGGCCCCGGCGATGGCGGGCACCGCGAGCAGGAAGGCGAAGCGGGCCGCCTGCACCCGCTCGAACCCCTGGGCCATGGCGGCCGTCATCGTCATCCCGGAGCGGGACACGCCCGGCAGCAGCGCCAGGGCCTGCGCCCACCCGACCACCAGGGCATCGCCGGTCCTGCCCGACTCCAGGTGGCGGGCGCCACGGGGGATCAGCAGCCCCAGCGCCAGGACGGCCCCGGTGCCGATGAGCAGCGCCGCCGCCAGCCAGGGCTCGGAGAAGATGATCTCGATCTTGCGGTCGAACACGATGCCGATCACCGCGGCGGGGACGGTCCCCACGGCGAGCAGCCACAGGATGCGCCGGGCGTCGGGGTCGGTGCGGACCCGGGCGAGGCGGGCCAGATCGTGCCGGTAGTACCACAGCACCGCGGCCAGCGTCCCCAGGTGCAGCACGGCGGACGTGGCCAGGTCGGGCTCCTCCATCCCCAGCAGCGCCGGCACCAGGACGAGGTGCCCGCTGGAGGAGACGGGGAGGAATTCGGTGAGGCCCTGTACGAGGCCCCAGAAGGCGGCGGTGAGCATCGGCGGGAACCTTACCCCGGTGGGGGCGTTGCGGGCTGCACGGCGGCGACCAGGGCGCCCTGTGCCGATGCTGCGGCGATCAGCGGGGCGTCCTCGGCGGGGACGGCGACCGCAGCGGGGCGGTACCCCAGCGAGTACGGGTCGCCTTCCTGGGCGGCCAGCACGATGCCCACCACGGCCGCAGGGGGGTCCACGACCACCAGCATCACCCGGTCTCCGGGGCGAGCCCGGGTGCCTGCCTCCACCGGCACCTCCCACCATCCTTCCGGCGCGGCGACGGTGCGGGTGAGCATCGACGGGACCAGGGGATCGCCCTCCTCCAGGTCGGCCGCCGCCACCGCGCCGGCGCCGTCCACCGGGGGCAGCAGCCCGTCGGGCACGCGGCGCCACTCCAGGTGGGCGGGCGTGATTTCGGTCCCGGCGGGGACGGCTGAGGTGAGGAACGGATGGGACGCCGTGGGCTCGGGGCGGAGGTCCCAGGCGGCGGCGCCCGCCACCAGCAACGCGGCGGCCGCCCAGCGGACGTAGGGGGGTCGCTGCAGCCAGTACACGCTGCACCGTATCGACGGGAGCGCGGCGGGGGAAGGGGTGCGGCGGGGCCGCTCAGCCGAGCAGGCGGCGGACGGAGTCGGGCAGGGGCACCCCGTCGGGGAGGTCGTCGGCGGGGATCGGCTCGCCGGCGGCCAGGCGGAGCGGGATCTGGCCGGCCCACACCGGCAGGGCGGTGTCCTCGGGCGCGTCCATCGGGGGCCCGGTGCGGATCTTGGCCGAGG
Organism: Actinomycetota bacterium; assembly: GCA_020444505.1. Lineage (GTDB taxonomy): Bacteria > Actinomycetota > Acidimicrobiia > Spongiisociales > UBA11373 > JAHJML01. The sequence continues at coordinate 6,656 of JAHLKU010000018.1, read as the reverse complement.
CGGCGTCGATGGGCACCGCCACCATCGTGGTGGCCCGGAACTCCTTGTCGGTGGGGCGGCGGGCCTCGTCCCAGCGGCCGGGGAGGATCTTGTCGGTGAACACCCGCATGGCCTCCAGCTTCTCGGCGGGGTCCTCGATCACCTCCCCCTTCCCGAACAGCACCACGGAGCGGTAGTTCATCGAGTGGTCGAACACCGCCCTCGCCAGCACCAGGCCGTCGAGGATGGTCACGGCCACCGACACCGGCCCGCCTGCCCTCAGCCACCGCATCATGCGGCTGGCGGGCGAGCCGTGGAAGACCAGGCGGTCGCCCACCCTGACGTGGATGGTCGGGATCACCACCGGGTGGCCGTCGTCGAGGAACCCGAGGTGGCAGATCCACGCCTCGTCGAGCACCGCGTCGATCGCGCTGCGGTCGTAGCGGGCCCGGTCCGGGTGGCGGCGGACCTCGGTGGGCGGGATGGGGATCCCGGTCATCGGGGCAGCCTAGGTCGCCCGGGCGGTGCGGGACGGCAGCGCGGCGGCGGCGAGCGCATGGAGGCGCTGCACGGCGGCGACCGCTCCCTCGTCGGGCCGGATGAGATGCACGTCGAGCGCGCGCGCTCCCGGGTCGATGCCCATGGTGAGCGTCCCGGGGGTAAGGGAGACGGCGTCTGCGGTCAGCACCAGCGCAGGCAGGGAGCCCCCGCGCAGCGGGATGCGGACGACGACCGGGTCCACGAGCCGCCGCGGTCCCAGGGCGGCGACCGCCACGCCGATGGTCGAGCGCACCAGCAGCACGGCGAATGCCGCTGCGAAGCGGGCCGCCGGCACGGCCCTGAGCCGGGTCGCGGCGCCGGGCTCCCGGGAGACCACCATGGTGACGGCCGCGGCGGCGGCGATGCCGGTCACGGCGGTGGCCACGGTGGCCTCGCCCCAGAGCGCCAGCCACACCAGCACCAGGGCGCCGATCCGCATCCACCCCGGCAGGGAAGCCGGGGGCTGCGGTGCGAGCCGGGGCTCGGCGTGGACGGCGCGGACGGTGCGGCCGATGGCGAAGGCGGCGACGGGGGCGGTCATGAACTGGAAGACCGCCATGAGCGCCGCCAGGCCCCAGGCGCTGCCGCCGAGCGCCGCCCCGGCCGCCAGCACCATCAGCACGAACCCGGCGGACGCGGCCTTGGTCGCGGCGTGGAGGCGGGTCGGCGCGTCGGGGAACCTGGCGACGCCGACGGCGGCGACGAGCGCCAGCGCCGCACCCCCCAGCGCCAGGATCGCGGCGGCCACGGTCATCGCCGGCCGCTCCTCTCCAGGGCGCGGCCCACCGCGACGGTCCCGACGAACGCCACCAGCGCCACGACCACGACGATCACGAGCAGATCGGGGCGCCCCCCGGCCGCCGCGCCGACCGCCAGCCCGCCGGCGAGGATCACCAGCAGGAGATCGACCGCCAGCACCCGGTCGGCCGACGTCGGGCCGCGGAGGGCGGCTCCGACGGTGATGCCGGCTGCGGCGGCGAGCATCGCCAGTGCGACGGTGAAGGCGATGGTCACGGTGCCTCCTCGACGACGGCCGCCCCGAGGCCGGCGGCGGTGTCGCCTGCGTAGTCGAGGAGCGGGCCGGCGACGGCGGCGACGGCCAGGCCCACGGCCACGACGGCCGCGGCCGCTGCGGTGGAGAGCACGGGCAGCTTGCGCCGCTCGGCGACCGCAGGGGGCCCTTCGGGCTCGCCCAGGAACGCCCCGTTCCAGATCTTCGTCATCGAGACCAGCGTGAGCAGGCTCACGGTGACGCTGACGCCGACGATGGCCCACGACCCGGCGGACACCCCGGCCTCGACCAGCGCCAGCTTGGCGACGAACCCCGAGAACGGGGGGAGCCCGGCGAGGCTCAGCGCCGCCGGCAGGAACAGGGCCGCGAGCAGCGGCCGGGATCGCGCCAGGCCCCCGATGCGGCGCAGCGACCCGGTGCCCTCGACGTCCTCGATCAGCCCGCCGATGAGGAACAGCGAGGTCTTCACCGCGATGTGGTGCACCACGTAGAAGACGGTGGCCGCCAGGCTGGCGGCCGTGAACAGGGCGATGCCCATGATCATGTAGCCGATCTGGCTGACGATGTGGAACGAGAGGATGCGCTTGATGTCGTCCTGGGCGATCGCCCCGAGCACGCCGGCGACCATCGTCGCGCCGGCGACCACCAGCAGCAGCTCGGAGGGCCCGTCCTCGGCGAACAGGAGCGTGCGGGTGCGGAGGATGGCGTAGACCCCGACCTTGGTGAGGAGGCCGGCGAAGATCGCCGTCACCGGGGCCGGTGCCGCCGGGTAGGAGTCGGGGAGCCAGAAGAACAGCGGGAACACCGCCGCCTTGATCCCGAACACCACCAGGGTCGTCAGCGCCAGCAGCGAGCGCACGCTCGAGGGCACGGTGTCGAGGCGGGACGCCAGTTCGGCGAGATCCACGGTCCCGGTGGCGGCGTAGGTGAGGGCGATCGCCACCAGGAAGAACACCGACGCCACCAGCCCGACGACCACGTAGGTGATGGTGGAGCGAACCCGCGCTGCGTCGGCACGGTGGGTGAGCAGCACGTACGACGCCATCAGCATGACCTCGAAGCCGACGAAGAGCGTGAACAGGTCGCCGGTCAGGAACGAGATCGCGACCCCGGCTGCGAGCACGTGGTACACGGGATGGAAGAACCTCATCGATCGCTCGTCGCCACGGCGCCCCATGGCGAACGCGAGCACGCCGGCCAGCATCACCTCGGCGACCACCAGCAGCACGGCCGAGAGCCGGTCGGCCACCAGAGAGATGCCGATCGGAGCCTCCCAGGCGCCGACCACCACGGTGACGGGCCCGCCGTGGTGCACGCCGATCAGGAGCCACACGGCGGCCGTGAGCGTGGCGGCCGACGCGGCGATGCCGATCGCACGCTGGGCCCTCAGCCGGCCCAGGAGCGCCATCGACAGGCCGGCGGCCACCAGCGGCACCGCAATGGGAAGCAGCGCGGCCACGCTCATGACGTGCCCTCCGGTGTGCTGCGGGCGACCCTGCGATCCTCGACGTCGTCCTCGACGGCATCGGACCCGGTGAGGTGGTGGGCGCGGGCGGCGAGGGCGGCGAGGAACGCGGTGACGGCGAAGGTGATCACGATGGCGGTGAGGGCGAGCGCCTGCGGGAGCGGGTCGGCGGCGGTCTCGGGGGCGCCGGCCTCGCCGATGAACGCCGGCGCCCCGGCGCGGCCGCCCGCCGACAGGAGCAGCAGGTTGGCGCCGTGCGCCAGGAGGGCGAGGCCCACCAGGATGCGCGCCAGGGCCCTGGTCAGCACCAGGTAGGTGCCCCCGGCGAAGAGCACGCCGGCGAGGACGGGGAGCAGCAGCGTCACGATGGCGTCTCCTCGCCGGAGAGGCTCTCCAGCACGAGGCCCACCATCCCGGCGACCACGGCGAAGACCCCGGTGTCGAAGAGCGTCGCCGAAGCGGCCTTGACGGTCCCGAAGACGGGGAGGGTGAGTTCGACGGCGCCGCCGTCGAGGAACCCGCCGCCGAGCCAACCCCCGGCCCCGGCGATCCCGGCGATCACCAGGCCGGCCCCCAGCAGGGTGGTCGGGGCCACCCGGGTGATCCTCCGGACCGCGCCAGGGCCGTCCGAGGCATGGGCGAGCGCCAGCGCCAACCCGGCGACGAGGCCGCCCACGAACCCCCCGCCGGGCCGGTTGTGGCCCGCGAAGAGCAGGTACGCGGCGACCACGAGGATCGGGGGCACCAGCAGCGCAGTGCTGCGGCGGCGGATCGGCAGCGACGGCGCACTCATCGCTCGCTCCGGCCTCTGATGCCGGCGGCGAGGCCGGCGACGCCGATGGCAGCCGTGGCGACCACGGCGATCTCACCGAAGGTGTCGAGGGCGCGGAAGTCCGTCAGGATCACGTTGACCACGTTGCGCCCGTAGCCCTCGTCCAGGGAGCGCTCCAGGTAGGCCTCGGATACCGGCGCGTCCGCGCGACCGGCGGCGGCGCTGAGCATGGCCCCGGTCACGAACACGCCGACGGCCAGGGCCAGCGCGACCCTGATCGGCGCCCCGACGGCCGGCCGCGCCGGGCGGTCGAACCGCTCCGGGAGCCTGCCGAGCACGAGCGCGAACACCACCAGCGTCACCGTCTCCACGAGGACCTGGGTGAGCGCGAGGTCGGGGGCGCCCTGCAGGGCGAAGAGGCCCGCCATGCCGTACCCGACGACGCCCAGCAGCAGGATCGCCCCGAGCCGGTTGCGGAGGGCGAGGAGGCCGACGGCGGCGGCTGCGGCGGCGGCTCCCACCGCCGCCTGGAGCCACGACTCGGCGGGGACGAGGCCGGCGGGCGATGCCGCCGCCGTCACCAGCGCGGCACCCGGCACGGCGACCACGGTCGCCAGGATGACGGCGAGGTACACCGGCAGCGAGCCGTTCTGGAGCACGGCGGTGGCCCTCCGGGCGAAGCCGAGGACGCCGTCCACGGTGGCGTCGAACGCGGCCGAGGCGGCGGCCGTCCCGCGGCGGGGCCCGATGGGGAGGAGCGCGGCCAGCCACCCGGCGGCCAGCGACCCCAGAGACAGCCACAGCGCCGGCTTCGGACCCGGCCAGGCAGGCAGCGCCACCGCGGCGGCGCCGGCCGCACGGGCGGCCGACCCGGACAGGGCCTCGACCGGCCCCGGTGCGATCCCGAAGGCGACGCCCGCCGCGGCCAGCAGGGCCGCGGCGGCGGTCATGCCCGGTGCGGGAGAGGATGAGGGAGCGGTGCGCTCCGGGCCCCAGAAGACGCCGAGGATCCTGGTGGTGTAGGCGACGGTGAGCACGGCCCCGGCCGCCACCGCGGCAGCGATGGCCGGCGATGCAGCCAGCAGGGCGTCGAGCGCCGCCTCCTTGGCCACGAACCCCAGGGTGAGTGGTATCCCTGCCATGGATGCGGCGGCGGCGACGGCGACCACCCAGGTGCCGGGGAGAGTGCGCCGCAACCCGCCCAACTCCCGGATGTCGCGGGTGCCGGTCGCCTTGTCGATGGAGCCGACGACCATGAACAGGGCGGCCTTGAACCCGGCGTGGGCCAGCAGCAGCGCCACCGACGCAGCCACGGTGGCCTCGGAGGCCGCCAGCACCGTGAGCAGGCCCAGTTGCGCGACCGTGCCGTACGCCAGGATGCGCTTCAGGTCCCGCTCCCGCAGGGCCGCCCATCCTCCCACCGCCATCGTCGCGATCCCGGCGGTCAGGAGCACCCCTTGCCACACGTCGTTGCCCATCGCCACCGGGGCGAGGCGGATCGCCAGGAACACCCCGGCCTTGACCATCGTGGCGGCGTGGAGGAAGGCGCTCGCCGGGGTGGGGGCGGCCATGGCGGCCGGCAGCCAGCCGTGGAACGGCACCTGCGCCGATTTGGTGAGCACGCCGGCCAGGACGAGCGCGAGGGCCGCCGTCACCGCCGGTCCGGATGGAGGAGCGGCGGCGATCTCCGAGATGCGGTAGGTGCCGGCCTCGGTGCCCAGCACCACGAACCCCACGAGCATCACCAGGCCGCCGAGGGCCGTGACGAACAGGGCGTGGACCCCCGCCTTGCGGGCGTCGGGGCTCCGGTCGTCGTAGGCGATCAGGGAGTAGGAGACGATGGTGGTCAGCTCCCAGAACACGAACAGCCCGAAGAGGTTGTCGGACACGGTCAGGCCGAACATGGCCCCTGCGAACAGGTTGAGGCGGCCCAGGAGGGGGATGGGGTCGCGCTGGTACCAGACGGTGTAGGCCAGGATGGCGGCGCCGACGAGGGAGACCACGAGACCCATCGCCAGGGCCGCCCCGTCCAGGGAGAACTCCAGCGACACCCCCAGCGACGGCACCCACGAGATCGACTCGCGTACCGGCTCGCCGTCGAGCACCCGGGGGGCGTGTGCGAGCAGGGTGGCGGCGGCCGCCACCGAGGGGGCCAGCGCCAGCCAGACGGCGGTACGGCGCAGGCGCCTCCCGAAGCCGGCCAGGAGGGCGGCGGCGGCGAAGAAGGAGAGGGCGAGGGAGGGGATCATCGGGCCGGGGGAGGTCAGCGGACGGGGCCGGGGTCGTCCTCGAAGAGGGCGATCAGGGAACCGATCTCGAGGCGGCGGTCGGCGGGGTGGCGCAGCCGCACCTCGGGATGGATGCGGTAGTGGTTGCGCCGTCCGACCCGGGCCCGTTCCACGTAGCCGTCGGCGACGAGGTCGGCCACGATGCGCTGGGCGGCGCGCTCGGTGACGCCGATGCCCTCGGCCAGGTCGCGGAGGCGCACGTCGGGATCGGCGGCGATGCCCAGCAGCGCCCGGGCGTGGTTGGTGAGGAAGGTCCAGTGGGAGTCGGGGCTCGTCATACGAACTCAGAAACCCGAAAGCCATGTCGTCTATTCCCGCCGTGTCGGGCCCGGCCGGGCGGGAGGCCGGCGGGCGCCCGGGCCTAGACTCGCCGTCGTGGACCCTTGGGCCGTCGCGGCCGTGGTGGCCGGCTACCTCATCGGAAGCGTCGATTTCGGCGTGGTCGTGCCGCGGCTGCTCGGCGTGGACATCTACGGCGTCGGCAGCGGCAACCCCGGCACCACCAACGTCCTCCGCAGCGTCGGCAAGGGCTGGGCCGCCGTCGTGCTGATCGGCGACCTCCTCAAGGGCCTCGGCGCCGCCGCCCTCGGCGCCGCCGCC
>JAHLKU010000017.1 GCA_020444505.1 Actinomycetota bacterium | reverse complement strand
CCGCTGCCGCGGCGGCAGCCGCCGCCGGGTCGCCCGGCCCCACCACCTTGGCGAACGTGGCATTGGCCTGCGCCATGTCCACCCCCAGCAGGCGGACCGGCCACTCCTCCATCGCCGCCACGAACTCGGCGGAGGCGGCCGCAGGGTCGCCTTCGAGCGCGGTCCGGATGGCGGCGAGGTACCGATCGAGGCGGGGCACCCCGTCGGAGCACCGCTCCAGCAGTTCCTCCACCCGGGCGAGCCGGTCGAGGTCTCCCAGCCATGCGGCGGCGTGGGCCGTATCCCACACCCCCAACGGCAGCACGCCCGGGTCCACCAGCATGCCGTAGCGGTACGACGCCTCCCAGTCGCCCGCGTTGCGGGCGAGCGCCGACTTGAAGTGGTCGAGGCCGGCCCTGATCTGCGGATCGGCCTCCCCGTCGAAGTACGCGGCGTGGCGGTGTGCGGCCTCCAGGGCATCGGCGTCGCCGGTGGTCAGGTGGAGCATCCGGCTGCGCTGCAGCCCGACGATCTCCTCCCAGAACTCGGTGAGGTCCTCGCCGGCGAGATGGTCGAGGTGCTCTGCGGCCTTCGCGTACCGGCCGTCGTCGATCTCGAAATCGGCGGAGTCGGCGGCGTGGCGCACCATCCACGACACGTTCTGCGACCGTGCCAGCAGCCCCTCGAGCCGCTCGGCGAGCCGCGCCGCCTCCCTGGCGTTGCGCGCCCCGATCACCGACGCAAGGTTGTTGAGCGCACGCCCGGCAGGATCGAGCAGCCCGCGGATCTCGGCCTCCTCGGCGACGCCGCGCAGCAGCGAGTACGCCTCGACGCGCCTGCCCAGGGTGGCCAGCGCGGTCGCCTTGGAGACCAGCACGTGGAGCACGGTCGCCACGTCCCCGAGACGTGAGGCCGCAGGGAGCAGGCGGTCGGCCGCCTCCACCGCCTGCTGCGGATGCATGGTGAGCGCGAAGGCCCTGGCGGCCTCGGCGGCGAGGCCGACCGCCACCGCGTCCTCGATCTCCTCCAGGCCCTCGTACGCCTCCCGGACGGCTTCCAGGGCGCGGTCCGACCCGTAGTGGCTGTTGTGGACGAACGACGCCGCGGTCGCCACCCGGCGGAGGCCCTGGACGTCGCCGGCCGCCTCGCAATGGCGCCGGGCCGTGTCCAGGTGGGCGATCCCGCGGTCGGGCTCGTTGTAGTCGCTCCATGCGTAGGCGGCCTTGATGCGGTGGTCGAGGCAGTGGCTCTCGTCGGGGGCGAGGTCGATGGCCTCTTCGAGCAGGTCGACCGCCTGCCGGTAGGAGTGGAGGTCCAGGGCCCGATCGGCGGCGTCGCCGAGGGCCCGCATGGCGCGAGCGACCATCTCTTCCTTCTCGGGGCCGGCGGGCGTCGCCTCGTAGGCGCCCATGAAGTGGCCGGCGACGAACCCCGCCAGCTCCGGGTCGCCGAGGTCCTCGTAGTACCCGGCCACCTGGAGGTGCTTGGCGCGCCGCTCGTCGCGTCCCAGGCGCTGGTAGGCGACCTCGTGGATCAGCGACTGGACGAACCGGTACTGACCCCGTTCGGGCGAGCGAGGGTCGTCCTGCAGTTCGAGCAGTTCGTACTGGAGCAACGGCGCCAGCGTCTCCCTGATCTCCTCGACCGGTTCGCCGCGCAGCGAGGCGATCGCCTCTGCGTGGAACGCCTGTCCGAGCACCGCCCCGTCCTGCAGCAGGGCCCGCTCGACGGGATCGAGGCGATCGAGCCGGGCGCCGATGACCGTCTGCAGGGTCTCGGGCAGCGCCATCGCCGACGGGTCGCCCTCGTAGCGGAACCGATCGCCGTCGGCGACCAGGTCGCCGGAAGCGGTCAGCATCCGGACGATCTCCACCGCATACAGCGGGAAGCCGGTGGAGCGGCGGACGACCTGCCCGACCACCTCGTCGCCGATCCCCGGGACGTACTGGTGGACCATCTCGACCATGTCGGCATCCGGCAGGGGAGCCAGCCGCACGGCCATCGAGCTGCGGTGCTGGGTCCCCCAGGTGGGATGCCGCTCGAGCAGATCGGGCCTGGCCAGCGTCACCACCAGGATCGGCGACCGCGACGACCGCTCCACCAGTTCGGAGATGAACTCGATGAGGCCCGAGTCGGCCCAGTGGGCGTCCTCGAACACCAGGACCACCGTCCCCTGGGCAGCGATGTTCTGGAAGTAGGACCGGAGCGCCGAGAACAGGTCGGCCCGGCTCCCGGCCGGCATCTCCGCGAGCCCCAGCAGGCCGGCGAGCCGCGGCTCGATCCACTTGCGGTCGTCTTCGACGGGCACCAGTTCGGCGATCGACGTCCTCAGCCGGGTCATCGAGCGGACCTGGTCCTCGCCCTCGACGATGCCGGACCGGCGGCGCACCATCTCGCCGAGCGCCCAGAAGGCGACTCCATCCCCATAGGAGGGCGACCTGCCCCAGTGCCAGAAGATGCTCTGCGTGTAGCCGTCGATGTGGTTGCGGAACTCCTCGGCGAGCCGGGTCTTGCCGATGCCGGCCTCGCCGACGATGGAGAGGAGCCTCGCCCGCCGGTCGGCCTCGACGCCGGCGAGGGCGTCCTTGAGGAGCCGCAACTCCCGGTCCCTCCCCACGAAGGGGGGGTGGCGCACGTCGTCGTGTCGCCCCTCCCGCATGCCGGCCACCCGCAGCGCCTGCCACACCCCGACCGCATCGGCCTTGCCCTTCAGGTCCCTCTCGCCGACGAACCGGTAGTCGATGGCGGCGCCCGACACCGACTGGGTGGCGTTGCCGACGTACACCGCACCCGGCTCGGCGATCGACTGGAGGCGGGACGCGACGTTGACGAGGTCGCCCACCACGAGGCCCTTCTCGTTGCCGCCGGGGCCCACCGACGTGGTGCCCGAGTTCACGCCGGCCCTCAGCCGCAGGTCGGGGATCCCGGCCTCGTCGCCGAGGGCGGCCACCATGTCGACCAGTTCCAGCGCGGCCCGCACGGCGCGCTGGGCGTCGTCCTCACGGGCCTCGGTGGCGCCCCACACCCCCATGACGGCATCGCCGATGAACTTGTCCACCGTGCCGCCGAAGCGCTCGATGATCGTCCGCGACCGATCGAAGTAGTCGGTGAGCAGATCGCGGATGTCCTCTGAGTCCCTGGTCTCCGAGAGCGCGGTGTAGCCGGCCATGTCGGCGAACAGCACCGACACGAAGCGCTGCTCCGGCCGCACCGGGGCCCCGGACGGCCGGTCCGGGGTGGGGGCGTCGGCGGACAGGGGCGAGCCGCACTCACCGCAGAACCTGTCGTCCGGTTCGTTGCCGGCACCGCACGACGGGCAGGCGAGGGACAGCGCCGTGCCGCACTCACGGCAGAAGCGACGACCCTCGCGGTTGTCGGAACCGCACGATTGACAACGCATCGACCCCCTCCCGGGCAGGTGGGGAGCGTACAACGGCCGCCGCCGGCATGCAGCACCGCCCGGCGGCGAGGGGCCCCATGCGATATCGTGCCCCGTCCACCAGGGCGACGGGCGCCCGACGGACGAGGGGGTCGCAACATGTCCATCGCTGGTCTGTCGGGTCCCGAGCGGCTGGTGGTGGAGGCCGCCGCCCTCGGCGGCGTGCCGCTGCCCCCCGGCGTGGTCGCCCATCTGCTCGGCGTCCGCCAGGGCGAGGCGCTGTCCATCGCCGAGCGGCTCTCTGCCGAGGGATGGCTGTCCGACACCGCACGCGGCTTCGTCGTCGCCGAAGGGCGCGCCGCCGAGATCGCGGGCGCGGTCGGCGGATCCCGGCGCAGCGTCACCTTCGGCGCCCTGGCCGATGCCTTCGAGGCCGATCCGTCCACGGCAGGTGCCCCGGAGGTCGGCCGCTTCCTGCTCGAAGCGGGACGCCCCGCCGAGGCCCTCCCGCGGCTCGCCGAAGCCGCCCTCGGAGCCGCAGGCGGTGAGGCCGCCGAGGCCCTCCCCGGTCTCGACGCCGCCATCCGGGCGTACGACGAGGCAGGCGACGACCCGCTCCTCGAAGGGCGCCTGCACCTGGCCCGCGCCCAGGCCAAGCGGCTGCTGGGGCAATCCGCCGAGGCGGCCGCCGACGCCGACGTCGCGACCCGGCGCCTGGAGGGCGCCGAACTGGTCGACGCCTACGGCTGGGCGGCATCGCTGGCAGACGACCGCCAGCGCATCGGAGAGGCCGAGCGCCTGCTCGCCATGGGCGAGTACGTGGCGGCCACGCACGGCGAGCAGGGCAAGCTCGGCTCCCTGCTCACCCTCCGGGCCAGGGTGCTGGGCCGGCTCGGGTTCGGGGACGAGGCGGAAGCCGCCGCCGTCCGCGGGACGGCGATCCTCGCGGCCGACGGCACCGCAGCCCAGCGCGCCCTCGCCGCCACCAACCGGGCGTGGGTGGCGTTCGACCAGGGGCGCATGCAGCAGGCGGAGGCGCACTTCGCCGGGGTCGTCGCCCGGCGGGCCGATGCGGGCGGTCCGTCGGCCGAGGCCGACGCCCGGGCGTGGCGGGCGAGGGCGCTCATGTACGCCGGCCTGCCCGACGAGGCGCTCCGCGAGGCAGGAGCCGCCGAGGCGGCCGCGGGACCCGGCGGGGAGATGGGTCCCCTGTTCCTGGCGGCGATGGCCCGATCCTCGGGAGCCGCGCTCCACGGCGCCGGCGAGGACGCGCTCGCCGCAGCCGACCGGGTCCTGGCCATCGTCCTGGAGCACCTCCCGCAATGGGAGAACAGCGCCAGGTACCTGCGCGCCCAGGCACTGCTCACCTGCGGCGATGCCGACGCTGCAGCCGGGGAGATCGCCCTCGCCGTGGCCGCCTGCCCCGACGGCGCCGACGGCGACGCGTGGCGGCTCCGGTGCAGGGCACTGGCGCTGCGCATCGGAGCAGCCCGGGGAACGCCCTGGCCGGCATCCGAGGCAGACGAGGTCACCGAGGCCTGCCTCACCGCACGCTGGAACCTCCCGGCGGCCCAGGTGCTCGCCGATCGCGCCCTCGCCGAGAAGGACCCGGAGTTGGCCCGGCGGGGAGCCGCCCTCGCTCTGCAGCTCGGGGTCCCGATGGTGGCCGCCCGCAACGTGCACGCCGGCCGCCTCTGGGACGAGCCGGTCGGGTCGGTGGTGGCCACCAGGCTGCGGGCCCTGCAGCCGCACATCCCCGACGAGTGGGCCGGGGCGTGGGCGGCCCTGCCCGAGGTCGCCGCTGGCCTGGAGACTCCCGAACCCTCCGGCGCCGATCTGGACGAAGCCACCGAGGAGTTGCGCGAGAGCCTGGCGGCCGTCTTCGAGGAGGCCGGTCTGGCGGGGGCCGGCCACGTCCTCAGCCCGGCCCAGCGACGCGCCGCCGGCATGCGCATCCGCAGGCGGCGCAGGCGGCCGGTCTGGCAGACGGCGCTCGGCATCGCCGCCGCAGCGATCGTCGCCGGGGTCGCCGTCACCGCCCTCGTGGTGGCGATGTCCTCGCCGGAGCCGGACGATGCCGGGGCATCCTCGCCCGTCACCGTCACCGTCACGACCCCGGCGGCCCCGACCACGACGACCATCCCGCCCCTGGAGGCCCGCGTGCTCCCCGACCCGGAGGCGGAACTCACGTCGCAGTGGGGCTACGGCGGCGAGCGGATCCTCGGGGAGGACGATCGGGGCCTGGCCGGCGTCGCCAACGTCTCGGCGGTCGTGGAACCGGGCGGGTACTACTGGCAGCGGTCCACCAACTCCCGGGTGTCGGCGACCATCGTCGCCAGGGGCCGCAACCTGTTCGTCGGCGACCAGAACGGCGACTTCTACGTGTTCGAGACCGGCGGGCGCCTGCACCGCACGCTGCGCCCCGACGGCAACCGACGCATCACCACGCCGGCCGCCGTCGAGTTGATCGGCGCCACCGCATCGTCGGAGGCCACCCGCAGCGACGTCGTCTTCTTCGGGGACACCGAGGGCCGCCTCCACGCCGCCGATGCCGGGGAAGGGACCGAGTTCGCCGACTGGCAGGCCTCCACCGGGGGCCCCGTCTCGACCGCACCCCTGGTGGTGGGCGACCTGGTGCTGGTGGGCAGCGTGGACGGCTACGTGCACGCCTTCGATCTCGCCTCGGCCGAGGGAGCCACGGTGTGGCGCTTCCCCGCCGACGGCTCCGACATCCCGCCGTCACAGCCGATCGATGCCATGGCCCTGTCCGACGGGGTGGTCTACGTGGTGCGGGAGGACGGTTCGCTGTACGGCATCGACCCCCTCACCGGCGGCCTCGCCACCGAGGACGGCCGGCCCCTGTGCGCCTACGACACGCTCGGCGGCACCCCCGCCGGCCACCCGGTGGCGGCCGACGGCTACCTGTTCGTGTCCGCCGGGGTGTTCCTGCAGCGTTTCGACGCCACCGACTGCCGTGAACCGGAGACCATCGATGTGATCGTCGGCGGCGAGGCGAGCACCGCCCCCGCCGTGGACATCGAGCACGAGGCGCTCTACCAGCCGATCGGCTTCTTCCTGCTCCGCTACGACGTCCCCGGCCTGATCCTCCCCGGCACCGACCACACCTGCCAGTACCCGGTGACCGGCGGGAGGGTGCGCATCGCCTCCACCCCCGCCATCGCCAAGCGGGCCGACGGCACCTCGATCGTCTACTTCGGGGACGACGACGGCGTGCTGCACGCCATCGACGGGGAGACGTGCGAGGAGTTGTGGAACTGGCAGACCTCCGGCGCCATCGAGTCGCAGCCGGCGCTCGGCGACCGGGTGGTGTTCATCACCAGCACCGACGGGACCATCACCGCCATCGGCCCGGCGCCCGACGGGGAGTGATGGGTGGAAGGGAGGCCGCCGCCGTGCCCCGAGCCTGCCTACCATGCGCGGCGATCCGAAGCGAAGGGACATGATGGCCACCACACGTGAGCACAAGGACCTGCTGGCCGGCACGACGCTGTTCTCCGGGTTGTCGGCCCGGAGCCTGGAGACGATCGCCTCGCTCGCCCGCGAGGTCGCCCACGACGCCGGCCACGTGGTCGTCTCGGAGGGGTCCACGGCGCATGCCCTGCACGTGATCATCGAGGGCACCGCCGAGGTGTCGATCGGCGGCACCCCCGTGGCCGAGATCGGCCCGGGCGACTCGTTCGGCGAGGTCGCCCTCCTCGACTCCGGCCCCCGGACCGCCACCGTCTCCGCCAAGACGCCGATGCGGATCCTCGCCGTGGACGGGTACGGGTTCAAGACCCTGCTGCAGAAGGACGCCGACCTGGCGTACGGCCTGATCCAGCACCTCGCCTCGCTCGTGCGTGAGCTCGACGAGCAGTTGCGGCCGTAGGGCGTCGCCCACCCGGGCCCCATCCGGCCCGATGGCGTCGACCGTCGTCCACCCATGACCACGTTCCGCTTCTGCTTCCTCGCCGACATGCAGCTCGGCGCCTACGCCTCGTTCAGCGGCCTGGACGAGGCCGACGTCGCCCGGTATGCGGAGCAGATGGGCATGGCGGTGGAGGCCCGGCCCCCGGTGGAGGGCCACGAGTGGGACGCCGACCGCTACCGGGAGACGGTCGAGGCGGTCAACGGCCTCCGCCCCGATCTGGTGGTGATCGGCGGCGACATGGTGGACGACCCCTCCGATCGGGCCCAGTACGACGCCTTCATGGAGATCACCAATCACATCGACCCGTCGGTGCCGGTGCGGTGGGTGCCGGGCAACCACGACATCGCCCCCGACACCGTGGTCCCCACCCCGGACAGCATCGCTTCGTACCGCGCCGCGTTCGGCTCCGACTACTTCGCCCTCGACCTGGGGCCCCTGCGGATCATCGGGCTCGACACCGTGGTCATCGACCATCCCGAGGAGGTGCCCGGCGAGCTCGAGGCGCAGATGGCCTTCCTGGCCGGCCAGCTCACCGGGGCAGGCCCCTCCGGCCTCACCCCGGTGCTGGTCGGCCACCACCCGCTCTTCACCTCGCACCCGGACGAGCCCGACGACTACTGGAACCTCCCCCTGGAGCGCCGCCGCCCGATCCTGGACCTGATCCACGACCACGGCGTGCCGCTGATGCTCGCCGGGCACTGGCACCGCAACGCCCACGCTCGCGACGGCGCCTTCGAGATGGTGACGTCCGGCCCCGTAGGCATCCCCCTCGGCACGGATCCGTCGGGGTTCCGCATCGTCGAGGCCGACGGCCGGGCCCTCCGGCACCGCTACGTCGCCGTGGGCGGCTGAGCGGCGCATCCCGCGAATCGGCCGCGCTGCACCGGATGGCCGGTACCATGCCGCACTGAATCGTGGAACCCCAGCACGTCCTCGCAGGGCGCTACGCACTCATCTCCCACCTCGCCCGCGGCGGCATGGCCGATGTCTATGTCGCCGAGGACCGGAGGTTGGGCCGTCGCGTCGCCGTCAAGGTGCTCCACGGGCAGCTCGCCCGGAGTGACGCCTTCGTCGAGCGGTTCCGCCGCGAGGCCCAGGCCGCCGCCGGTCTGCAGCACCCCAACGTGGTGGGCATCCACGACTGGGGCCGCGACGACGACAGCGGCCTCTACTACATGGTCATGGAGCTGGTGAAGGGACGGAACCTCCGCCAGGTGCTCAAGAGCGAGGGCACGCTGCTCCCCCAGCGGGTCGCCGAGATCGCCAGCGACGTCGCCAGCGCCCTCTCCGCCGCCCATCGCGCCGGGGTGGTCCACCGCGACATCAAGCCCGCCAACGTGTTGCTGACCGCAGACGGCGCCGTCAAGGTCACCGACTTCGGCATCGCCAGGGCGTGGGACGACTCGGAGCAGCTCACCCGCACCGGCGCCGTCATCGGCACCGCCACCTACTTCAGCCCCGAGCAGGCCCAGGGCCTCCCGGCCGACGCCAGGTCCGACATCTACTCGCTGGGCGTGGTGATGTACGAGCTGCTGACCGGGCGGCCCCCCTTCAGCGGGGAGAGCCCGGTGGCGGTGGCGTACCA
Source organism: Actinomycetota bacterium (assembly GCA_020444505.1). GTDB lineage: Bacteria > Actinomycetota > Acidimicrobiia > Spongiisociales > UBA11373 > JAHJML01. The sequence goes on along the minus strand of JAHLKU010000017.1, from coordinate 39,273 downwards.
GCACGTCCGCGAGACGGTGCCCGAGCCCTCGACGATCAACCCTCGCATCCCTCCGGAGATCGAGGACATCGTCATGCAGGCGCTGGCCAAGGACCCGGCGCACCGCTACCAGACGGCCGACGACATGCGCGACGACCTGGAGCGCTACCTGGCCGGCATCCCGCCGATCGCCACCGAGGAGACCGAGGCGACCACCCGTCTCGGCGGGGCGGTCGCCGAGGGCGCAGGCGCAGGTGCCGCCGCGGGCGCCGCAGCAGGGGGCATGGCCGGTGCGGCCGCCGGAGGGGCGCCCACCCCCACCCCGCCGCCCAGGGCACCCCGCCCCGACTACGGCGCCGGGTCGTATGCAGAGCCGAGCCGGATGAGCACCAGCAGCTGGATCATCGGGATCATGGCCGCCACCGCCCTGGTGGGCCTGGCGCTGATCCTGCTGATCCGCATCCTGTCGCCGTCCGGCGATGCGGCGATGGTGGCGATCCCCGACGTCCGGGGCGCCACCGTCGAAGCCGCCACCACCGTCCTCGAGGACCTGGGGCTCACCGTCACCCCCGCCGAGGCGCCCGACGCCGAGATCCCCGCCGGGCTCGTCGCCGGCACCGACCCCGCCGCCGAGACCGAGGTGGAGTCCGGCAGCGAGGTGACGCTGCTGGTGTCGACCGGCCCGTCGTCGGTGGCGATGCCCAACCTGCTGGACCTGACCCTCGACGAAGCCCGGTCGATCCTCTCCTCCAGCGGGCTGGTGCTGGGGAAGATCGAGTTCGAGGTGTCGGCGGTGGTCCCGGCCGACACGGTCCTCAGCCAGGACCCGCTGCCGGGCGTGGTGGTGGAGGCCGGCACGGTGGTGGACCTGGTGGTCTCTGCCGGCACCGACGCCATCGAGATGCCCGACGTGGTGGGCAAGTCGCAGGCCGACGCCCTGTTCCAGTTGAGCGAGGCAGGTTTCACCTCCGACCAGATCGTCATCGACGAGCAGCCGTCCGACGAGGTGCTGGAGGGGTTCGTGATCGCCACCGTGCCCGAGGCCGGGAACATGGTGGCCAGCACCACCACCATCACGGTCGTCGTCTCCAGCGGGTCCGCCCCGGTGGAGGTCCCCGATGTGGTGGGGATGGACCTGGACGACGCCATCGACGCCATCGAGGCACTGGGCCTGGTCGCCCAGCAGGGGGACGTCATCGAGGTGCCGTTCGGCGACGAGAACGACGGCAAGGTGATCTCCCAGGACCCGTCCTCCGGGACCGAACTGGTCCCCGGCGACGTCGTGACCGTCCGCGTGGGCGCCAGCGGCGAACCCGTGACGGTGCCGAACCTCATCGACGTGGACGACCCGCTGACGTTCAACGAGGCGAAGACCATGCTGGAGGACCTCGGCCTGGTCGTCGTGCAGGGGCCCGACGTCGAGGTGGAGTACGCCAGTCCGTTCGACGGCCACGTCGCCGAGCAGAGCCCGCCGCCCGGCACCCAGGTGGGTGAGGGCGCCGAGGTGACGATCAGCCTCGGGGAGGCGCCGGAAGGCATCGCGGTGCCCGACGTGGTCGGCCTGGGCTACAACGCCGCGCAGGCCGAGGACCGGATCGTCTCCGACGGGCTGACCTACACGTACCAGGCGAGCATGGACCAGACCGTGCCGTACGGCGACAGCCGGGACGGGAAGGCGGCGGCCACGAACCCGACCGCGGGATCGGTCGTCGCCCCCAACACGGAGGTGAAGGTCGGCTACTACCGGGCGGAATCCGGCCCCCGGGTGCCGGACCTGCTGGGCATGACCCTCACCGACGCCGAGGACCTGCTCGCCGACCTCGGGTTCACCAACGTGACCGAGGACGCCTCCTGCATCCCCGACGACGCAGGCAACGACGGGCTCGTCGCCTGGCAGAGCGTGGCTCCCGACACCCTGGTCGGCGCCAACGACCCGTTCTCGTTCCGGATCGGCGACCTCGCCTCCCTCGAGGCGTGCCCGGCCCCTCCGTCCTGACCCGGCGCCGCAACGCCGCACTCGCCGCCTGGTACGCGGCGCATCGCCGCGACCTCCCGTGGCGGGGTGAGACCGACCCGTACCGGGTGCTGGTGGCCGAGGTGATGCTGCAGCAGACCCAGGCCCCGCGGGTGGTGGAGCCCTACCGCCGCTTCCTCGACCGCTACCCCACCGCCGCCGACCTGGCCGCCGCACCCGCCGCCGACGTGCTGGCCGCCTGGCAGGGGCTCGGGTACAACCGCCGCGCCCTCCGCCTGCGTGAGGCGGCCCGCCGCATCGAGGCGGGCGGATGGCCCGCCCCCGGCGACCTGGCGTCGCTCCCCGGGGTGGGCCCCTACACGGCCGCCGCCGTCGCCTGCTTCGCCTTCGGGCGGCAGGTGGCCGCACCCGACACCAACGCCCGCCGGGTGCTGAGCCGGTGGCTCGGCCGCCCCCTGGACGGCGCCGCCCTGCGCGACGCTGCGGCCGGAGAACTGGCAGGCGACGCCGCCGACTGGAATCAGGCGGTCATGGACCTGGGCGCCCTGGTGTGCCGGCCCCGCGACCCCTCGTGCGGCCGCTGCCCGGTGGCGGCCTGGTGCGCCGACCCCTCGGTGTACGAGCCGCCCCGGCCCCAGGGCCACTTCGAGGGCTCGACCCGCGAGGCCAGGGGGGCGGTGGTGCGCCACCTGGCGGGTCACGGCCCTGCCACCGCGGAGGAGATCGCCCGCGCCTCGGGTCTCCCGGTCGAGCGGGCAGCCGCCGCTGCCACCGCACTCGCCGCCGAGGGGATGATCGACGCCGACGGTGGCCTGCTGCGCCTGCCCCGGTGATCGGGGGCCGATCCTGCTACGGTCCCCCGACCGTTCCTGGAGGGGAGAATCGTGCAGGGCAAGGCCCGTACCCGGCTCGCGTTCGTCGCCGCCGCCGCCACTCTGCTGGCGGCCTGCGGAGGAGGCGCCGCAGACACCACCACCACGGCGGCGCCGTCCACCACCGGGGCGCCCGGCACGACGAGGCCGGTCTCCGGCGGACAGGACACCACGCACGAGCAGTGGGCGGCCGCCCTGGCGCCGGGCGTGTGCTTCGACGACGTCTTCGACGACGAGGGGGAGCTCGACTTCATCACCCTGCCCGACGTCGTCGACTGTGACCAGCCGCACGACAACGAGACCGTCGCCATCGTGGCGATCGACGAGCCGGAGGGCGCCCCCTACCCCGCCGACATCGAGGCCGCCGCCGACGAGGCGTGTGCCGGCCCCTGGCTCGAGTTCGCCGGGCTGCCGCTCACCGACGGGAGCCTCTGGGCGTACTGGGTGTGGCCCAATGAGGACTCGTGGGCGGCAGGGTCCCGCACCATCGTGTGCGCCGCCTACCAGGACGGCCCCATGATCGGCACCGTCGCCAGCGCCGGGCTCACCGCCCCCGGCGAGGTGATCGCCTTCCTCTCCGAGATGGACGACATCGACGTGTGGACCATCGCCGGCGACGGCACGGGCGCCACCAACGTCACCGCCGACGCCGCCAGGGAGCTGACCGCCCAGCCGGGGTGGAGCCCCGACGGCACCCGGATCGCCTATTCCGCCGAGGTAGACGGCAACACCGACATCTACGTCGTCAACGCCGACGGCACCGGCAGGGCCCGGCTCACCGACGACCCCGGCGTGGACGACACCCCGGTGTGGTCCCCCGACGGCACCCGGATCGCCTTCATCTCCACCCGGGCCAACGGCGAGTTCGACATCTTCACGATGGCGGCCGACGGGTCGGACGTGCAGCGGGTCACCGACAACCCGGACCGGGACTCCTCGCCCAGCTGGCACCCCGACGGCACCCGGATCGTCTACCGGGCGAGGGTGGACGGCAACAGCAACATCCGGGTCACCAACGCCGCCGGCGGCATCCTGCTGAACCTGACCACCGACCCGGCCTTCGACGGAGACCCGACGTGGTCGCCGGACGGGACGAAGATCCTGTTCACCACCGACCGCACCGGCGACTACGAGATCTTCGTGATGGACGCCGACGGGGCCAACAAGGTGAACCTGACGAACCACCCGGCGGACGACGAGTTCCCCACCTGGTCGTCCGACGGCGCCTTCATCGCCTTCCAGAGCGACCGCCAGTACGGCCAGGACGTGTGGCTGATGCGGGCCGACGGGTCCGACCAGACCAACCTGACCCAGATGGCGCCCTCGGGGTACCCGCGCTTCCGTCCCTGATCAGACGGCGAGGAAGTTGGCCAGCAGGCGCTTCCCCTCGGTGGTCATGATGCTCTCGGGGTGGAATTGCACCCCGGCCACCGGGAAGCGCCGGTGCCGGACGCCCTGCACCACGCCGTCCTCGCTGTGGGCGGTCGGCACCAGGTCGTCCGGCAGGCCGGCCGCCGCCAGCGAGTGGTAGCGGGTCGCGGTGAGCGGGTTCTCGAGCCCCTCGAACAGGCCCTGCCCGTCGTGGGAGATGCTCGACACCTTGCCGTGACGCGGCTCGGGGGCAGGTCCGACGGTACCGCCGTAGGCGACGACGATCGCCTGGTGCCCCAGGCAGACCCCGAGGGTGGGGACCGCCTCGCCGAACGCCCGGACGTAGGCCACCGACAACCCGGCGTCTTCGGGCCGGCCGGGGCCGGGCGAGATCACCAGGCGGTCGGGCCGGATCCGGCGGGCGGCCTCCTCGGGGGGCATGGCGTCGTTGCGGAGCACGACGGGGTCGGCCCCCAACTCGCCGAGGTACTGCACGAGGTTGAAGGTGAAGCTGTCGTAGTTGTCGAGGACGAGGGCCCTCACCCGATCCGGCCGCCTGTGTCGAGGAACGTGGACCCGACCCACTCGTAGAGCAGTCCGAGCAGCGCCAGGGTAACGAGCACGGCGAGTGCCAGCAGGGCGTAGCCGACGGCGGGCGGGCCGGGCAGGCGGGCGGCGAGGCGGGCGATCATGCGCCGGCGCCCAGCGTGACGGCGTTGGGGCCGCCCACCAGGCGCGCCACCACCACGAGGCGCTGGCGCGCCGAGTACTTGGGGTGGCACGTGGTGAGCGTGAGCCACGACCCCTCCCACTGCCCGGTCACCCACGTCTCGGTGGGCGCCACCACCCGGCGCTCGACGATCTGGTAGACGTGCGACCCGGTGGCCGTCGTGACGGTGATCAGGTCGCCCTCCCCGGTGTCTCCGAGGTCGTGGAACGGGGCGCCGTACGTGGTGCGGTGGCCGCTGATGACGGCGTTGCCGGGCTGGCCCGGCATGGCCGTGTCGGGCATGTGCCCGGCTCCGCGGCGCAGGTCGGCCGTCTCCACCCCCTCGACCACGGTCCAGTCGAGGCCGATGGAGGGGATCTCGATGCGGCCCAGGGCGTCTCCCTCCGGCACCGCCGGCTCCTCGACGATCGACCCTTCCGGCGGTTCGGCGGTTCCGGCCGGTGCGGCCACCGCCTGCACGGCGGCGCGACCCAGGGACGACTCCAGCGCCGCGGCCACCTCCTCGTCGGCGGGCGCCGGCACGTCGTCGGCCATCCCCACCGGCACGGCGATCAGGTCCAGGCTCCCGGCCTCGTAGGCGACCGTCTGCACCTCGGCAGCGGCGATGCGGGCGTTGAGGTCCTCGGTCAGGCCGGCCTGGGCCCGCCCTGCGAAGAAGGACGTGACGAACAGTTCGTACACCACGAACCCGGCCAGCAGCACGCCGATCCCGAGCAGCGTCCACCCGGTGCGGCGCAGCAGGGTCCCGAGGCGCGCCGACGGGGTGAGCGGGCGCCGCCCGGCAGGCATCGTCCTCATCCGTCGCTCTCCTTCCCGGTGGGCCGCGTCGCGGGTGCCGCTACCCTTGCCCCCATGCCGAAGTCCAAAGGCCGGCGCAAGCCGAAGTCCCAACGCACCCACCAGGCGCAACCCGAGTCGCAGAAGCACAAGGAGTCGCCCACCTGGTACGTGGCCCTCATGTTCGGTGTCATGGGCATCGGCGCGCTCGTGGTCATCCTTAACTACATCGGCGCCGTCCCCGGCGGCACCGACAGCGTCTGGCTCTACTCGGGTCTCGGGCTCATCGGCGTCGGCTTCGTCATGACGCTCAACTACTACTGAGCCGGACCCTGCCCCGCAGCCGTCCCCGATGAGGCCCCGGCGCGCCGCCGCAGGGCCCCGAATCACACTCGTGTAGTTCTCCACAGGGTTGTCCACTGCTGTGGACGACGGGGTGGCGCCCGGTGGTCTCCGGGCACACGACCGCCCCCCTCACCTGTGGCGCCGCGCCCCGTGGCTGCCGCCGATGAGGCAGACCGCCCCGAGCACGAATCCGAAGTCGTACCAGCCGCCGTTGTTGTGGATCTCGTACACGTTGACGCCGTCGCCGAACAGCGAGATCACGAACGTGATCGGGGCGATCACGCCGTGCCACAGGCCCAGCCAGAACCCGGCGACCCGGCCGGTCTCGGCAGGGACGCCCGCCGCCCCGTTGGGGCCGGCGGCGCAGGCGGCGAGGAGCAGGGCGGCCATCGCCACCAGCAGCAGGGCCCGGCGTGCCGTCGAGGGTGTCGTGCCGTCCATGCCCGCCACCGTACCCGCCGGCCCTGCGGTCAGGGCGCCTCCTCCATGGGCTCGTGGCAGTGGCGGGGCGGGTCGATCTCCTCGCCCCCGGCGTGGGTGACGGTGAGGCGCATCCCGCACACCGTGCAGCGGTAGTCGGCCGACACCTCCACCACGCCGCCCGCTCCCGCCTCCGGCGGTGCGGTCCTCAGCACCCGGATGCCAAACCACCCGAGCAGCAGGATCGCCGCGCCGATGGCGGCGGCGACCAGGACGTCCACGAACGCGCTCAGACCAGCTCCAGGATGGTGCCGTTGGCGGTGCCGCCGCCCTCGCACATCGACTGCAGGCCGTAGCGGGCCCCAACCCGGGCCATCTCGTGCACCAGGCGGGTCATCAGGATCGCCCCGCTGGCCCCCAGCGGGTGCCCGAGGGCGATCGCCCCGCCGTTCGGGTTGACCTTCTCCCAGTCGGCCCCGGTCTCGATCAGCCAGGCTGCGACCACGCTCGAGAACGCCTCGTTCAGTTCGATGACGCCCATGTCGTCGATGCCCAGGCCGGCCCGCTCCAGCACCTTGAAGGTGGCAGGGATCGGGGCGTCGAGCATCAGCACCGGGTCGGACCCGACCACGCTGAAGTGGGTGACCCTGGCCATCGGCGTCCACCCCATCTTCTCGGCGACGTCCTCGCCCACCACCAGCAGGGCCGCCGCACCGTCGGAGATCTGCGACGAGTTGCCCGCCGTGATCAGGCCGTCCTCCTTGAAGGCCGGCTTCAGCCCCGCCAGCGTCTCGACGGTCGTGCCGCGCCGCACCCCCTGATCGGTGTCGGCCGTCACCGTCTCGCCCGTCTCCTCGTCCTTCACCTCCACCGGGACGATCTGCGTGGCGAAGCGGCCCTCGTCGATGGCCCTGGCGGCCCTGGCGTGCGAGTCGGTGGAGATCTCGTCGAGTCGGGTGCGGGACACCCCCCACTTCTCCGCCATCATCTCCGCCGAGATCCCCTGCGGGACCAGGCGGCCGTCGTAGCGGTCCATCACCATGGGCCCGAACGCCTGGCCCGGACCCTGGCTGTAGGTGATGCCCATCGGGATGCGGCTCATCGACTCGACCCCGCCGGCCACCACGATGTCCTGTGCCCCGGCCATGATCGCCTGGGCGGCGAAGTGGACGGCCTGCTGGCTCGACCCGCACTGGCGGTCGATGGCCACGCCGGGGATCTCGTCCGGCAGGCCCGCCGCCAGGCCGGCGAAGCGGCCGATGTTGCCGGTCTGCTCGCCCGTCTGGGAGACGCACCCCCAGATGACGTCGTCCACCTGCCCGCCTTCCACCCCGACCCGGTCGAGCAGGGCGCGGATGACGTGGCCCGACAGGTCGACCGGGTGCCAGCCCTTCAGGATCCCGTTGCGGCGCCCGATCGGGCTTCGCACGGCGTCGACGATCACGGCGCTGCGCATGGTGTCTCCCTGTGGGTCGGTCCGTGGAGATGAGGGGATTCGAACCCCTGACCCCCTGGTTGCAAACCAGGTGCTCTGCCGGACTGAGCTACATCCCCGGACGCCGACAGTCTACGGGGCGCCCGGGGCAGGGCGGTCTAGGCTGCGCCGCCATGGAGTACGGATTGCAGGCCTCGGGCACCTACGACGTCGTGCTGGCCGCCGCCCGCTGGGCCGAGGACCGCGGCCTCGCCTGCTTCGCCATCCCCGACCACTACCTCTTCACCCTCGCCGAGGAAGGCATCGAACGGCCGGCGCCCGATGCGTTCGCCCTGCTCGGCGGCCTGGCCCGGGACACCTCGGCCATCCGCCTGTCCGTGATGGTGGGCCCGGTGACGTTCCGCCACCCCGCCGTGTTCGCCAAGAGCGCCTTCACCATCGACCGGATGTCGGGCGGGCGGTTCACCCTCGGGCTCGGCACCGGCTGGCTCGACCTGGAGCACGAGGTGTTCGGGTTCCGCTACCCGCCCCTGGCCGAGCGCTACGAGATGATGGAAGACGCCCTCGCCTATGTGCGGGCCATGGCCGCCGGGGAGGGGTTCGACGGCAGGCACGCCACCCTCCAGGCCCGCGACCTCCACCCCCGGCCCACCGAGGGGTTCCAGGTGGTGGTCGGCGGCCGCGGTGCCGTCAAGACGCCCACCCTCGCCGGCCGCTACGCCGACGAGTACAACATGTACCCCGACACCCCCGAAGGCATGCGGGCCCGCATCGCCCTCGCCCGATCCGAGGCGGCCGCCGCAGGCCGCGACCCCGACGCCCTCCTCATCAGCAGTTCCGGCGCCGTGCTCGTCGGCGCAGACGAAGCCGACTACCGGGAGCGCCTCGCCGAGCTCGCCGCCGAGGACGGGACGACGGTCGAGGAGATCCAGGCCCATTTCGAGGCACGCAACACCCCCTGCGGCACCGCCGAGCAGGTGCAGGCCGAGCTCGCCGAGATGGCCGGGGTCGGCGTGAGCCGCTTCTACCTGCAGACCATGTGGTCGGACGACATGCAGCGCACCGGCGAGACCATGGACCTGCTCGGAGGGTGACCGGCCGGCCGGTGGTATCCTCCCGCTCCGCGGGCCCGTAGCTCAGCCTGGTTAGAGCGCATCCCTGATAAGGATGAGGTCGCTGGTTCGAATCCAGCCGGGCCCACGAGACCACGCCATCCGGCGTGGTTTCGTGCGCCCGGGGGGCTCTGCCGTCCCTCCTGGGGCCGTTCACACGCCGCGGAGGCTCGGCCCGGGACCCCTCACCACGTCTCGCGGTGGACGACCTCGTCGAACGGGCGGCGATCGGGGTGCTCGATGGGGCGCAGCGGGCGGTCGGCGGGGTAGCCGAGGGCGATGAGCCAGGCCAGGAAGCGGTCCCCGGGAAGGCCGAGCACCTCCCGGGCCAGGTCCTGATCGCGGACCGCAGCGTGGCCGGAGCCGATACCGAGGTCGGCGGCGGCGAGCATCGTCTGGATGGTCGCCTGGCCCAGGTCGTAGTGCAGCGACGCGGCGGAGCGCTCGTCGTCGGGGACCGGGGCGACGATCGCGATCGTGGCCGCCGAGCGGGCGACGTGGCCGGCGCCGCGCCACACGCCGGACAGCGCCTGGAGCCGCTCCCGATCGGCCACGAGGACGAAGTCCCACGGCTGGCCGTTGCGGGACGACGGCGAGCGGCGGGCCGCCTCCAGGATCCGGTCCAGGTCGGCGCCCGGGATCGGCCGGTCCTCGAAGTCGCGCACGTTGCGGCGCGCCCTGATCGCATCCCAGGTCTCCATGGTGTGCCTCCCGAGGGTCGTCACCGGGACCGTACCGCAGCGGGCACCCGCCCCTGCCGAGGTCGCCCCGCGCTCCGGCACGCGGGAAGGACCCGAGGGCTTCAGGACCGACGCGTGAGCGGCGATCGTCTTCGAGCGGCGAGCCGTCAGGCCCTCCCCCGGCCCTCCCGGTAGCGGCGGATCAACGCCGCGGTGGAGGCGTCGTGGTCGAGGCCGGGCCGCTCCGCTGCCATCACCTCCCCGGCGATGGTGGTGGCGAGCTCCTTGCCCAGCTCCACGCCCCACTGGTCGAACGAGTTGATGCCCCACACCGTGCCCTGGGTGAACACCTTGTGCTCGTAGAGCGCCACCAGTTGCCCCAGCACCGACGGGGTGAGCGCCGGGGCAAGGATCACCGACGTGGGGCGGTTGCCGGGGAAGGTGCGGTGCGGCACCAGCGCGGCGCCGACCCCGGCGGCGGCCACCTCGGCGGGCGTCTTGCCGAACGCCAGCGCCTCCGCCTGCGCCAGCAGGTTGGCGACCAGCAGGTCGTGGCGTCCATCGTCGTCGTCGGCCATCGGCTCCACGAACCCGATCAGGTCGGCGGGGACCACCGTGGTCCCCTGGTGGAGCAACTGGTAGAAGGCGTGCTGCCCGTTGGTGCCGGGCTCGCCCCACACGATCGGGCCGGTGTCCAGATCCACCTCCGTCCCGTCGAGGCGCACCCGCTTGCCGTTCGACTCCATGTCCAGCTGCTGCAGGTAGGCGGGGAAGCGGGCCAGGTCCTGGGCGTAGGGCAGCACGGCGTACGACGGCAGGCCCAGGAAGTCGCGGTACCAGACGCCGATCAGCCCCAGCAGCGCCGGGACGTTCTGCCCCATCGGCATCTCGCGGACGTGCTCGTCGATCGAGCGGAACCCCGCCAGCATCTCCCGGAAGCGGTCGGGGCCCACGGCGATCATCAGCGAGAGGCCGATCGCCGAGTCCATGGAGTACCGGCCGCCCACCCAGTCCCAGAACTCGAACATGTGCTCCGGGTCGATGCCGAACGCCGCCACCGCATCGGCGTTGGTGGAGACCGCCACGAAGTGGCGGGCCACCGCGTCCTCGCCGCCCAGCGCCTCGGTGACGCGGCGGCGGGCCGCCCGGGCGTTGGAGAGCGTCTCGACGGTGGTGAACGTCTTCGACGCCACCACGAACAGCGTGGTGGCGGGGTCGGTGACGGCGAGGACCGACTCGAGGTGGGCCGGGTCCACGTTCGAGACGAAATGCGCCCGCAGGGCGGGCGTCGTGAAACGGCGCAGCGCGCCGTAGGCCATCGCCGGGCCCAGGTCGGAGCCCCCGATGCCGATGTTCACCACGTCGCGAATCGGCTCCCCGGTGTGGCCCCGCCACTCCCCCGAGCGCACCCGGGCGGCGAGGGCCTCCATCCGGTCGAGCACCCGGTGCACGTCGGCCACCACGTCACGCCCCTCGTCGGCGAAGCGGTCGCCGGGGGCGGCGCGCAGTGCAGGGTGCAGCACGGCCCGGTCCTCGGTGGTGTTGAGGTGCTCCCCGCCGAAGAGGGCTGCCGTGCGCTCCTCCAGGCCGGCTCTGCGCCCCAGGGCGAGCAGGGCGTCCACGATCTCGCCGGTCACCAGGTGCTTGGAGAGGTCCACCAGCAGGTCGCCGGCGGTGAAGGTGAGCCGCTCCGCCCGGCCCGGGTCGGCATCGAACGCCTCCCTCAGGTCCGGGGGCCCTGCGGCGGCGAGCGCTTCGAGGGCGGCCCACTCCGGCGTGGCGGTGATCGATTCCATGGGTGTGCTCCGTTCGCTAGCGGCCCGCCGCCGGACAGACGTGGTTCCAGCGGTGGATGACGCGGTTCTCGCGCTCCCAGCCGAGGACCGACACAGTGGCGGTGTCGAGTTGCAGATGGCGCCCCGCCTCCGGAGGCAGGCCCACCCACCGGGCGGCGAAGATCCGCAGCAGGTGGGCGTGGCCGAACACGGCCACCGTCTCACCGGCCTCGAGGGCCCGGGCGATGGCCCGGTCGACGCGCTCACCCACCCCGGCGAGCGACTCGCCACCGGGGATGGGGTGGGTCCACACCGACCAGCCCGGGATCTCGTCGCGGATGTCCACGGTGCGACGGCCCTCGTACACCCCGTAGTCCCACTCCATCAGGTCGTCGTCGGCCACGCCGTCGGGGCCGAGGCGGGCCCGCTCCATCGTCTCCCACGCGCGGGCCAACGGGGACGACACCACGGCGTCGAACTCGAAGGCCTCCAGCATGCCGGCGAGGGCGTCGGCCTGCCGGCGCCCCAGGTCGGTGAGGGGGATGTCGGTGCGCCCGGTGTGGCGCCGGGCGTCGCTCCATTCGGTCTGGCCGTGCCGGACCACCACGATCTGCCGTGCGCTCATCCGCCCTGCTCCCGTTCGCGCTGCTCCACCGATGCTCCCACCCCGGCACCGGTACCCATTCTGCCAAGCAGCCAACCCGCACCCGCCGGGGTATCTAGCCTCGGCGTGTCGACGAGACCAGGTTCCCGTGCGCGACCACCCCTTCATCGCCCGGCTGCGCGGCCTCGGCCTCCCCGACGGCGATTGGGCGCTGTTCGGGAGCGGGCCGCTGCTGCTGCGCGGCTGGATCGAGGAGGTGGGCGACCTGGACGTGGTCTGCCGCGGTCCCGCATGGGACCGGGCCGTCGAGATCGGTGAGACCGCGATGCTGGAGCCCGACGGGGTGGAGATCGTGCGGGTGGACGACGGGGACATCACCATCGGCCGCTCGTGGCGGTACGGCCGAACGCCGGTCGACACCTACATCGACACCGCCGAGGACCTCGACGGCATCCCCTGCGTCCGTCTGGAGCACATCGTGGCGTACAAGCGCCTCGCCGACCGTCCCCGCGACCGCGAGCACCTCGCAGCGATCGCATCGCACCGGCCGTGAGGAACCGGCAGGCCCCGCCCGACCGTCCCATCGACAGACCATCACCGAGAAGGACGCCATGACCCACCGATTCGTCGCCACGCTCGCCCTCGTCGCCCTGGCCGCCGCCGCGTGCGGCGGAGGGGGCGAGGACGCCTCGGACCCCACCGCCTCCGTGCCGACGACCGCCGTGCCCGGCCCCGGCGCAGCCGGGCTCACCGGCACCTCCTGGGTGGTCGTCTCCTTCGGCATCGACGGCGCCGACGACCCTGTGCTCCCCGATGCGGTGCCCACCATCCGCTTCTTCGAGGACGGCACCATCGGCGGCAACAGTGGCTGCAACTCGTTCGGCGGTTCGATCGCCCTCGGCCCCGGCGACGGCGTGTCCATCGTCGACCTGGCCTGGACGGAGATGGCCTGCATGGACCAGGGGGTCATGGACCAGGAGCAGCGTTTCTTCCAGGCGCTCGCCAGGGTGGACACCCTCGCCGACCGGGATGCCGGGCCGACCCTGGTGGCCGCCGACGGGTCGGCCGCCATCGTGCTGGCCGCCCCCGAGCCGACCCCCGAACTGCCCTTGAGCGGCGCGTGGCGGCTCACCACGTTCGTCGACGGCGACACCGCCGCGTCGACGGTCGCCGGCACCGAGGTGACCCTCACCATCGACAGCGGCGCAGGCATGGGCACGTTGTCCGGCAGCGGCGGCTGCAACCAGTTCACCGGGAGCTTCGAGATCACCGGCGGCAGCGGCGCCACGGCGGTCACCGTCGTGGTCGGCGACGTCGCCACCACGCTGATGGCCTGCGCGCCCGAGATCATGGACCAGGAGGCCCGCTTCCACGCCGCGCTGTCGGACGCCGCCACGATGACGGTGGAGGGCACCACGCTCACCCTCTCCACCGGCGACGGGCGGGCGCTGGTGTTCGAACCGGCGGAGGGCTGACCGGGAACGGCTACCTTGGCCGCCGTGATCCAGCTGAGACCCACCGACGTCGCCCACCGCGGCGAGGCCGTCGCCCGCCTCGACGGCAAGGCCCACTTCGTGGCCGGCGCCATGCCGGGCGAACTGGTGGAGGGCGAGGTCGTCCGGGACAAGGGCTCGTGGGCGCGGGTGGAGCTGACCCGGGTGCTGGAGCCGTCCCCGCAGCGGGTGGAGCCGCCGTGCCCCCACTTCGCCGACTGCGGGGGCTGCCAGTGGCAGTTCGCTGCGTACGAAGCGCAGCGCGACTGGAAGCAGACCATCGTGGCCGGCCAATTGCGGCACCTGGGCGGCATCGCCGACCCCCCGGTGCGGGCGACGCTCACCACCGGCGACCCCTACGGCTACCGCAACCGCATGGACTTCGCCGTCACCTTCGGCCGCCCCGCGCTGCGCAGGCGCCGCAGCCGCGACACCGTGCCCATCGACGAGTGCCACCTGATGCACCCCGCCCTCGCCGACCTGTTCGGGCGGCTGGGGCCCCTCGGCGACGCCCGGGGCATCACGCTGCGGGTGGGGACCGCCACCGGCGAGACCCTCGCCGTGGTGAGCGGCGACCTGCCCGATGGGGCGGAGGGCTGGGGCTGCGGCGTGGTGCACCGCACTCCCGACGGCCTCCTCCCCGTGGTGGGCGACGGCGTGCTGCACGAGGAGGCGGCCGGGTTCCGCTTCCGCATCACCGGCGACGCCTTCTTCCAGAACAACACGCCCGGCGCCGGGGCCCTGGTCGCCCTGGTGCGGGAGGCGCTCCGGCCCGAGCCGGACGACACGCTGATGGACGGCTACGCCGGCGGCGGCCTGTTCGGGGTCGGCGTGGGCCGCGACGCCGGCCGGGTGATCGCGGTGGAGGCCGACGAGACCGCCGCCGTCGACTTCGCCCACAACGCCGGCAGGGCCGGCATCGAGCACCGCCTGTTCAACGTGGACTTCGCCACCGGGCTGTCGGCGGTGCGGGACCCGTGGGACCTGGCCGTGGTGGACCCGCCCCGGGACGGCCTCGGCGCCGCGGGGGTGGACGGCGTGGCCGCATGCGAGCCCCGGCGGATCGCCTACGTGTCGTGCGACCCGGCGTCGCTGGCCCGCGATGCGCGGGGCCTGGCCGAGCGGGGCTACCTCCTGGAGTGGGCGGCGCCGGTGGACCTGTTCCCCCAGACGTTCCACGTCGAGACCGTGGCGTCCTTCGTACGGACCTGACCGCCGCTAGGGTCCCGCCCACCATGGGCTTCAAACACCAGGACCTCGATGCGTGGGCGGCGGAGCACCTGCCGGGAGAGACCGTCGTCTCCTGGGTCACGACCTCGGCCGACATGCCGGGCGGAGGGGCGTTCCGAGCAGGCGACGGGCCGCTGGTCCACTACTCCGGGCCCACCGGGGGCATCCGCCGGCGCGCCGCCGTGGCGAAGGAACTGGGGTACGACCCCGACAAGGGCTTCCGGGGCTACGGGGGGACGTTCCTGCTGCTCACCGACACGAGCCTGTCGCTCGGCACCCGCAGCGGCGTGCGCAACCGTCCCAAGGACCTCCTGCACACCGCCCCGCTCGCCGGGGTGCGGGTTCACTGGTTCGATCACGACGCCGGCTCCGGCAACCGGTTCCGCCACTTCATCACCGACTTCGGCGACGGCAGGTGGCGCACGGAGCACACCGGCCTCACCGCGTTGAAGCGGCCCGTGTCGTCCAACGCCGACGCCTTCCTCGCCGCCCTCGGCGACCTCGCGGTCGAGGTCCCCGACCCGTAGCACCGGCACATCCTGCCGGACCGACACTCCCAGCGACCTCCCAGGAAGCCCTCGGGGTTCTCCGAACCCTTCGTGGTGCAGTGTGGGCATGACCCGCCCAGCGACACGACCGGACGGCATGGCCCCGAATCTCCCGCGGGGCCGCCTTGCGGCACTCGTGCTCTCCGCCGCACTGGTCGTCGCAGCCTGTGGCGGCGCCGGCACCACCGCCGGCGCCGCCGCAGGCACCGGGTCGGGCTTCTTCGACCCCTCGCAGATCCACGAGATCGCGGTCACGTTCGACACCGGCGACTACGAGGAGATGATCGACACCTACGCCGCCACCGGCGAGAAGGAGTGGATCGAGGCGACGATCACCATCGACGGAACCGCCTACGAGCACGCCGGCGTGCGACTCAAGGGCAACTCGTCGCTGTTCGGGCTGCGACAGGGATCGACCGCGCCCGGAGGGCCCGGCGGGCCCACCACCGATGCCGACGCCGACGCGCCGGAGAGCCTCCCCTGGCTGCTCCGCCTCGACGAGTACGTCGACGGGCAGGCACACGAGGGCATCTCCGACTTCGTGGTCCGGTCCAACGCCTCCGAGTCGGCGCTCAACGAGGCCGTCGCCGTCGAGGTGCTGGACCTGGCCGGCCTCGCCTCGCAGGACGCCGTGTACGTCCGGTTCTCCGTGAACGGCAGCGACGAGACGCTGCGCCTGGTGCTGGAACACCCCGACGACGTGTGGATGGCCGACGCGTTCTCGGCCGACGGGGCGTTGTACAAGGCGGAGAGCACCGGCGACTACACCTACCGGGGCGACGACCCCGACGCCTACGACGAGGTGTTCGACCAGGAGGCGGGAGAGGGCAATGCCGACCTGACCCCGCTCATCGAGTTCCTGCAGTTCCTGAACGAGTCGGACGACGCCACCTTCGCCGCCGAGATCGCCGACCGTCTCGACGTGGACGCCTTCGCCACCTACCTGGCGGCGCAGGAACTGATCGCCAACTTCGACGACATCGACGGCCCCGGCAACAACTCGTACCTGTACTGGGATCCCGGCACCGGGGAGTTCACCGTGGTCCCCTGGGACCACAACCTCGCCTACGGCGCCCAGCACGGCCCCGGTGGAGAGGTGGGCGGCCCTCCCGATGCAGGAGACCGCCCCGACCGCCCGGCCGGCGGCCCCCCCGACGCCGGGACGGCGGGCCCCGACGCCCCGGGCGGCAACGTGCTCTCGGAGCGCTTCCTCGCCGTCGACGAGTACGCCGAACTCGTGGACCTGCGCCTCGCCGAACTGCAGGCGTCGCTGTACGCGTCGGGCACCGCCTCCGGGGTGCTGGACGGCTGGGTGGACCTCCTGACCACCGGAGCCTCCGATCTGGTGGACCCCGCCACGGTGGCGTCCGAGGCGGCGGCGATCGCCGCAGTGATCGAGGGCTCGGCCGGGTGACCCGCCCTGCGGCCGGGCCCGCCGGCCGCACCGGTACGCTGCGCTCTGCACCGGAGGCGGCATCCCGTGAGCACGGCATCACCCCCAGCCCGGCGGATCGGCCGCCGCGAGTTCCTGGCGATGCTGGCGCTGATGATGGCGCTGACGGCCCTGGCCATCGACCTGATGCTGCCGGCGTTCGGAGAGATCCGCGCCGGCTTCGACCTGGCACCCGACTCCCCCGCCACCGGGCAGATCGTCACCGTGTTCTTCATCGGCCTCGCCGTCGCCCAGTTGCTGTACGGGCCGATCTCGGACCGCTTCGGCCGCAAGCCGGTGCTGTACGCCGGGTTCGGCCTCTACGCGCTGGGAGCGGTGGGAGCGGCCGCGGCGCCCTCGTTCGGGATGCTGCTGGCCAGCAGGTTCCTGTGGGGCGTCGGCTCTGCCGGCCCGCGCGTGGTCTCGATGGCCATCGTGCGCGACTCCTACCGGGGCGACGAGATGGCCCGCACCATGTCGCTGCTCACCGCCGTGTTCATCCTGGTGCCGGTGATCGCCCCCAGCATCGGCGCCGCCATCGTCTCGGTCGCCCCCTGGCGCGCCGTGTTCTGGTTCTGCGTGGCCGTGGTGGCGGCGATGGCGGTCTGGGTGGCCCGGCTGCCGGAGACCCTGGACCCGGCGTCGCGCATCGATCTGCGGTTCGACGGGGTGCGGAGGGCGGCCCGCACCGTGGTGGCCCAGCGGCCGGCGATGGCCTACGCCCTGGCGGCCACCGCCCTGTTCGGGGCATTCATGTCGTACCTGGCGTCGCTGGAACTGATCGTGGACGACGTGTTCGGCCTCGGCTCCTGGTTCCCGCTGGTGTTCGGCGCCAACGCCGCGCTGATGGGCCTCGCCACCCTCACCAATGCCGCCGTGGTGCGCCGGTTCGGCTCGGCGGTCATCGCCCGGCGGGTGATCGTCGGGTACGCGATCGGGGGCACCGTGCTGATGGCGATCGCCATCGCCTCCGGCGGCACCCCTTCGTTCTGGGCGTTCGGCCCCCCGCTCGCCGGCCTGCTGTGCCTGCACGCCTTCATGGTCCCCAACCTGTTCGCGCTCGCGATGGAGCCGATGGGGGCCGTGGCGGGCACCGCCTCGGCGCTCATCGGGACGGCCCAGACGGGCGTCGGGGCGCTGCTCGGCGGGGTCATCGACGCCGCCTACGACGGCACCGTGTACCCGTTGGCCATCGGGTTCCTCGGCTCCGGCCTCGTGGCGCTGGCGGTGGTCCGCTGGGCGGGGCGCCGGGAGGCGCGGGAGGCGGCCCTGCCGACGTGACGGGGCCCGCCGTGCGGCGGGCCCCGTCGTCTCGACGATCGGACCGGCTCAGGCGGCCGGTTCGGCAGCGGCCTCCAGCGCCCTGGTCTTCCAGGCGGATCCATCGAGCCGCTTGATCAGCAGCCACAGCGGGAAGCCCAGTTCGCCGGGGATGGCCAGCACGATCACCACGGTGGCCAGGATGCTCTCGCCACCGGTCCACAGGATCGCGCCGAAGCTCTCCAGCAGGTACCCGGCCCCGGCCACCATCAGCAGCACCCCCAGCACCGCCGGGAAGAACCCGGAGCGGCGCACCAGGTGGCCGAGCAGCACCAGATGGATGCCGAACAGGAACCCCCACGCCGTGATGAGGTACTCGCCCGCCTCCAGGAACATGGCGGCCAGGCTGCCCTGCCCGGCGGCGTCGAACCCGGCCAGGTAGCCGGCGCCGTCGGCGGCGGCGAGGGCCAGGAAGCCGGTCGCCAGGCTGACGGCCATCACGATCACCATGCCGTACCGCGCCAGCATCGCCGCCATCGACAGCGAGCGGCTGACCGGGCGGGTGATCGTGTAGAGGAGGGCGGTCAGCACCACCTCGATGAGGATGATCGCCACCTCGGCGGTCATCCCCATCCGGAACAGGCCCTCTTTCTCGACGATGTTGGCGACCGTGGCCGCGGCGTCGTCGGGCACCAGCATCGCCGAGCGGCCCAGCAGCAGGGCGAACGGGCCGACGAGGACGAGCAGCAGGTACAGGATGCCGGCGGCCCTGGCCCTCCGCTCGATCCGCTCCTCGGTGGTGGTCGTGGTCATGGGGTGGGTCCTCTCTGGGGTAGGGGCGCTCACGCAGCGGCGCCGACGGTGACGACGGTCTTGGCGGTGGTCCGGCCGGCGCCGATGGATCCGATCGCCTCGGCGGCCCGCTCCAGCGGATAGGTGCTGCCGACGGCGGGGCGGAGGTCTCCACGCTCGATCAGCCGTCCCAGGGCCTCCAGGTCGGCGGGGTTGGGCTTGGAGATCAGCGGCCGGAGGCGCTGGCCCACGAACGGCGACAGCAGCGCCGCCCGGATCGTCCTGCCGAAGCCCATGGTGGCCTTGCCGCCGGAGCCGCCGACGATGACGAGCGTCCCCTTGGGAGCCAGGGCGTGCCGCAGCCTCCGCAGCGGGGTGTTGCCTGCGATGTCGATGATGACGTCGTACCGGTCGGCCTCGGCGGTGGCGTCGTCCTTGGTGTAGTCCACGACGTGTGTCGCTCCGAGCGAGCGCACCAGGTCGAGGTTGCGGGTGCCGGCCACGCCGGTCACCTCGGCACCGAGCGACGCGGCGATCTGCACGGCGAACGACCCCACGGCCCCCGAGGCGCCGATCACCAGCACCCGCTGCCCTGCCGCCACCTCGCCGGAGTCCCGAACGGCCTGCAGGGCGGTGAGCCCGGACACCGGCACGGCCGCCGCCTCCTCGAAGGACGCGCCCTCCGGCATGGTGGCCAGGCCGTCCTCGGCGGCGACGGCGTACTCGGCCAGGGCGCCCTTGGCCCAGCCGAACACCCGGTCCCCCGCGGCGAAGTGGGCGACGCCGGGCCCTACGGCCTCGACGGTGCCGGCCATCTCGAGCCCGGCAACCCGCTCCTTGGGGGTGCGGATGCCGTACGACGGGCGGGCCACGTAGGGCAGGCCCTCGGAGATGAGCCAGTCGCCCTTCGCCAACCCGACCGCAGCCACCTTCACCAGCACCTCGCCGTCGGCGGGCTGCGGGGTGTCGGCGTCCTGCAGAGCCAGGACCTCGTCGGGGGCGCCGAACGCCCGGTGGATGATCGCCTTCATGGTTCCCCTCCTGTGATGTCGATCCAGCGCGTGACCTTACGCTGTAAGCGGGTACTATACTTACGATGTAAGCGGAGTCAAGTGAGGGGGACACCATGAGCGCCGCCGGGCACCGGGCACACCTCACCCGAGAGAAGGTGCTCCGCACCGCCATCGACCTGGCCGACGTCGAGGGCCTCGAAGCCGTGAGCATGCGCCGCCTCGGCCGCCACCTCGGCGTGGAGGCGATGTCGCTCTACAACCACGTCGCCAACAAGGACGACCTCCTCGACGGCGTCATCGACCTCGTTCTGGCCGAGATCGACCTGCCGTCCCCCGGCGACGACTGGAAGGACGCCATGCGGCGCCGGGCCGAATCGGCCCGCGCCGTGTTCCACCGGCACCCGTGGGCCGTCGGACTGCTCGAGGCGCACAGCGAGACCTCCACCCCGCGGCGCCTCGGGTACTTCGACACCGTCCTCGGCGCGCTCAGGGACGCCGGGTTCTCGGGCCGATCGGCCATGCGGGGATTCTCGATCGTGGACGCCTACATCTACGGGTCGATCCTGCAGGAGTCGAACCTGGGTTTCGACGACGACGCGAGCCTCGAGGAGATCGGCACCGACCTGCTCCGGCAGATGGCCGACGCCTACCCCCACCTCGCCGAGGTCACGTGCGAGATGCTGAGGGAGGGCTACGACCACGCCGTCGAGTTCACCTTCGGCCTCGACCTGATCCTCGACGCCCTCGACGGCCTCCTCGAGGCGTAGCCGCCGGCACGGCCGTGCCCGGGCCTGTCCGACCCGACACCTCGTCGGCCGCATCGTTAGGATCGCCTTACACCCAGGGAGGGGGACGCTGTGAATGCTGCGATGCAGTGCGCCGAGTGCGGGGCCCCGATCCGCACCGACGCCCGGTACTGCGACGAATGCGGGACCGCCCAGACCCGGGCGGAGACGGAAGCGCCCGCACGCCCCGTTGCGGCCGCGGAACCCGCCGTCGCAACGGCGGCCACCCCCGCCGCCGATCCCCAATCTCCCCCGGCCGCGGCCGCCGCGCCCCAGGCACCGGCGGCCGCCCCGGCCCCAGCCGCGCAGAGGGGAGACGGCATCACCATCCCTCGGCCGCCGGCGGCGGCGCTGTGGGCGGTCGCCGTCCTCGTCGTGGCAGGCCTGTTCCCGTGGATCGACAGTCCGTACCGGATCGCCAGGGCGTGGGACATCCCCACGCCGTTCCTCTACGACCTGCAGGCACCCACTGACTCCCTGAATCTCGGGATCCCGCTGCTGGCGGCCGCAGCCATCCTGCTCGCACTGGTCTTCGTGCCGTCGCTCACGTGGCTCCGCAAGGGCATCGCCTTCGTGGTGCTGGCTGCCGCCGTGGCCGTCGTGGTGCAGTGGGGACGGTTCCTCCATCAGGCCGGCACCACCGAGTCGCTGCTCTCGTTCATCGGCATCGGCGTGTACGCCACGGTCGTGGCCGCGACCCTCCTGATGGTCGCGCCCGCCCGGAGGGCCGGCGCGTGAGCGCCTTCACCGAGTGGGTCGAGACGACCCGTTCCATGCTGCGCGGGCTCCGCAAGAGCCTCAGCCGCGGATTCCTCGGCGCCAAGCGGGCCCGCATGCTGGTCATGAAATGGGCCGCCGTGGTCCCCGCAGGGCTCCTGGCCACCTACCTCACCATCGCCGCCCTGGAGGGCGTCTCGCCCGGCTACAACGTGTCCTGCGGCCTCTTCGACGTGGCGGTGCCCCAGGAGGACACCATCATCGATGCGATCGAGGGGACCCACGCCCCCGACGCCACCCTCCTCGACGACTTCCGCTACGTGTGGGCCGACATCGACGGCGCCGTCCACGCCGTCTTCCGGGCCAACGGTCTCGTCTACGCCATCGGGGCCTCGAGCCTCTTGCAGCAGGGCGGCGTCATGGCCAACGTGCGGCTGCAGAGCGACGAACCGGCCACTGCCGTCCCCGCATCTGCGATCCCGATCGACGAGATCCCCGTCGGCATGATCCCCGACAACTCCGCCGCCGGGCGCCCGTCGGGGGTCGTCTCCGCCGAGTGGCTGGCCTCCCGCTACACCAGGGGGCCCGTGGGCGGATCGTTCACCGTCACCGACGGCGACGGCAGCGAGTACGCCGTGGTCTACACCTGGGCCGTCGACGAGGGCGACACGCGTGCGCGCATGGTCGTCGACTTCAACGGCGTGGCGCTGGCGATCCCCGCCGAAGCCATCCCGGCCGAAGCCATCCCGGCCGAAGCGATCCCGGCGGAGGCGATCCCCTCCAACGCCATCCCCTCCAACGCCATCCCCTCCAACCAGGTGGGCCTGTCCGACGACCAGTTCCTGCGGCTGATCGACCTGTCCGGCGGTGCCATCCCGAGCAACGAGGCCCCGGTGCCCGACGACCTGCTGGCCTCCCTCGGGATCCCCAGCAACTCGGTGCCCATCCTGGCCATCCCGGCCGAAGCCATCCCGGCCGAAGCCATCCCGGCCGAGGCCATCCCGGCCGAAGCCATCCCGTCGAACGGCATCCCCTCCAACGCCATCCCGGCGGAGGCGATCCCGGCCGAGATGCTGACCATGGAATCGAGCCGCCTCCAGGTGGCGGCCGGCCTGGCGCCGGGACCACTGACGTCCGGACTGTCGTCGGCCGTGCTGGCGCAGTACGACGGTCCCGTCTCGACCGACTCGGGGGCGCAGTTCACCGACCTCCAGCAACGTCCGTTCAAGGCGATGGCCGGCGTCACCAACGACGCCGAGGCCGGGCAGCGCAGGTTCATCGAGGCGGCGGCGATGCTGCAGAACCCCGACCTCGCCCTCGCCGGGTGCCGCGCCGTCAACGAGAGATGGGTGACCAACTGGGAGCCGGTGGTGCAACCGATCCCGGAGCCGCCCCGCCTGTGTGTGAACGGCAAGATCTACAACGAGGTGGCCGACCGGTGGGAGTACTGCGACCCGCCCACCCGCGACGGCGTGATCGTGGCGGACACCACCCCCGGCGAGTTCCTCTTCTCGCTGGGCCCCGAGGTGCCCACCGGGCCCCAGCCGTCGGACACGACCACGACCACCTCCACCACCATCCCGTCCTCGCCGCCCCCGCCGCCGGAAGAGCCGCCGGGCGGGCCCACCCAGACCACCGTGACCACGGTGCCGCCGCCCCCGCCCTCGTCGGGTGAGAGCGTCGTGGCATCCGCCGTGGACGTCGAGGGACCGACATCCCTGGAGGAGTCGTTCTCCTACAACGGCCAGCAGCAGTGCGACGGACCCTTCACCACCCAGATCGCGCTGTGGGTCGACCGTGAGGTGAACGGGCAGCCCGCCTCGGCCGGTCCGGGCGACGTCCAGTCGGTGAGCCTGTCGTGGAGGGTCGGCTCCCGGCTCGGGTCCACACCGATGACCAACGACGGGCCCGACGTGTGGATCGCCTCGATCGGGCCGTTCGACACCGACACCGTGGACGCCGACGCCACCATCAGCCTGACCGCCTACGTCACCGACAACAACGGCACCACCACCTCGGCGAGCGGGTCGGCGACGCTGCGCAACTGCGACCTGAGCCTCGAGGGGGGATGACATGAGCGCCTCCGATGCCCACCGTTCGGCGCTCCCGCTGTTCCTGTTCGCCGCCGGGACGCTCGCCGCGGCCGCCGTCTTCCTCACGCCGTCGTGGTCCCCGAACGCCGTCGCCGCCGGCTCCACCCCGGCGGCGTCCGCCCAGCAGCCGGACCCTGCGCCCGACGCGGTCCCCGACCGGGTCCTCGACGTGCTCGGCGGGAGGGACGTGGTGGCGACGATCGAAGCCGACACGTTCGACGGCTCCCTCGGGCCGTGGCGCACCGACGACGGCGCGCTGGAGGACGGGACCGTGGTCCTGCGCGGGTCGCCGTCGTCACCCGTCGTGGTGGACGTTCCCTCCGAGTCCGGGGAGGCGTGGGCGCTGGTGCTGCGGCTGACCTACCAGGGCAGCGGCCGGGTGCTCCGCGTCGCCTTCGACCGCGGCCTGCCGGGGACCGACGAGTACCGGAGCTGGGGCGTCGTCGTCTCCGGCGGTGCCCTGGGGTCCAGCGTGTACGAGGGCGCCGAAGAGCAGGGCGGCGACCCGGTGGCCGCGGCGCCGGCGGGCACCGGCCTGTGGCTGGTGCTGGCCCGCCAGGATGGTGAGTTCCTCGCCGCAGCGGCGCCGGTGAGCCAGTCGGCCGAACCGGTGGGGATCATCCGCGAAGCCGCCTGGCCCACCGACGGGTGGGCGCCGGTCGTCGTCGGCTACGGCGGCACCGTCACCATCGCCGAGGCGTACCTGCTGGTCCCGGCCTGGAGCGTGCCGTAGGCGTCAGACGTACCGGGAGGCGTAGGCGAGGAACACGGCGATCGCCAGCGGCGAGGCCACCCCCGCGCCGGCGAGCAGCAGGAGACGGGCTCGCGACCCCAGGCGAGAGCCCGCGACGGCCGCGGCGGCCACCGCCGCCGCCTCGAACCCCACGAGCACCACCCACCCGGTCTGCACCCTGGTGTCGCAGGTCGCGTCCGGGCACCCGTCGGCCACCAACCCGGCGAGGAGCGCAAAGAGGACGGTGAGCCCGAGCCATCCCCACAGCACGCGCCCCGCCACCCGTTCCCACCGGTTCCCGGCGCCCTCGGCCCCGTCGATCATCCCGCCCCCCTTGCTCCCTCCAAGGGTATCGGCCGTCGGCGAGCGGCGGCGGTCCCGGGAGCGCAACACGGCTATGGTCTCCCGCCATGACCACCGCCGCACTCATCGCAACCGCCCTCTTCGGCGTGACCGCCGTGTTCCAGGCGCTCCTCGCCGCCGGCCGCCCCTGGGGTGCCGCCGCATGGGGCGGACAGCACCCGGGTGTGCTCCCTACCGGCTACCGGGTGGCCAGCGGCATCGTCGCGCTCGTGGTGTACCCGGTGCTGGCGCTGTACGTGCTCGCGACGGCCGGCGTCGGCGGCCTCGACATGCCCGGCGCCGGGGCGGGCGTCATGTGGGCGCTCTTCGGCTTCTTCGTCCTCGGCACGCTGACGAACGCCTTCTCCCGGTCGCCGATCGAGCGGATCTGGGCGCCGGTGAACCTCGCGCTCGCCGTCTGCTGCCTGGTCCTCGCACTCGGCGCCTGAACGCCTCCCGGCGCTACTCCTGCTCGTACCGCCGCAGCAGCGCCTGGGTGCCGTCCTCGCCCTCACCGGCGGCCTCGAGAGCGGCGTAGAGGGCGTGTGCCATCGTCAGCCCCGGCAGGTCGAGGCCCATCTCGACGGCCGAGTCGAGGGCGATCCGCAGGTCCTTCACGAAGTGCTTGATCTTGAACCCGGGGGCGAAGTCCCCGGCGATGGCGCGGGGCATCAGGTTGCTGAGCGACCACGACCCGGCGGCGCCCTTCTCGATGGTCTCGACCACCCGGGCCGGGTCGAGGCCGGCGGCGCGGGCGTAGTGCATCGACTCGCAGACGCCGACCATGCCGGAGGCGATCGCGATCTGATTGCACATCTTGGTGTACTGCCCGGCGCCGGGGCCGCCGAGGCGGGTGATGTTCGACCCCATGGCCTCGAACAGCGGGAGCGCCCGGCCGAACGCGTCCTCGTCACCGCCCACCATGATCGCCAGCGTGCCGTTGCGGGCCCCCGTGTCGCCGCCGGAGACCGGGGCGTCCAGCACGGCGACGCCGCGCTCCTCCCCCGCCTCGGCGATCCGCCGCGCCAGCAACGGGCTGGAGGTGGTCATGTCGATCGCCAGGGCACCCTCCGCGGCGTGGGCGAGGACGCCTCCGCCACCGAGGTACACCTCCTCCACGTCGGCGGGGAAGCCGACGATGGTGACCACCACATCGGAGGCCGACGCGACCGAGGCCGGGTCGTCGTGCCACACCGCTCCCCGCTCCAGCAGCGGGGCGGCGCGCTCCGGCGTGCGGTTGAACACTCCCAGGGGGTACCCGGCGTCGAGCAGGTGCCCCGCCATGGGCAGGCCCATGACCCCGGTCCCGATGAACCCGATTCGCTCCATGTCTCCCTCCGGCAGCCCAGGGGGATCGTAGGGGCTAGCCGAAGCGGCCGGTGATGTAGTCCTCGGTCTGGGTCTGCTTCGGGTTGGTGAACAACAGGTCGGTGGGGCTGAACTCGACCAGGTGGCCGGTCCGCATGCCCCTGTTGTCCAACTCGACGTTGAAGAAGGCGGTGCGGTCGGAGACCCGGGCGGCCTGCTGCATGTTGTGGGTGACGATGATGATGCTGTAGTCCTTCTTCAGTTCCAGCATCAGCTCCTCGATGCGCAGCGTGGCGATGGGGTCGAGCGCCGAGCACGGCTCGTCCATCAGCACCACGTCGGGCTGGGTGGCCACGGCGCGGGCGATGCACAGCCGCTGCTGCTGGCCGCCGGACAGCGACAGGCCGCTCTCCTTGAGCTTGTCCTTCACCTCGTCCCACAGCGCCGCCTGCTCCAGAGCGCGTTGCACCACGTCGTCCATGTCGGCCCTGCTGCCCTTGAACCCGTTGATCTTCACGCCCCAGGCGATGTTGTCGTAGATCGACTTGGGGAACGGGTTGGGCTTCTGGAACACCATCCCCAGCCGCCGCCGGATCTCGACCGGGTCCACCCCGGGGGCGTAGATGTTCTCGCCGTGGTAGATCACCTCGCCCTCGGTGCGGGCCGACGGGATCAGGTCGTTCATCCGGTTGAGCGAGCGGAGCACGGTGGACTTGCCGCACCCCGACGGCCCGATGAGGGCGCTGATCTCGTTGTACTGGAAGTTCAGGTCGATGCCCGACACGGCCTCGAAGTCGCCGTAGTACACGTTCATGCCGCGGGTCTCGATGACGCCCGGCCTCAGCTCCTCGGGCACCCCCTCGCCCGCGCCGCGGAACCCGCCGGAGAATGCCATGCCCGGACGGATCTCCCCGGCCGCCCCGGCGGCGTCCTCGCCCGTGGTCACTGGTTGGTCGCTCATCAGGTCATTCTCCTGCTGTATCGATTGCGAAGGATCACGGCCACCGCGTTCAGCAGCAGCAGCATGATGAGGAGCGCCAGGCTCGCCGCGGCGGCGATGTTCTGCCACTCCTTCTGCGGGAACGACGCCCACTGGAAGATCTGGATCGGCAGGGCCGTGAACTGCGAGAACGGCCCGGTCGGGTCGACGGTGATGAACCCGGCGGCGCCGACGAGGATCAGCGGCGCCGTCTCGCCGATGGCCCTGGCGACCGCCAGGATCGTGCCGGTGAGGATGCCGGGGACGGCCACGGGCAGCACGTGGCTGCGCACCGTCTGCCATTTGGTGGCCCCGAGGGCCATGCCGCCCTGCCGCAGCGAGTTGGGGACGGCCCGGATCGCCTCCTGGGACGAGATGATCACCACCGGCAGCGTGAGCAGGCCCAGGGTGAGGCCGGCGCTGATCACCGTCCTCCCCTGGGTCAGAGGTTCGAGCAGCCTGACGAACACGGCCAGGCCCAGCATGCCGTAGATGATCGAAGGCACGCCGGCGAGGTTGTTGATGTTCGTCTGGATGAAGTCGTTGATGCGGTTCTTCTTGGCGAACTCCTCGAGGTAGATCGCCGCCCCCACCCCCACCGGGACGGCGAACAGCACCGTGAACAGCACCAGCCACGCCGAGCCGAGGATGGCGGTGCGGATGCCTGCGAGCTCGGGGATCGAACTCGACGGCGTGGTCACGAAGGTCATGTTGAGCCACGCCCGCCACTGGAACCGGACCTCGTCGAACGTGTAGTCGGGCCAGCGCTCCGGGGTGTTCTCGAAGATGCCGGCGATGTCGTCCTTGAAGGCGTTGCCTCCCAAGATCGAGTTGAAGAAGCCGTACGAGGCGATGATGTCGGGCTGGACGATCCGCTCCTTCACCAGCAGCAGGACGTCGCCCTGGCTGCGGGCGCCACCGCTGCAGCCTGCCGGCGGCTCGTCGGAGGCGCACACCTCGTCCCACTTGTCCTGTGTCTCGAAGGCGAGGCGGTCCTCGAAGAAGCGCTGCTCGCGCTCCAGGCGGCGCCCGACGCCGTTGCTGATGCCGCCCGCCAGGACCGTCACCAGGTCTTCCTTGCTGAGCGACTCGAGCGTGACCTCGCCGGGGTCGTAGCCGAGCGAGGCGACGATCTCCTCGGGCTCCTGCTGGTTCACCACAGCGACCAGGCCGAACGAGTCGTTGATGATGGTCATCAGCAGCACCGCCAGGCCCAGCACGGCGAGGGAGAGGAGGAACAGGAAGCCGAACTTGGCGGTGGTGCCGCGTCGGGTGCGCTTGCCCAACAGCACCTGGTACTCGTCCTCTGTGGGGAAATTGCGGTCGACCGGCCGGCCGGTGTCGGCGCTCATTCGTACTCCTGCCGGAAGCGCTTGACGATGCGCCTGCTCAGGGCGTTGAGGCCGAGCGTCATGAAGAACAGGGTGAGGCCGATGGCGAAGATCGAGTTGTAGTCCAGGGAGTTGTAGGAGAGGTCGCCGCTGGCGGTGACCGCGATGTAGCCGGTCATCGTCTGCGCGCCCTGGAACGGGTTCAGGATGTGCCCGAAGATCGAGTCGCTCCCCAGGTTGAAGTTCCTGGGTGAGGCGCCTGCGGCCAGCGTGACCACCATCGTCTCACCGACCGCCCTCGACATGGCCACGACGACGCCGGCGGCGATGCCGGAGAGGGCGGCGGGGAACACGATGCGCAGCGACACCTCGAGCTTCGAGGCCCCCACGCCGTACGCGGCCTGGCGCAGCGAGGCGGGCACTGCGGCCATGGCGTCCTCGGCGAGCGAACTGATGAGCGGCACGATGAGGAGTCCGACCACGATGCCCGCCGACAGCACGTTGAAGAAGCCGACCGTGCTGGTGCCGAAGACGCTGCGCAGGATGGGGGTCATGAAGGTGATGGCGAAGAAGCCGAACACCACGGTGGGGATGCCGACCAGCACCTCGAGGGCCGGCTTGAGGAACCCGCGCACCCGGGGGCTGGCGTACTCGGAGAGGTAGACGGCCGAGGCGAGGCCGATGGGGACGGCGACGATGAGGGCGATCACCGTGATGTAGACGGTGCCGAGGATCAGCGGCCAGATGCCGAACGATCCCGCCGTGCCGCTCTGCGGAGACCAGTTGGTGCTGGTGAGGAAGCTCCAGAGGGAGACCTCGTCCTCCCCGAAGAAGAGGAGCGACTCCTTGCCGAGCTCCCAGAGGATGCCGAGCGTGATGGCGATCGAGATCGCCCCCATCACGAACAGCGTGACGACGATGCTGCCCTCGAGGGGGCGGCGCCGGCCCTTGAGCTGCTGCTTCATGCCCGGGTCGTGTGAGCGTCGGGTGCTCATGCGGCTCCTCGAGGGTGCATCGTCAGGTCGGAAGGTAGCGAGTGGGGTCCCGGCCGGCCAACGCCGGCCGGGACCCTGCACTCATGGTTGGCGTCGGTTCCCTACCAGCCTGCCGCCGTCTTGATGGCGTCCGCGGCGCCCTGGAGGGCGTCGAGGGGGGCGGGGAAGTAGCCGACCTCGCCGATGACCGAGTTGACCCAGGTCAGGTAGTAGGCGATGAACTCCGCCACCTGCGGCTTGGCTGCGATGACACCGGCGTCGGTGTACATGAACAGCGGACGAGCCAGCGGGTAGGTGCCCTCGTTGACCGAGTCGTCGCTCGGGAGGATCCCGTCGACGGCGACCACGTTGAGCTTGTCGGCGTTCTCGGCGTAGTAGGCGTACCCGAAGTAGCCGATGGCGCACGTCGAGGACAGGTCGCCCTCGGTGCACCCGTCGTTGGCCACGCCCTCGACGGTGGTGTTGTCGTTCTCACCGACGATGTTGACGTTGGCGTCCAGGATCGGCTGCGGGTCCTCGTCGAAGATCTCCTCGACGAAGAAGTCGAAGGTCCCCGAGTCCTGACCGGGCGAGTACCGCTCGATCGGATGCGCCGGGAACGACGGATCCACCATGTCCCACGTCGAGCCCTTCGGCAGCGACCACAGGATCGCCAGCTGCTCGTAGCTCAACTCGCCGGCGAAGTAGTTGCCGGGGCTGACCACCAGCGACAGCGCATCGGTGCCCACCCGGATCTCGATCGGGGTACGACCGATCTCCGCGCACGCCTCCACCTCGGAGTCCTTGATCGGACGGCTCGCATTCGAGATGTCCGACTCGCCGGCCACGCAGAAGCGCTCGAAGCCGCCACCGGAGCCGATCGAATCGATCGCATACTCCGGGCCGCCCTCGTCCTGCCACTTCCGCAGGAGCTCCGTCGACAGCGGGAACACCGTCGACGAACCAGCGATCAACACCGCATCACCCGTCACCTCCAACGGGTCGATCATCGGCAAACCAAGGTCCAACGCGCCGTCGTCCTGGGCTGCCGCAGTCGTCGTCGGCGCAGCCGTCGTGGTGGGTGCCGCGGTCGTGTCGCTGGCCGTGGTGGTGGTCTCAGCGTCATCGTCTCCGCAGGCCGCCACGACCAGCGCGAGCGCCAGCAAGAGGGCGGTCGGTCGCCCGTACTTGCGAATCATGTCGGTTGATCCTCCTGATCGAGTGTGAGGTCGGGGCGCAGCGACGCCCACGACACGGGGGACGCTACGGATGCGTTGTGACCCCGATCCGGCGGCTGCGTGACCAGAACGTGAACTCTCCCGAGGCGCATTGGAACCGGTTCCGTCGTCCTACAATCGAGGATGGCGATGGGGCCCGCCTGCAACCGCCCGCCTTGGGCTGATGGCACCTGGACACGAAGGCGAATCCGCATGGGAGTCGCACCAGCAGGTCCCGAGCATCCCTCCCGCCCGACGACGCCCCCGGCGGCGCCGACCCCCGGGGGCGAACGGCATGCCGGAGGACCGCTGCGACCCGGCCTTCCCCGTGCCGTCGCCGGGAGAGGTGGATCATGGACGATCACGACGACGCCTACGTAGCCCGCAGCGAATTCCAGGTGCTGCTCGACCGGCACTTCCCCAGAGGCGCCGTCTGCGCCCTGCTCCCCGTCCAGGACGGGAGGGTCCAGGCCGCCGGATGGGTGGAGGCGACCGGCAGGCTCTTCTGCTCCGGCACCCGTCGCAGCCGCGACGAGTGGGAGTACGAGGTGCTCATCGACACCCGCACCGGGGAGGTCCCCGCCGAGGAGCTGCGGGTCTGGATCGGCGCGCTGCGCCCGCACCCCACCGTCGGCGGCCTGTGGGAGGCGGGGGTGTGCGTGGACGGCAAGGAGCGGATGCTCCGCCTGAATGCCGCCGCACCCCAGGCCGCGATGCCGGGGCGCGCCGGGCGGGACGCGGTCACCCGGGCGCACGAGGCCGACCTGTTCCCGCAGGGGATCGGCTGATGAGCCGCCGGGGGATCGTCGTGTCCGTGGTGGCCGCCGCCGGTCTGGTGGCGGCCATGTACCACGGCTCCTCCCTGATGGCCGCCCAGCAGGCCGCGGAGTACGGCACCGGCGAGGCCCGCGCCATCGCCGAGGAGATGCTCCAGGCGTTCTCCGCCGGCGACTACGCCGCCTTCAGCGTGGAGTTCACCGGTGCCTACCGTGAGACCCTCGACGAGGCCGCGTTCGAGGCGTGGCGGGAACCGCTCGCCGCGTCCCTCGGGGCCTACGGGGGCATCGTCGAGGAGAGCGACCCGAAGCAGACCTCGACGGGGGCAACGCGATACACGTTCCACGCCTCGTTCGACGGCGACGACCGCGTCCAGTTCGTCTTCGTGACCAAGCCCGGCACGCGCGCGATCAATCGCGTCGAACTGAAGCCGGACAAGTAGCAGGACGCCCCGCATGACCACACCGCCCGCACCCGGCCTGCTCGCCAGAGTCAAGCGCATCCTGTTGGGCAGGCCGTTCGCCACCTCGGACGAGGACCACCACCTGCTGCCCAAGCGCCTGGCGCTCCCGCTGTTCGCCTCCGACCCGCTGTCGTCGGTGGCCTACGCCACCGAGGAGATCATGCTGGTGCTGGCGCTCGCGGGGGCGGCGGCATTCACCCACATGATCCCCATCGCCGCGGCGATCGCCCTGCTGGTGGTCGTCGTGGTCACCTCGTACCGCCAGACCGTCCGGGCCTACCCCCAGGGCGGGGGCGCCTACCTGGTGACCCGCGACAACCTGGGTGCGATCCCGGCCCGGGTGGCGGCGTCGGCGCTGATGATCGACTACGTGCTGACCGTGGCGGTGTCGGTGACGGCCGGGGTGGCCGCCATCACGTCGGCCTTCCCCTCGGTGCTGCCGGAGCGGGTGTGGATCGCGATGGCCTTCGTGGCCTTCCTCGGTCTGGTGAACCTGCGCGGCGTGAGGGAGACCGGGCGCCTCTTCGCCGTGCCCACCTACTTCTTCTTCGTCATGGTGATGGCGGTGCTGGCCACCGGCTTCGCCCGGTGCCTCGGCGGGACGTGCCCTGCGGCGGAGACGGCGAGCGTCGCCATCGAACCGGAACTCGGCGCCGTCGGCGTGCTGCTGATCATGCGGGCGTTCGCCTCCGGGTCCACCGCGCTCACCGGCATCGAGGCCATCGCCGACGGGGTCCCCGCCTTCCGGCGTCCGAAGGCGGGGAACGCCGCCGCGACGCTGGCGATCATGGCGACGATGTCGATCACGATGTTCCTCGGCATCACCTCCCTCTCCCTGCTGTTCGACGTGCGCGTCAGCGAAGCGACCGTGGACACCTACGGGAGCGTGCTGTCGCAGGTGGGCCGCACCGCGTTCGGCGGCGAGGGCGTGCTGTTCTTCGCCCTACAGGCCGCCACGATGGGGATCCTGGTGCTGGCCGCCAACACGGCATACCAGGACTTCCCCCGGCTGTCGGCCATCCTCGCCGGCGACCGCCTGATGCCCCGCCAGTTGCGCAACCGGGGCGACCGCCTCGTCTACTCCAACGGCATCGTCGTGCTGTCGCTGATGGCCGCAGCGCTGATCGTGGCCTTCGACGCCACGCTGTCCCGCCTCATCCAGTTGTACGTGGTGGGGGTGTTCGTCTCGTTCACGCTGAGCCAGACCTCCATGGTGCGCCGCTGGTGGAAGCTCCGCACCGGGCGGTGGCGGCGGTCGATGGCCATCAACGCCGTCGGCGCCACCACCACCGGCGTGGTGCTCGTGGTCGTGGCCACCGCCAAGTTCGCAAAGGGCGCCTGGGCCGTGGTGGCGGCGATCCCCCTGCTGGTCCTGGCGATGTCCAGGGTGAACCGCCACTACGAGTGGGTCGCCACGCAGTTGAGCCTGTTCCGGGAGCGCCGCCGCCCGCCGCTGCGCACCGAGGTGATCGTGCTCGCCTCCCACGTGTCCCAGGGCACCCGCCGCGCCCTCGCCTATGCAGACACGCTCGGCGCCGACCGGGTGCAGTGCGTGCACGTGGAGGAGGGCCCGCGCGACTCCTTCTGGCTGGACTGGCAGGCCCCCAACGCCGACATTCCCCTCACCGTGCTGCGCCCCCGGAGGCGCGGCGTCGTCAGGCCGCTGCGGGCCTTCATCAGCGACATCCGCTGGGAGCACCCCCGCACCCGGGTGGTCGTCGTGATCCCGGAGTGGCAGTCCGAGCCCCGCTGGCTGTGGCGGCTGCTGCACCATCGGGCGTCCAGGATCAAGGCCGGCCTCATCGGCATGCGCGACGTGGTGATGGTGAACATCGTGCTGTCGCCGCGCCCCTTGCTGCGCGGCAGGGGCACCCCTCCCCCGCCGCCCACCGAGCGGATCGCCGTCGTCCCCGTCGGCGGCGTCACCCAGGCCACCCTCGACACGATCGCCTACGTGCGGTGGACCGACCCGGTGGCCCTCCACCCGGTGCACGTGGAACTGGAGCCCGAGTACGCCGAGCGCACCCAGGAGGAGTGGGCGCGGTACTACCCCGACGTGCCGCTGGAGATCGTCGCGAACCCGTTCCGGGCGACGGTGCCGGTGATCCTCGACTACATCCGCCGGATCCGTGCCGAGGCCCCGCCCGGCCGGGTGGTGGAGGTGGTGATCCCCGAGTTCGTCGTACCGGGCAGAATGGGCAGGGCATTGCACAACAAGACGGCACGGTCGCTCCGGGCCCGCCTCGCTCGGGACCCCGACATCATCACGACGACCGTCCCGTGGCTGCTGAAGGACGAGGCCGAGGCCTACTCGGCGCGGGAGGTGTGAGCGGATGAGCGCACGGAGCAATCCCCCGCAGGGACGGCGCCGCATCGCGGCCGTCCTCGCCGTCGTGGTGCTGGCGTCCGTGGCCTGCAGCGACGACCTGGGCCTCGACGAGTGGGAGCAGGGCTGGCGGGATACCAACGCCGCCATCCCGGCGCTCGACGCGATCACCTCCGCCGAGGACCCGACGCCGATCTGCTCCGCCACCGTCGGCATGCTGCGCGAGGCCACCGCCGCCTACACCGACGCCCCCAACACCGACCTGGGTGAGGCGTTCCTGGAGTGGGCCGAGTACGCCGAGAGCGTGTTCTTCGAGTGCCCGCCCCACGACGAGACCGGGCCCGGGTTCGAACGGGCCTACGAGGAGATCCACCGCCTCGGCGTCGAGGTGGACGCCCTCCTGTCCTTCGAGCGCAGCCTGCAGGGCGACTGACCGGCGGCCGGCGCCGCGGATCGGGGCGGCGCTCGGTACGATCTGGCCATGACCGATCCCGCCGCCGGCAAGGTCACCGCCGTGATGCACGACACCGACGACCTCGACGGGGCCGTCGCCTTCTGGACGGCCGTGCTCGGGCTGGAGGTGAAGTACCGCGACGACACCTACGCCTACCTGAGCGGCCTCGCTCCCGAGGGGCCGCACCTGGCGTTCCAGCGGGTCCCCGAGCCCAAAGCCGGCAAGAACCGGCTGCATCTCGACCTGATGGTCGACGACCGGGACGCCTTCTCCGAGTGGGTGGTCGAACTGGGCGGGCGGGTCATCGAGCAGCACGAGCACCCCGGGTGGCCGGTCTGGATCGTCATGGCCGACCCGCAGGGCAACGAGTTCTGCATCTACGAGCGCCCCGAGGACGCCGCCTGAGCAGGCGGGGTCACCCCTTCCCGGACGTGGCCGTGCACTCGCCGTGGCCGCACTTGCACGGCTCCTTTCGGTCGCCGAGCCCGAAGCGGCACGTGGGCCCGCAGAACTCGTCGCGAGGGTCCACCTCGCAGGTGCACGGCTCGAATCCGCACGGCACCCGCTCGTGACTGCCGGACTCTGCATCCCCGTTCGTCATGATGGCTCCTCCTCCGACCTCACACGCCCCGCGGGCGCAGGTACCGCTCGGCAAGGGCGGCGAGCCAATCCACCACGAGCGCCAGCATCGCGACGATCCCGGCGCCCATGAACGTGGCGACGTCGCGCCGCAACTTCAGCCCGCTGTTGATGGTCTCGCCGAGGCCGCCGCCGCCGATGAACACCGCCAGGGCCGCCATCCCGATGTTGATGACGAGGGCGGTGCGGATGCCGGCCAGGATCACCGGCACCGACAGAGGGAGCTCGATCTTGCGGAGCGCCTCGAGCTTGGTCATCCCCATGCCGCGCCCCGCCTCGATCACCGCATCGTCCACCTGCTCGAGGCCGACGATGGTGTTGCGGAGCACCGGGAGGATGGCGTAGAGGGTGAAGGCGTAGATCGAGGTCCACGGCCCGGTGCCGATCCACGTGAAGAACAGGATCAGCAGCCCGTAGGCGGGGATCGCCTGGCCCGAACTGGCGAAGGTCAGCACCGGCGTGGCGAAGCGCTTGAACCGGGGCCTGGTGAGCAGGATGCCGAGGGGCACGGCGATGCCGATCACGAACACCGTCGACCACGCCGCCATGAACAGGTGCTCCTGGAACTGGCCGCGCAGCTTGGAGCCCTCCAGGATGTTGCGGGTCGTCTGGTCGATGTCTGCGGTGTTCCACACCCACAGCATCGTTCCCAGCAGGATCAGCGCCATCACCGGGGTGATGACCAGCCCGATCCACCCACCCTCCGGGTCGGACATGCTCGACCGGACCCGCCGGAACAGGCCGGGCGCCGCCGCAGGGGTCCTTGCGGTCACGACGCCCCCTTCCTCTTCCGCTCGGCAGACGCCTCACGGGCCGCGCGCTGCATCGAGGCGATCTCTCCCATGATCGTCTCCAGCCGGATCATCCCGTCGAAGCGGCCGTGCGAATCGACGACGCAGGCGGTGCCGTGCGCCGATTGGAGCATGAACTCCAGCGCATCGGCGAGCGTGTCCTCGGGCTCCACGGTCACGCGGACCGGGAGGCCCGATGCGCCGAGCGCGGTCGCCGGGTCGGTGATGTTGTCCTCGTCGAGCCACCGGGTCGGGGACCCCTCGGCGTCCAGCAGCAGGAGGAAATCCTCGTCGGACGAGCGCAGGGCGGCCAGGGCCTGCTCGCGGGAGGTGTCCGGGCGGATGACCGGGTAGCCCTCCGCCACCTCGATCTCCCGCACTCGGCGGAGGTTGAGGCCCTTGAGCGTGGCCCCGCCGCCCAGGAAGTCCTCGACGAACTCGTTGGCCGGCTGTGCCAGGATCCGCTCGGGCGTGTCGAGCTGGGCGATCGCCGAGGAGTCGCCCAGGATGGCGATCCGGTCGCCCATCTTGATGGCCTCGTCGATGTCGTGCGTCACGAAGACGATGGTCTTGCGGAGCTCGGCCTGCAGGCGCAGGAACTCGTTCTGCAGCCGGTCCCGGGTGATCGGGTCGATCGCCCCGAACGGCTCGTCCATCAGCAGCACGTCGGGATCGGCGCCGAGGGCGCGGGCGACGCCGACGCGCTGCGCCTGGCCGCCCGAGAGCTCCTTCGGGTAGCGGTCCCGGTACAGGTGCGGCTCCATGCCCACCATCTCCAGCAGCTCGTCCACCCTCCCGGAGATGCGCGTCTTGTCCCACCCGAGCAACTGGGGGACGGTGCCGATGTTCTCGGCGATGGTGCGATGCGGGAACAGGCCGATCTGCTGGATGACGTACCCGATGCGGCGCCGCAACTGGTCGGGGTTGACGTCGGTGACGTCCTCGCCCTCGAACACGATGCGCCCCGACGTCGGCTCGATCATGCGGTTGATCAGCCGCAGCGTGGTGCTCTTCCCGCAGCCGGAGGGGCCGACGAGGATGAGGATCTCCCCCTCGGGTACGTCGAGGGTCAGCCGGTCCACGGCGGGCGCCTCGGTGCCGGCGTAGACCTTGGTGACCGCGTCGAGATGGATGAGGGCCTCGGCGGTGGCCGTCTCGGCGGATGCGTGCGCTTGGCTCATCTGATGCCCTCCGGTGTCGTCAATCGCCGGACCAGGGAGACGATTCCGTCGAACGCGAGGGCCAGCAGGACGGTGAAGACCGTGCCGGTCCAGACGGACTCGACCGAGGTCGGCAGGGGGTAGCGGTTCACGGTGTTCTTGATGAAGTCGCCGAGGCCGCCTCCGGCCACGAGGGTGGCGATGGCGGCGATGCCGGTCGTCATGAGGACCGACACGCGGATGCCGGCGATGATCACCGGCCACGCCAGGGGCATCTCGACCCTCCAGAGCCGCTGCGTGCGGCTCATGCCCATGCCCCGGGCCGACTCGAGCACCGCCGGGCTCACCTCGTTGAGGCCGGTGACGGTGTTCCGCAGGATCGGGAGCAGGGCGTACATGTACAGAGCGATGAACGTCGGCCAGAAGCCGAGGCCGACGAGCGGGATGAAGAGGACGAACAACGCCAGGGACGGGATCGTCAGGAACACCGCGGCGATGCCGAGGGCGATCTCCTTGGCGAGGCGGTGATGGCGGACCAGGATGCCCACCCCGACGGCCGTCACGACGGCCGCCACGGCTACCGACGCCACGTACCAGGCGTGCTGCAGCGTCAAGCTGACGATGTCGTCGGCCCGGTCCCCCATGAACTCGAACCAGCTGAGCAGGGATTCCACCGTTCACTCCTTCCGGGTGAGACGAGTGGACCCGGGGAGCCGAGGCTCCCCGGGTCGATCGGCTCGTCAGCCTTCGATGAGGCCCTTCTCGGTCAGGTAGTCGCGAGCGACGTCTTCGGCGTCCTCGCCCTCCACGGACACGCGCCGGTTCAGTTCGGCCATGGTGTCCTCGTCGAGCCCTTCGAAGATCAGCTCCGCGAACTTCTCGAACTCGTCCGGAGCCTGCTGGTACAGCTCGTCGGGCATGTTGATCGACACGTTGTAGACGATCATCACGCCGGGGTCCTCGACGATCGACATGTCGAGCGCCGGGATGCGGCCGTCGGTGGTGAAGATCTCACCGAAGTCGCAGTTCCCGTTGGCGGTCTCGTTGTAGATGATGTTCGTGTCGAGGACCTCCTGCTGCGAGTCCGGGATCTCGTACCCCGTGAACTCCTCGAACAGGATCAGCCCGTCGGGACGGCTCGGGAACTCGGACTCCATGCAGACGGTGGCGTCCGGGTTGGCCGCCAGGTAGTCCGCCATGCCCTGCATGGTGAAGGCGCCGCCGTTCGCCTCGGTCATCGCCGAGCCGGTGGCGAAGCCGTAGGTGTCGTTGAACGGCGACTTGCCGACCCAGCGGATCCCGTTTTCGGCGAGATCGAGGGCGCGCACGTCTTCGGTCAGCTGCGCAGGGTCGAAGCTGGGGTCCTCCTGCCCGAGGTGGACGGTCCACGCCGTGCCGTTGTACTCCATGTAGACGTCGATCTCACCGCTGAGGAGTGCCTCGCGGTTGACGACCGTGCCGCCGAGATCGACCTTGTTGGTGACGTCGGCGCCGGCGGCCTGGAAACCCTCGACCATGATGTTGCCGAGCACCAGCTGCTCGGTGAAGTCCTTCGAACCCACGGTGATGGAGATGCCCGAGAGGTCGACCTCTTCGGCGATCCGGCCGCCGCTCGCTCCCGCGTCGTCGTCGCCACACGCGGCCGTCAGCATCGCCAGTGCCAGGAGCACGGCGAACAAGGGCCGCACGCGTGTCAGCATGCGCATGTAGTGCCTTTCAATTGTCTTCGTTTGTCGTGCCATCGAGCGGGCGGCGCAGGCCGCATCACGCGTCCGATGGCCAGCGAACACGGCTTCGACCACAGCTGCGGTGAGCCGTCCAATGCACTCGACGGGGACCTCGACGACCTCCGACCCGGAGCTGCCAAACTCGAGCTCGACGGCGATGTCGGATGTCCCAGCCGTGCACAGCGTTGATTCCGCTGTCGACCAACACCATAACGGCATCGTCCGGCGGATCGAATCGCGCCCCTGCGCCCCGGGACCCCCCGGACGGCGGGCGGCCACTGGGCGCGGCGCCGATCGGCGAGCCATAATCGGCCGACGACGTTGACGGCGCCGGAGCACGGCGCACCCCAGGAGGAACCACCGTGACCATCCCCAACTGGAAGCCCACCCACACCATCCCCGATGCGGGACTGCCGGCGCGGGCCGAGGCGAACGCCTCCCTCGAGCCGCTGCTGCGGATCCGCAACGGCGTCGAGGTCCAGGTCATCGACACGATGGGAGGCTGGTCGAAGATCCGCACCGACACCGGCTGGGAGGCATGGGTGGACGGCACCCGCCTGCTCGCCCTGGCGTCCGGTTCCGAGCCGGCCGCGGCTCCCCCACCGCCTGCGGCG
>JAHLKU010000016.1 GCA_020444505.1 Actinomycetota bacterium | reverse complement strand
GCTAGCCGGTGGCGGACCTGGGGAGCAGCCGGAGCACCGGCACCATCCCCTCCTCGGCGAGCAGTTCGAGCGCCTCGGCGTGGTCGTCGTCCAGTTCCAGCGGCCGGCTCAGGTCGTGGAGGACGTGGGTGACGACGCAGTCGTGACAGGCCCTCGTGTCCTGCATGGCGCACTCGTTGCAGTCGATCAGCATGTCGGCCCTCCGGGTCCGGCGGCACTGCCCATCCACCGGGCACGCTACGGCGGGGGTGTGACAGGAACGGCGCCGCTCACCGCGACCCGGCCCAGGCCGCCAGGGCCGTGGACCAGATCGCCAGCGCCCCGTGGGCCTCCGAGCGCTCCCTGACGGCCCGGTCGTTGCTCACCACCACCACCGGGCCGGCACTCTCGGCGGCGAGGCGTACGATCTCGTCGTCGGCCGTCTCCCCCGCCTCGCTGAACCGCACCGTCACCGGCCCCGGGGCGGGCGGCGTCTCCGCAGGCCCGATGTCGGAGTCGAACACGACCGTCACCCGGAGCGCCCCGCCCCCCATGGTGTGCAGCCGCTGTGCCACCGCCGTCACCCGGGCCCTGGCGGGTGCGGGCGCCCGTTCGCCGGCCATCAGGTAGCCGAGGTTGTAGCCGTCCACCAGCACGGCCGCCGGGGCGCCGCCGGACAGCAGCCAGTCCACCGCCGCCCTGGCGTCGGGCAGCACACCCGCCGGGAGCCGCCACGGCTCGCCGGGGCCCTTGGGGGCCCGGGCCGGGCCGGCGCTCCGGGCCGCCGGACGCGCCATCAGGGCCGTCTCGTCCAGGCGCTCCGCCAGCGCTGCGGGCTCGGCCACCCACGCCTCGCCTGCCGCCGTCTCGGCGGCGGCGGCCGCCTCCCGGCGGCGGCGGGCACGCTCGTCCTTCAGTTCCTGGCGCAGCCGCCTGGCCTCGGCCTCCGCCTCGCCCCTGCCGCGGGAGGCCTCCCGTGCCGCCGCTTCCGCCGCCTGCAGTTCCTTGCGGGCGTCCGCTTCGCCGCGCGCCTCCCCGGCCGCCTCGGCGCGCCGCGCGGCCGCAAGGCCGGCCAGCCTCTGCTCCAGCGCGGCCACCGCCGCAGCCGACTCCTTCTGCACCGACCTCGCCTTCGCCCGGGCGGCCTTCAGCGCCTCGCTCAGTTCCCGCTCCTTCCCGGCGGACGCCTGTGCCGCTCCCGAGCCCGCCTCTTCGCCGAGGCGGGCGGCGAGCACCGCGAGCCGGAGCTCCCAGCCCTCGGGGCGCTCGAGGAACAGTTCGGCGGCGTCCCTGCGGGGCCCCTGGGCCTCACCGAGGTGCGGGGCCGCCTGCTCCCGGAGCCATCCGTACTGGTCGAGGCCCTTCACCACCGAGCGCGCCAGCGGCGGAGGCAGGGTCCCGCTGGCCGCCGCAGCCCGGCGCAGGTCGTTGGGCACCTGGTCGCCGTCCAGGTCGCGCAGGGCCGCCCTGGCCGCCTCCACGGCGGCCGACAGCAGGGAGTGCAGCGCGATGCCCATGCCGGGATTATGGCCACCGCCGGCGGGGCCCGCTCCGTGGCCGCCGGGATAAGGTGGCCGCCTGATGCGCCCCGTCCTGCGGCCCTGGGCCGCCGTGCTCGCCCTTCTGACCGCCGCCTGCTCCGGCCCCGGCCCTGCGACCACGCTCGCCCCGGCACCCGGCACGGCGCCCACCACCACGACGGGGACGGCCGCGGTGCCCGCCGGCAGGGTGGCCGGCGCGGCGGCATCCGGCCTCGGCGACCCGTACTTCCCGACACTCGGCAACGGCGGCTACGACGTGGATCACTACCTCATCGACCTCCGGGTCGACCCCGAGCGCAGCCACCTGGACGGCACCACCACCATCACGGCCACGGCCACCGGCGACCACACGGCGTTCTCCCTCGACTTCGCCGGTCCCGACGTCGCCGCCGTCACCGTCGACGGGGCACCGGTGGAGTGGTGGCGGGACGGCGCCGAGTTGTGGGTGGGCGCCCCGCTCGTCGCCGGGGAGGCCTTCTCGGTGGCCGTGGGCTACGCCGGCGTCCCGAGTGCGTTCGCCGCGGGGAGCCCCGGCTTCCCCACGGGGTGGCGGTCCAACGACGAGGGCACCTACGTGGTCGCCGAGCCCGACGGGGCCCGCACCTGGTTCCCCGCCAACGACCACCCCACCGACAAGGCAACCTTCACGTTCCGGATCACCGTGCCGGACGGCACCACGGCGGTCGCCAACGGCGCCCCTGCCGGCACCGAGACCGCCGGGGGGCTCACCACCTCGGTCTGGGAGATGGCCTACCCGATGTCCACCTACCTGGCCACCGTCGTCGTGGCCCCGCTGGTGCGGGTGGAGCACCCGGCGGCCGGCGACGTCGTCCTCGGCGACTACCTGCCCCCCGCCATGGCCGACGAGGTCCCCGAAGCGTTCACCCGGACCGGGGAGATGATCGAGGCGTTCTCGGCGTGGTTCGGGCCGTACCCCTTCGACCGCTACGGCCACGTGGTGGTGTCCGGCCTGCCCGCCGCCCTCGAGACGCAGACGCTGACCGTGTTCGGGGACGAGTGGTTCTCCACGCCGTACGCCGAGTTCGTGGTCGCCCACGAACTGGCGCACCAGTGGTTCGGCGACGCCGTCACCCCGGCCACCTGGCAGGACATCTGGCTCAACGAGGGGTTCGCCACCTACGGGGAACTGCTGTGGGTGGAGCACCTCTACGGCCCGGAGGCGCGCCAGGCCGAGGCAGCCCGCCGCTACGACGACCTGGCCGCCACCGACCACGCCCTCACCGGCGACCCGGGCGTCGAGCGGCTGTTCGGGACGTCGGTGTACCAGCGGGGAGCACTGACACTGCACGCCCTCCGCGCCGACGTCGGCGACGAGGCCTTCTTCGCCATCCTGCGCTCCTGGGTGGAGCGCCACGCAGGAGGCACCGCAGCCACGTCCGACTTCGTCGCCCTCGCCGAGGAGGTGTCCGGCCGGGACCTCGGCGCCCTGTTCGACGCCTGGCTGTACGCGGCGCCGCTGCCGCCCCTTCCGTCCCCGTGAGACCCCGGTAGCCTTCCCATCCCCGGCCCGGAGCAGGAGCCATGGACCAGCACGCAGACATCGGCCTGATCGGCCTGGC
Source organism: Actinomycetota bacterium (assembly GCA_020444505.1). Lineage (GTDB taxonomy): Bacteria > Actinomycetota > Acidimicrobiia > Spongiisociales > UBA11373 > JAHJML01. The sequence continues at coordinate 45,389 of JAHLKU010000016.1, read as the reverse complement.
CGTCATGGGCCAGAACCTGGCCCTCAACATGGCCGATCACGGCTACACGGTGGCCGTCTACAACCGCACGACGGCCGTGACCGACCAGTTCGTCGCCGGCCCGGCCGCAGGGGCGGCGATCGTGGGGGTGCCCAACGTCGAGGACCTGGTCGCGGCGGTGGCGCGTCCCCGCAGGATCGTGCTGATGGTCCGCGCCGGCGCCCCGGTGGACTCCGTGATCGCCGGCCTGGTGCCGCTGCTCGATCCCGGCGACGTCATCGTGGACGGCGGCAACTCCCACTACGAGGACACCATCCGGCGCACCGCCGAGGTCGAGGCGGCCGGGCTGCGGTACGTGGGCACCGGCGTCTCGGGCGGTGAGGAGGGCGCCCGCCACGGGCCTTCGATCATGCCCGGCGGCTCGCCCGACGCGTGGCCGATCGTCAAGGACGTGCTGCAGGCCATCGCCGCCAAGGTGGACGACGGCACCCCGTGCTGCGACTGGGTGGGCCGCGACGGGGCCGGCCACTACGTGAAGATGGTGCACAACGGCATCGAGTACGGCGACATGCAGGTGATCGCCGAGGCCTACGACCTCATGCACCGCGGCCTGCAGATGACCCACGACGAGATGGCCGAGGTGTTCGCCTCGTGGAACCGGGGCAGGCTGCGGTCGTACCTGATCGAGATCACCGCCGACATCATGGCCTTCCGCGAGGACGGCGAGCCCCTGGTCGAGAAGGTCCTCGACACGGCGGGCCAGAAGGGCACGGGGCGGTGGACCGCCGAGTCTGCGCTGCGCCTCGGCATGCCGCTGACGCTGGTCTCCTCGGCCGTGTTCGCCCGCATCACCTCGGCGCTGGCGGACCAGCGCACGGTGGCCGCCGGCGCCCTCCGCGGCCCGTCCCCGCAGATCGCAGGCGACCGCTCCGAAGCGCTCGCCGACCTGGAGCAGGCCCTCTACGCCTCCAAGATCGTCTCCTACGCGCAGGGGTTCATGCTGCTGCAGGAAGCGGCCTCCGAGCACGCGTGGGACCTGGACTACGGCGGCATCGCCCTGCTGTGGCGGGAGGGCTGCATCATCCGGGCGGCCTTCCTCGACGAGATCCGCGCCGCCTACGCCGCCGACCCCGGACTCCCCAACCTGCTGCTCGCGCCCTACTTCCGGGAGGCCGTGGAGGCCGCCCAGCCGGGATGGCGGCGCACCGTGGCCAGGGCGGCCGCCGCCGGCATCCCGGCGCCCGCCTACTCGTCGGCGCTCGCCTTCTTCGACGCCTACCGCACCGCGCGGCTGCCTGCGAACCTCATCCAGGCACAGCGCGACTACTTCGGCGCCCACACCTACGAGCGGGTGGACCGCCCCCGGGGCGAGTTCTTCCACACCGACTGGACCGGCACCGGGGGCACGGCATCGTCGGGGACGTACGACGCGTGAACGGCCCACTCGACCCCCACCTCTTCGTGATCGTCGGGGCCACCGGCGACCTGACCGCCCGCAAGCTGCTGCCGGCGCTCCACGAGCTCACCCGGACCTCCGCATCGCCGATGGTGGTGCTGGGTGCGGCGACCTCCGACGTGGGAGGCGACGAGGGGTTCCGCCGCCGCGCCGCAGACGCCCTCGCCGCCGCCGGGGTGGACACCGCCGAGGCGGCGGCCTGGGCGGCCGAGCGGGTGCACTACCAGCAGGTGGCGGGGGGCGACTACGGGGCGCTGGCGGGCCGGATCGAGGACCTCGATCGGGCCCACGGCCTGCGCGGCAACCGGGTGCTCTACCTGGCGCTGCCTCCCCCGGTCTTCCCCGATGCGATCACCGGGCTCGGCGAGGCGGGCCTGGCCGGCGGGCCGGGGTGGGCTCGCCTCGTCGTGGAGAAGCCCTTCGGGCGCGACCTCGACAGCGCCTGCGCCCTCAACGAGGTGGTGCACCGCTGGTTCTCGGAGCCGCAGGTGTACCGGATCGACCACTACCTGGGGAAGGCGACGGTCCAGAACCTGCTGGTGTTCCGGTTCGCCAACCCGGTGTTCGAGGCGTCGTGGAACCGCGACCGCGTCGCCAGGGTGGAGATCACCGTCGCCGAGTCGCTGGGCGTCGGCTCGCGGGGCCGCTACTACGACGGCGCAGGAGCGGTTCGCGACATGATCCAGAGCCACCTGACGCAGGTGCTGACGCTGGTGGCGATGGAGGCGCCGGGGTCGATGGACGCCGACGCCATCCGCGCCGAGAAGGCCAAGGTGCTGCGGGCGATCGCACCGATCCGGCCGGAGGACGTCGTGCTGGGCAGGTACACGGCGGGCGAGGCCGCAGGAGCCGCCCTCCCCGGCTACCTGGAGTCTCCCGGCGTGGCCCCGGGGTCCTCCACCCCCACGTATGCCGCGCTGCGCCTCGGCATCGACAACTGGCGCTGGCAGGGCGTGCCGTTCTACCTGCGGACGGGGAAGGCCATGGCCGAGCGGACCACCCAGGTGACGGTGAGGTTCCGGCCCCCGCCGGTGTGCCTGTTCCACACCCACGACTGCGACTGCGTGCAACTGTCCGACGTGCTCACCCTGCACCTGCAGCCCGACGAGGGCTTCGACCTCGACATCGACGTGAAGGCGCCGGGCGAGGCGGGCGGGTTGCGGCGCATCCCGCTGCGCTTCGCCTACGGGGAGGAGTTCGGGGAGATCCCCGACGCCTACCGCACCCTGCTGCGCGACGTGGTGGAGGGCGATCAGACGCTCTTCGTCCACGACTCCGAGGTCGAGGAGTCGTGGCGGGTCTACGCACCGGTGGTGGACGCCGATCTCCCCGTCCACGACTACCCGGCCGGGTCGTGGGGCCCGGAGGCCGCCGCGGCCCTGGTGGACGGCGGGCGGTGGGCCGTGGGCGGCCGATAGGCCGTCTGCGGGGCCCCTCGGGACGTTCGTCACGGCGGGAAGGGCGCCGATCGCCATTAGATTGCCCCCATGCTCATCAGGATCCACAGCGAGACGCGCCCGGATGAGCGTCGCGTCGCACTCGTCCCGAAGACGGTGGCGCGCCTCGTAGAAGCCGGCCACCGCGTGGTGCTGCCGGCCGGCGCCGGCGCCGCAGCCGGCTTCGACGACGAGGCGTACACCGCAGCGGGGGCGAGCGTGTTCGAGGGGCCCGCCCCGGAGGCCGACCTGGTCGCCGCCGTGGGGCCCGTCACCATCGACGACGTGGCGCCCACCAAGGGCGTGGTCGCCTTCCTCAACCCCCTCGGGGAGCCTGCGGAGATCGCACGGTTCGCCGAAGCCGGCGTGGTCGCCCTCTCCATGGAGATGATCCCGCGCACCACGCTCGCCCAGTCCATGGACGCCCTGTCGTCCCAGGCCACCGCCGCCGGGTACGAGGCGGTGCTGCTCGGGGCGTCGATGCTCCCCCGCTTCCTGCCGATGATGATGACCGCCGCCGGCACCATCCCGCCCGCCAGGGCCCTGGTGCTCGGCGCCGGCGTCGCCGGCCTCCAGGCCATCGCCACGGTGCGCCGTCTGGGCGCCAAGACCGCCGGCTACGACATCCGCCCCGAAGCGGCCGAGCAGATCGAGTCGCTCGGCGCCACGTTCGTGGGCGGCCCGCTGCAGGAGCAGGAGGCCGGCTCCGGTGGGTACGCCGCCGAGGTGGCCGAGGACGTCAAGGCACAGCAGCAGGCGTCGCTCGCAAAGCACGTCTCGGAGTCCGACCTGATCATCACCACGGCCGCCGTGCCGGGCAGGGCCGCACCGATCCTGATCACCACCGAGATGGTCGAATCGATGAAGCCGGGCTCGGTGATCATCGACCTCGCCGCCGCCACCGGTGGCAACTGCGCCGTCACGTCGCCGGGTGAGACGATCGTCCACCACGGCGTCACCGTCGCCGGGCCGTTCGACCTGCCCAGCCGGACGGCCGGGCACGCCAGCGAGATGTACTCCCGCAACGTGCTGGAACTCGTCACCTACCTGACCGGGGACGACGGCGCCCTGGTCCTCGACCCCGACGACGAGATCGCCTCCTGTGCGGTCGCCAAGGACGGGGCCGTCGCCAACGAGCGGGTGCGCGCCGCCCTGGAGGCAAGCTCATGATCCCCATCCCCCTGATCGCAGCCCTCTCCGACGCCCCCGTGTCGCGCGGGCTCGACCCCTTCGTGGTCGGGATCGTCGTGTTCGTGCTGGCGTCGTTCGTCGGCTTCGAGGTGATCACCAAGGTCCCGACGACGCTGCACACGCCGCTGATGTCGGGCTCCAACGCCATCTCCGGCATCACCATCGTCGGCGCCCTGCTGGCGCTGGCCAAGATCGCCGACGGCGGCCTGGCCACCGGCCTGGCAGTCGCCGCCGTGGTGGCCGCGACGATCAACGTGGTGGGCGGCTTCCTGGTCACCGACCGGATGCTGCAGATGTTCCGCAAGCCGGCGAAGAAGAAGGGTGAGGAGGTGGCGTCGTGAACCTGAACCTCCGCGCCATCCTCTACCTGGCCGCCGCCGTCGCCTTCATCATCGGCCTGAAACGGCTGTCGGGGCCCCGCACCGCCCGCTCGGGCAACATGATCGGCGCCCTCGGCATGCTGCTGGCGATCGTCGTCACGCTGTTCGACGAGTTGCGGGTGGGCATCGACCTGTACTGGCAGTGGGTCGTGCTCGGCATCGTGGTGGGCGGCGGCATCGGCGCCCTCCTCGCCCTCCGGGTGAAGATGACCGAGATGCCGCAACTGGTGGCCGCCTTCAACGGCTTCGGCGGCCTCGCCTCTGCGCTGGTCGCAGGGGCGGTGTTCCTGAAGCCGGCGCTGGGCGGCGCTCCGCTCGACATGCCGCTCGACACCATGATCACGGTCATCCTCTCGGTGATCGTCGGCGCCGTCACCTTCACCGGGTCGTTCATCGCCTACGCCAAGCTGCAGGGCCTGATCAGCGGCGCCCCGATCACCTACAAGGGGCAGCAGATCGTCAACAGCCTGATCCTGGCCGGCATCGTCGGCTTCTCGGTGTGGACGGCCGTCACCCAGGACGGCCTGCCGTTCTGGGTCGCCGGCGCGATCTCGCTGGTGCTGGGCGTGCTGTTCGTCATCCCGATCGGCGGCGCCGACATGCCGGTGGTCATCGCGCTGTTGAACTCGTTCTCCGGCATCGCAGCCGCGATGACCGGGTTCGTGATCAACAACCCTGCACTGATCATCGGCGGCGCCCTCGTGGGCGCCTCGGGCCTGATCCTCACCAACCTGATGTGCGTCGCCATGAACCGGCCGCTCACCAACGTGCTGTTCGGTGCGTTCGGCAGCGCCGACTCGTCGGGCGGTGGTGGCGGCGCCGCCGCCACGGGTGACAAGCGCGCCAGGTCGACCACGCCCGACGACGTCGCCATCGCCCTCGCCTACGCCGAGCAGGTGATGGTGGTGCCGGGCTACGGCCTCGCCGTCGCCCAGGCCCAGCACGCCATGCGCGAGCTCGACAAGGCGCTGCAAGAGCGCGGCGTCAAGGTGGCCTACGGCATCCACCCGGTCGCGGGACGGATGCCGGGGCACATGAACGTGCTCCTCGCCGAGGCGGACGTGCCCTACGAGGCGCTGCTCGACATCGACGCCGCCAACGCCCTCCTCCAGCGCACCGACGTGGTGCTGGTGGTGGGCGCCAACGACGTGGTGAACCCGTCGGCCCGCACCGACACCGGCAGCCCGATCTACGGGATGCCGATCCTCAACGTGGACAGCGCTCGCTCGGTGGTGGTGATCAAGCGGAGCCTGTCGCCCGGTTTCGCCGGCATCGACAACCCGCTGTTCTACCTGGACAACACCCAGATGTTGTTCTCGGACGCCAAGAAGGCGATCACCGAACTGGAGCGGGCCATCCACGACGTGTAGGCCATGGAGTTCCGGGACCTGATGCGGAAGCGGCGCATGGTGCGCCGCTTCCGCCGCGAGCAGGTGCCGCCCGACGCCCTGCAACGGATCGCCGCCGCCGCCCACCGCGGGCCGTCGGCGGGATTCGCCCAGGGCGTGTCGGTGGTCGTGGTCACCGACCCCACCCGCCGTGCCCGGATCGCCGACCTCGCGGGCGAAGCGGCGTGGAGGGCCCGGGGCCGCGACCCGTGGCTGTCGGCGGCGCCGGCCCACCTGGTGCTGTGCGTGGAGCCCGGCGTGTACCGCGCCCGGTACGCCGAGGCGGACAAGGACCCGGCCGCGCTGGCGATCCCATGGTGGTGGGTGGACGGCGGGGCGGCCCTGATGCTGATGCTGCAGGCGGCGGTGGACGAGGGCCTGGGGGCGGGGTTCCTGGGCGCCCATGCCCTGGAGGGCATCGCCCCGCTGCTCGGCGTCCCCGACGGCGTGGAGGTGCTCGGCGTGGTCACGGTGGGCCACCCCCTGCCGGAGGAGCCGACCGCCTCGGTGCGGCGAGGGCGACGGCCCCGGAGCGAGACCACCCACCACGAGACCTGGGGCGGGTAGGCGCACGACGGCCCGGGGCGGCATCATGGCCCCGTGGACGCCACCCCCGCCGCCGTCGCAGCCGCCCGCAGGGATCCCGCCCTCGCCGTCCTGGAGGGCTTCCACGCCCTCAAGCACGCCGTGCGGTTCGGCGCCGACGTGCTGATGGTCGCCACCCCCGACCGGGAGGCGCTCGCCGCCCTGGCGGCCGCCCTGGCACCCGACCTGGCGCCGGTCGTCGCCGCCGCCTCGGAGGTCCCGGCGGAGGCCTTCTCGGCGATGGCAGCCCGGCCCGTCCCCACCCCCGCCGTCGCGGTCGCCCGCCGCCCCCGCACCTCCGCCGACGCCGTCCTCGCCCGTCCCGGACGGGTGGTGCTGCTGGATCGGCCGAACCACCTCGGCAACCTCGGGGCGGTGATCAGGGTGGCGGCAGCGGCCGGCGCCGCCGGCGTGCTCAGCACGGGCGATCGCGACCCGTGGGACCCGGCCGCGCTCCGGGGCAGCGCCGGCCTCCACTACGCGATCGGGGTCGCCGCCGTCCCCGCCCTGCCCTCCACGGGACGGCTCCTGGCGGCCTTCGACCCCGCCGGCGAGCCGCTCGGGTCGGCGCCGCTGCCGCCCGACGCGGTGCTGGCGTTCGGCTCGGAACGGCACGGCCTCTCGGCCGGCGTGCGGGAGGCGGCCGACCTCGTGGTCGCCATCCCGATGCGGCCCGGCGTGTCGAGCCTGAACCTCGCCACCTCCGTGGCGGTGGCCCTCTACGCCGGGTGACGGGGGATGTTCGGGGAGCGTCCCCGGCCCGGGTATCGTGGCCCGATCGACCGCAGGGAGCCGGCCCCGACGTGACGCGCCATCTCTTCACCTCCGAATCGGTCTCGATGGGCCACCCCGACAAGGTGGCCGATCGCATCGCCGATGCGGTGCTCGACCACATGCTGGAGCACGATCCGTGCGCCCGGGTGGCCTGCGAGATCCTCGTGACCGGGACCACCGTCGTCGTCGCAGGCGAGATCCGCTCCGGCCACGCCATCGGCCCCCACCTCGAGGGCATCGTCCGCTCCACGATCGCCGACATCGGCTACGACGCCGGGACGGGGTTCGACCTCGACGGCGCCGAGGTGCTCGACCGGCTCCAGGTGCAGAGCGGCGACATCGCCCTCGGGGTGGACACCGGGGGCGCCGGGGACCAGGGCATGATGTTCGGCCACGCCGCCCGCCAGACCGAGGCGCTCATGCCGCTGCCGATCATGCTCGCCCACGGCCTGGTCGCCCGCCAGGCGGAGGTGCGGGTGAGCGGCGAGTTCGAAGGCCTGCGCCCCGACGCCAAGTCGCAGGTGACCGTGGAGTACGAGGGCAGGGAGCCGGTCGGGGTCCGCTCGGTGCTGCTGTCCACCCAGCACGACGAGTCCTGGCACTCCGAGGACGACGAGTTCAAGGCCCGGGTGACCGAGCAGATCGTCCGCCCGGTGCTCGGTGCACGGTGGTGGCGGGACGGCATGGAGGTGCTCGTCAACCCCACCGGGCGCTTCGTCACCGGAGGGCCCGAGGGCGACACCGGCGTCACCGGGCGCAAGATCATCGTCGACACGTACGGCGGCTGGGGCCGCCACGGCGGCGGGGCGTTCAGCGGGAAGGACCCGACCAAGGTGGACCGCTCCGCCTCGTACATGGCCCGTCACGTCGCCAAGAACGCGGTGGCGGCCGGCCTCGCCGACGAGATCGAGGTGCGCCTCTCCTACGCCATCGGGCGGGCCGACCCCACGGCGGTGTCCTTCGACACCTTCGGCACGGCGCGGGCCGACGACGCCGACATCGAGGCCTACGTCCGCGGGTACCCGCTGACCCCGAACGGGATCATCGAGTACCTCGGGCTGCGGCGCCCCATCTACGTGCCCACCTCGTACCACGGCCACTTCGGCCGCGAGCCCGGCGCCGACGGCACGTTCTCCTGGGAGCGCATCGGCCCGCCGCCCGGGTAGCCCCCGCGCCGGATCGCCTAAGGTGCGCCACCCGGCCGGGAGGGCCATGAGCGACAGCCCGATGATCCGTCTCGACGCCGTCACCAAGGTGTTCCCCGGCACCGACCACCCGGCGGTGGACCGGCTCACCCTGGAGGTGGCCGAGGGCGAGGTGGTGGTGCTGGTGGGGCCGTCGGGGTGCGGCAAGACCACCACCCTCAAGATGATCAACCGGCTCATCGAGCCCACGTCCGGCACGATCACGGTCGCCGGGGCCGACGTGACGGCGGTGCCGGCCCCGGAGCTGCGCCGCAGCATCGGCTACGTCATCCAGCAGATCGGCCTGTTCCCGCACCGCACCATCGCCGACAACATCGCCACCGTGCCCCGCCTGCTCGGGTGGGAGCGCCCCCGGATCGAGGCGCGCATCGACGAGTTGATCGACCTGGCCGACCTCGACCCTGCGATGCGGGACCGCTACCCGTCGGAGCTGTCCGGCGGCCAGCGGCAGCGGGTGGGGGTGGCGCGCGCGCTGGCGGCCGACCCGCCCGTGCTGCTGATGGACGAGCCGTTCGGGGCGGTGGACCCCATCGTCAGGGCCCGCCTCCAGGACGAGCTGTTGGACCTGCAGGCCCGGCTCCGCAAGACGATCGTGCTGGTGACCCACGACGTCGACGAGGCCATCAAACTGGGCGACCGGGTGGCGATCCTCAACGTGGGCGGTGTGCTCGAGCAGTACGCCCCCCCTGCGGAGATCCTCCGCTCCCCCGCCGATGCCTTCGTCGAGGGGTTCCTCGGCTCCGATCGGGGCATCAAGCGGCTGTCGCTGATCGCGGTGCGGGACGCCACGCTGGTGGAGGGGCCGATCGTGGATGCGGCCGCCACCGCCGCCGAGGCCGGTGCCGCCATGGCGCAGCACGGCCTGGACTGGTTCGGCATCCGCCGCGGCGGCCTCGTGGTGGGCTGGGCAGCCGGTTCCGACCTGGACGGCGGCGCCGCCCCCGCCGACCTGGAGCCGCGCCCGTTCGCAACGGCGCTCGGCCCCGACGACTCGCTCCGTGACGCCCTGGACGCCGTCATCACCAGCCACAGCCGGGTGGCCCCGGTGTTCGACGGCGCCCGCTACCTCGGCATGCTCACGATCGAGGAGATCAGCAGGGAGATCGTCCAGTGATCACCGCCCAGGCCGCCGGGCCCTTCTTCCGCTGGGACTGGGTGGGCCGCAACCTGGGCGCCATCTGGGACCGGGTGGTGGAGCACCTGACGCTGACGGCCATCGCCATCGGCATCGGGCTCGTGATCGCGATGGGCCTGTCGCTGGTGGCGCTGCGGTGGCGCCGCACCTACGCGCCCATCACCTGGGTGACCGGCATCCTGTACACCATCCCCAGCCTGGCGCTGTTCGCCCTGCTGGTGCCGTTCACCGGCCTCAGCACGCTCACCGCCGAGATCGGCCTCGTGTCGTACACGCTGCTGATCCTCATCCGCAACATCGTCGCCGGCATCGACGGCGTCTCCCCCGAGGTGCGAGAGGCGGCGGTGGGGATGGGCTACACCCGACGCAGGCTGTTCTTCGAGATCGAGTTGCCGCTGGCGATGCCGGTGATCGTGGCCGGCATCCGCATCGCCGCCGTCACCGTGATCGGCCTGGTGACGGTGACCTCCATCATCGGCCAGGGCGGCCTCGGCTTCTTCATCCTGCGCGGCCTGAACTCGTTCTTCTGGACCCAGATCATCGTCGGCGTGGCCCTCTCGGTGCTGCTGGCGGTGATCATCGACCTCCTGCTGGCGGGCGGCGAACGGGCGCTCACCCCGTGGGCGCGCCGGAGGGGGGCGGGATGAGCTTCCTCGGCGACGTGGCCTCGTGGTTCGGCACCGCCGCCAACTGGTGGGGCGAGTCGGGCATCCTGAACCGGGTCTTCGAGCACGTCCAGTTGTCGGCGTTCACGATGGCCGTCGCCCTCGCCGTGGCCCTGCCGCCCGCCCTGGCGCTGGGGCACCGCAATCGGGGCGGCGGACTGGTGGTCACGGTGGTCAATCTGGGGCGGGCGATCCCGTCGTTCGGCATCCTCGCCCTGGCGCTGCCCTTCACGATCGAGCTGGCCAGGGGCATCGACCTCTTCGGGTGGGAGTTCTCCCCCATCTCGAGCGGCCTCGGCTTCTGGCCCACCTTCGTCGCCCTGCTCGCCCTCGCCGTGCCGCCCATCTTCGCCAACGGGTTCACTGCGGTGCGCGACGTCGACCCGGGCACGGTCGAGGCCGCCAGGGGCATGGGCCTCACCGAGCGGCAGATCCTGCGGAGCATCGAAGTGCCGATGGCGATGCCGGTCGTCTACGCCGCGATGCGGGTGGCCTCGGTGCAGGTGGTGGCCACGGCCACGCTGGGGGCGCTGGTGGCGTGGGGAGGCCTCGGCCGCTTCATCATCGACGGGTTCGCGCAGCAGGACGACGTCCAGGTGTTCGCAGGCGCCGTCCTGGTGGCGCTGCTGGCCGTGGCCACCGAGGCGCTCTTCGCGTTCGGCGAGCGGTGGGCGATCCCCCGCGGCATCGCCGGCGCGGGGGATCGCGCTGCCGCGACGGCCGGGTGACCGGGGCGGCCGGTGCGCCGCCGGAATCATCCCCCGCCGCCCGACGTTGTTAGGTTGACCAGACTGCAATCGTGAGGAGTTGATACCCATGCGGAACATCCGCTGGCGCGCCTTCGGGGCGGCCCTTCTGGCGTTCGCGCTGCTGGCTGCAGCGTGCGGCGACGATGGGCCGGGTGAAGGTGCGAACGACGCCACCGTGGCGTCCAACCTGGTCTTCGGCGGCCCGCCGGAGTGCCCGACCCGGCCCTCGTGCATGATCGGCCTCAACGAAGCCGGCATCGAGTTCGCCGACTTCAAGGCCCTCGACTCGGGCGGCCCGCTCACCAGCACGGCCCTCGAGGGCGGCGAGATCGATGTGGCGCTGCTGTTCAGCACCAACCCGCTGATCGCCGTGAACGGCTGGGTGCTGCTCGACGACGACATCGGCCTCAACCCGGTGGAGAACATCACGCCGGTGGTCCGCACCGACGTCGTGGATGCCCTCGGCGCCGACTTCGTGGCGCTGATCGACGGTGTCAGCGCACAGATCGACACCGCCGGGCTCACCGAGTTGAACCGCCAGCAGAGCGTCGACGGAGACGACCCTGCAGCGATCGCCGCCCGGTGGCTCACCGAGCACGGGTACGAGACCATGGCCCCCGCCGAGGGCATGGGCAACGACCCGATCGTCGTGTCGTCGTTCAACTTCGGCGAGAGCGAGATCCTCGCCGAGGTCTACGCCCAGGCCATGGAGGGCGCCGGCTACGCGGTGGAACGGAAGTTGAACCTCGGCAGCCGCGAGATCGTCAAGCCGGCCCTCGAGTCCGGCGAGATCGACTTCGTGCCCGAGTACGCCGGCACACTCGCCAACTTCCTGGGGGTCTCCCCGGAGGGCGACACGGCCACCGTGCACGAGGCCATCTCGATCGCCTACGGGGGGCTCGGCATCTCGGTGCTGGCCTCCGCTCCCGCAGAGGACAAGAACGCGCTGGTGGTGACCGCCGAGGTCGCCGCCTCCTACGGCATCGACTCCATCAGCGACCTGGCCGCGTCCGCGGGCTGATCGCACCCACACGCAGCGGCGCCCGGGGCTCCCGCCCCGGGCGCCGTCGCGTCGTCTGATCCCCTACTCGCCGCAGCCGTAGCCGCCGGTGAGGTACGTCACCGTGTCGCCGGGGTCGGGCCCGGTGAGCATCCCCCACAACTGCTGGCCGTTCACACCGGGGTCCACCCGGAACACGTCGCCGAAGTAGAGGTCGTCGTAGGCCAGCACCACCGTCGGGTACAGGGCCTGCAGGTCGGCCACCGTCGTACCGACATCGATGCCGGCGGGGGCGATGCCCGCCGGGGTCCCATCGTACGACCATGCGAAGAAGTGCCGGGTGCCGGCCGGTTGGAACAGGTCGGCGTCGGTGAACTGCAGCACCAGGCCCTGGAACTCGACCTGGCGATACTCGGTGCCGGGACAGGCGCCGTAGGAGCCCCAGGCGGGACCCCACCCGCTGTCGGCGGTCTCGTTGAATCCCAGGCGTGCCCGTACCGCATCCACCACGTCGGAGGGAGTGCCCCCGAAGTCCGCGATGCCCAGGCCGTCCACCCGGAACTCGAACGCAGGGCCGGGCACGGTGGTCGTGGTGGTGGTCGTCGTGCTGGTGGTGGTCGTCGGCGGCACCGTCGTCGTCGTGGTCGGTGCGGCGGTCGTCGCCGTGGTCTCGGTGGACGTGGTCGCCTCGGTGGTCGTCGGCGCCGTCGCCGCCGCCTCGGTGGACGTGGTCGAGGAGCCGGCGCCCAGGACGCTGCCCTCGTCTCCGCATGCCACCACTGCCAGTGCCAGCGCCAGCACCGCCGCGATCGGCACCCATCGGGATCGTGTCGTCACTGCTCCTCCTCGTGTCGGCCGCCAGGGTATCGCCGGGACCCGGCCGGCGCACTCACCCGGGGCGCCGGCGCACTCACCCGGGGCGCCGCCGCACCACCGGTACCATCGGCGTCGATGACCTCCCCGACCCCGCCTGCAGATGCGCTCCTGGTCGAGGCCGTCCTCCCGCTCCGCCGTCCCCATCGCAGCGGCGCGTCCGAGGTGCGCGACCACCGGGTCCTGCTCCTCCGCCTCACGGCACGAGGAGCCGAGGGATGGGGCGAGTGCGGGCCGATCCCCGGGTACAGCCGCGAGACGCTCGAGGAGTGCCGTGCATGGCTGCGCTCCTCCCTCGCGGCCGGCGGAGCCGCGGCAGGCGGCGGCCCCCCGTCCGCCCGCCACGCCCTCGAGGCCGCTCGCGCCGACCTGGCGGCGGCGGCGGCCGGACGGCCCCTGTGGCGCCACCTGGGAGGCTCCCGCCCCCGCGTCGCCGTCGGTGCCGTGCTGGGCCTCGGCATCGCGCTCCCCGGCCTGCCTGCCGCAGCCGAGGCCCTCGCCGCCGAGGGCTACCGCCGCATCAAGCTGAAGGTGGCCCCCGGCCGCAGCGTCGACCGCGTCCGGGCGGTCCGCGACGCGCTGCCCCACCACGACCTGGCGGTGGACGCCAACGGCACGTTCGACCCCGCCGACCCCGCCGAGGCGGCGGCGCTCGATCGCTTCGGCCTGTCGTTCATCGAGCAACCCTTCGCCGCAGGCGACCTGGGCGCCCACGCCCGGCTCGCCGCCGCCATCGACACCCCGGTGTGCCTCGACGAGTCCATCGCCTCACCGGAGGACGCGGTGCGGGCCCTCGCCGCCGGGGCGGCCGGAGCCCTCAACCTGAAGCCGGCCCGGATGGGCGGGCTCGCCGCCGCAGCCGCCGCCCACGACGTTGCGGTCGCCGCAGGGGTGCCGGTGTGGTGCGGCGGGATGCTGGAGAGCGGGGTGGGCAAGGCGGCCGCGCTGGCGCTGGCTTCGCTGCCGGGGATGACGCTGCCGGCCGACCTGCCGCCGTCCTCCCGGCACTACGCCGACGACCTGACCGCCGTGCCGTGGCTGATGGTGGACGGCCACCTCGCCCTGCCGGAGGTTCCGGGTGCCGGCGCCGCCCCCGACCCGGCCGCCCTCGAACGCCACACCGTGTCCGTGGAGTCCTTCTCCGGCACGTAGGCTGGCCTCGATGACCAGACGACTCGCGCTCCTCGCCGTCCTCGCCGTCCTCGCCCTCCCCCTGCCGGCGGGTGCCCAGGAGGGCCCCACCTGCCCCGAGTTCGAGGGCGTGGCCTGCGAGGGCTGGGTCACCGACACCGCCGGCGTCGTGGCCGACGACGCCGCCCTCGAAGCGGCCGTCGGACGGGTGGTCGCCGCCCACGGCCACGAGATCGCGGTGGTGGTGATCGGGAGCAGCGGGTCGCTGTCGCCGCGGGAGTTCGCCGAGGGCCTGGGCAACACCTGGGGGGTCGGCGACGCCGCCGCCAACGACGGCATCGTCGTCCTGGTGGCCATCGGCGAGCGCCGCACCGAGATCGTCACCGGCAGCGGGCTCACCCTCGGCGGGCTCGACGACGTCGCCGCCGCCGGCAACTCGTTCTTCGGGGCCGGCGACTACGACGGGGGGATCTCCGCCATCCTGGGCAGCCTCGATGCCCTCCTCGCAGGCGGCGCCGCGCCGGTGCCCACCGTGGACCCCGGGGGCGAGCCGTCGCCGTCCGGCCCCGGCGTCGGCACGATCGTCCTCGGCGTCGCCCTGGTGGGCGGCGGCGCCTGGCTGGTCAACCGGGGGCGCACCTCCCGGCGCGACCGCATCCGCCGCCGCCGCACCCAGCTCGTGGACGCCCAGCTGGAGCGCCTCGAGCCCGGCGGCCACGAGCTCCCGCTGGCCGCCGACTACGCCCTCCCGGCCCCGCCCCCCTCCCAGGAGATGGAGGCGGCCCGCGGCCTGGCCGTCCTCCGCGGCCTCGCCGACCGGCATGCCGCCGCCGACGAGGAGGCGCTCCGCGCGTTGTGGGGCGCCGGAGCGCTCGACGTGCTCGAGCGCGACCGGCTGCTCCGGGAGACAGCGGTCCCCCTGGAGCTGGCGGCCGCCGACGAGCGCGGCATGCTCGAGGACGCGGTGCAGCAGGCCGCCCGGGACGCCCTCGAGGTGGGCCCGAAGGACGAGGACGGCTTCGGCGTCGCACTCGACCACGTCCGGCGGCTGGTCAACTCGCTCCGACCCCACCGCATCGCAGGCGCCAGGCGCCGCGCCGGAGCGGTGATCGCCGACGCACTCACCGACACCGGCATCGGGGCGGTGCTGGTCACCGACCTCGGGCGCAGGCTCGATCGTGCCGCCCCCGCCCTCGACGCATCGGCGACCCTGAGCGAGGCGGTCGCCGAGATGGAGACCGCCTACCGGGCGGCCGCGGCCAAGACCGAGCGCCTCCAGGCCCTCTACGACCGGCTGCCGGATGCGACCACCCGCCCCGCCGTGGCCGCCGCCCTCGCCGACCTGGACGACGACCCGGACGCCGCCATCGAGCGCTACGAGCACCTCCGCACCGATCTCGAGTCCCGGGGAGGCGATCTGGAGGCCGACGGCCTGCAGCTGCCGGCCATCGCCGCCCTGCTGCTCATGAACCGCGACGAGGGCAACGTGGCGGAGTTCGCCGACACCTACCGGCGCCGCCGCGACGCGGGCAGCGAGCCGGCGGAGGCGGTCGAGTACGCCCTCGCCGGCCTGCGGGACCCCGACGAGATCCGCCGTATCCGCAAGGCGGCGAAGCGCCTCTCCCTGCCGGTGTCGATCACCGCCGCACTGCTGCGGCGGCGGGACGACGGCCCCGAGGTGTACCAGGAGCTGGCCGACGAGCTGGCCGGCCACCTCGATGGCGACACGCTGCCCACCGTCGCCGGGATCCTGGCCATCTCCCTCGAGCCGGCCCAGGCGATGCGCCGCTGGCTGGAGGCACGCGCCGCCCTGGCCGAGCTCGGGCTGCAGGGGTCCTACGCCGACGTGGCTGCGGCGTTCGGCGCCAGCGACCGCCGCGGGCCGCGTGCCTTCGCCCTCGCCTACGCCGCCCAGCGCCAGGCGCTCGCCCGCTCCGAGATCGACGACGCCGACCGCTTCGCCCCCGAGCTGGCCCACGAGGGCACCAGCCGCCAGACCGACTCGTGGACCGGCGACCCCATCCCCGCGTCGTACGGCTCGTTCGACCCGTTCACGTTCTTCTACTACCACTGGGTCATCACCAAGGGCACCGGCGACGCCTACGGCTGGGAGCCGGTGTACCGGGACACTTCGTGGAGCAAGGACCGGGGCTCGTGGTGGGGCGGCTTCGGCGGCGGCGGGGGCTTCGGGAGCAGCGGGTCGTCGTGGGGCGGGTCGTCCTGGGGCAGCGGCGGCGGCACCTCTTTCGGCGGGTTCGGCGGCGGGGGCGGCTTCAGCGGCGGCGGGGGCGGCGGGAGCGGCTGGTGAGCCCCTCCGAGCCGATCACCAGTCTCACCAACGACCGGATCAAGCGCCTGGTGCGGCTCCGGAGCCGGCGGGAGCGCGACCGCACCGGTGCCTTCCTCGTCGAGGGCTACCGGGAGCTGCAGCGCGCGGTGGCCGCCGGCATCGAGATCACCGAGGCCTACCACTGCCCCGGCCTGTGGCTCGGCGAGAACGAGCCCGCGCTGCTGGAGGCCTGCAGGGCCGCCGGGGCCGAGATCGTCGAGGTGGCCGAGGCGCCGTTCCGCAAGGCGTCGTACCGGGATCGGCCGGAGGGCCTGCTGGGCGTCGCCCGCCAGTTCCCCACCGGCCTCGACCGCCTCGACCCCGGCGCACGCCCGCTGCTCCTGGTGGCCGAGTCGATCGAGAAGCCCGGCAACCTCGGCACCATGCTCCGCACCGCAGAGGCGGCCGGCGCCGATGCGGTGATCGTCTGCGATCCGGCCACCGACCCGTTCAACCCCAACGTCGTGCGGGCCTCGCTCGGCACCCTGTTCCGGGTGCCGCTGGCCGTCGCCCCCACCGACCACACGATCGCCTGGCTCCGGGAGCAGAGGGTGGCCTCCTTCGCCGCCACGCCGGCCGGAGCCGTCCCCCACTACGAGGCCGACCTCACCGGCCCCGCCGCCCTCGTGGTGGGGAGCGAGCAGTACGGCCTCACCGACGCCTGGCTCCACGGCGCCGACCGGCGGGTGGTCATCCCCATGCCGGGCTCGGTGGACAGCCTCAACGCCGCCATGTCGGCCGGCATCCTGCTGTTCGAGGCGGTCCGGCAGCGGGCCGGGGCGGCGTGACGGCTCCGCAGCCGTGGTCGGGGGGCCTGCCGTCCGCCGCTTGATCAGGCCTCGCGGCCGGTGCGCAGGGACCCGACCAGCATCCACTTGGCGTAGCGGGCATGCCACCCGCCGACCACCCGGGCCAGCCGGAACAGCGTGGGCACGGCCACCACGCCCACCAGCATCACGAATGGGATGACGCCCCCGGTGAGGAACACCTCGGTGGTGCCGTCCCGCAGGAACGGCACGTCGTCGCCGGCCAGTTGCACCAGCGGGCCCACGATCATCCAGAGCGAGAGGAGCAGCCCGCCCCCGAACACGGCCAGGTAGGCGGCGCCGAGCGGCAACTGGGCTGCGAGGTACACCAGTGTCGTCCAGGTGCGGCGGCTGGTGAACCAGTGCTTGAACCTCCCCAGCCATCCCTCCTCGGGCGGGTCGAGGACGGGCCGGCGGGGCATCCGCTCCCCCAGCAGCGCCTCGACGATGCGGCCCTCCACCAGCGACACGGCACGGGTGGTGCCCAGGTACAGCAGGGCGAAGGGGATGCCGACGACGAAGATCGCCAGCCCTGCGGTGACCGCGGCGCCCCCGACGGTGAGGAAGAAGTAGGCGAACCCGGTGGCGGCCGCCGTCAGCAGGTAGGCGAGCGCCGCCCACTCCCGGGCACCGCCCAGGACACCGAAGAACCGGGCGAGGACGCCGGAGGGCCGGGGACGCGCCGGGGCGCGCAGGGCGGCGGCCACGGTGCCCTCCAACTCAAGGTACGCCTCGGCGATCTCCTCCGGTGCGCCGTACCCGGCGACGGCGGCGGCCACCGCCTCGTCCCGGGGCCGGCCGTCGGCGTCGGCAGCGCTGCGCAGGTACTCCCCGGCGTCGTAGACGGCGTCGTGCACCAGTGCGGGGTCGGCCCCCGCCATCGCATCCCGCAGCGCGTCCAGGTAGGTCTCGATGGGGTCAGCCACGATCGTCCTCCAGCCATCCGTCCACGAAATCCCTCGTCTCCACCCACACGGCCGTCCACTGGGCCAGCGCCTCCCGACCGGCCTGCGTGATGGCGTACTCCTTGCGGGGCGGGCCGCTCTCCGAGGGGACGATCCCGCTCTCCAGCAGTCCCTGCGCCTCCAGCGAGCGGAGCACCGGGTACAGCGTGCCCTGCTTCACCGGCAGGCCGCCTGCCTCCTCGAGGAGCTTGGCGATGCGGTACCCGTACATGTCGCCGTCGGACCGCTCCAGCAGCGCCAGCAGCACCAGGGCGACGGTGCCGCTGTGGAGCTCCTTGCGGAACTTGGGGACCGTGCCGGTCATACCGCGACCCCTTCCACGTAGCGGCGGCGGGCCGTGCGATGAGCCCACCAGAGGCCGGCGAGCGCCCCGGCGCCCACCACCGGGCCCAGGGGCCCGCCGCCGAACCCGCTCAGCACCGCCATCGGCGTCAGGGCCCCTCCCACCAGCGCGGTGCGGTGCCGGTCGTCCCACGAGCCTCCGGCGCCGGACCTCCGGACCACCCACCATCCCACCAGCGCCACCCCGGCGGCCACCGCCAGCCCCGTCAGCCACGCCGGTGCGACCGTGCCGGTCTCCTCCAGGTGCGCCTCGGCCGGGCCGTAGATGCCCAGGAACAGCACCGTCGTCCCCACCAGCCCCGCGCCGAAGAACCATCTCGGGCGGGGCACCCGAACCGCCCGGGGAGCCAGCAGCGGCGACCGGGCACGCCGTGACGCCAGCACCAGGACCGCCACGGCGGCGGCCGCCGCCGCGAGGTGCACGCCGGCGGCGTCCATCAGGCCGACGGTGCCGATCGGCAGCCAGACGCCCACGCCGGCCGCACACCACAGCAGGCCGCGCCGGCCGAGCCAGGGCCTCCCCTTGGCGGCGGGGAACGCCACCTCGGCGAGCACCAGCGTGGCGGCCACCGGCACCGCGGCGTGGAAGAGGGTGAGCAGTTCCGCCCACAGCCAGTTGACGCCCGCCGCCCTGCCGTACACGGCCAGGGCGCCGAGGTCCCCCCAGGCGGGGTCGAAGAACGACCGCACCACGAGGCCCTCCTCGTAGATGCCGTAGGCCATCCCGAGCAGGACGATCGCCGTCCACCCGGTTCCCCAACGCACCGACGCCTCCCGGATGAGCAGGGCCCCGCACCCGTACAGGGTGGCGAGCGGGAGCCACCCCGCCAGGAACCACGGCAGTGGCGACGACGAGGAGAGCAACTCGCCGAGCGCCGGGGCCACCAGGAACACGAACGCGACCGGCGAATGCCGCAACCGCTGCAGCCGGGAGCTCCCGGTGAGGGGTTCCTGCTGCAGCGCCCCAGTAGTCATAGGTTCACACTACTACACACTTCCGCCTAGTGCGGGCCCAACCTCCTCGCATCGAACACCTGTTCGCTCTAGGCTCCGGGCGTGGCACTCCCCCGGCAGCAGACCTTCGACGACCTCGGCGCCCCGCTCATCGACGTCCCGTTCTGCATCCTCGACCTGGAGACCACAGGCGGGTCGGCTGCCTCGTGCGAGATCACCGAGATCGGGGCGGTTCGCTACCAGGGGGGCGCCCTCACCGGCACGTTCCAGACGCTCGTGAACCCCGGCGCCCCCATCCCGCCCTTCATCACGGTGCTCACCGGCATCACCCAGGCCATGGTGGTGGAGGCCCCTCGCATCGACGAGGCGCTCCCCACGTTCCTCGAGTTCATCGGCGACGCCGTCATCGTCGGCCACAACGTGCGCTTCGACCTCTCGTTCCTGAACGCCGCCGCCGAGCGGCTCGGGTACGGGCGCCTCCCCAACCGGTCGGTGGACACCGCCGGCCTGGCGCGCCGGCTGGTGCGCAAGGACGTGCGGAACCTGAAGCTGGGCACGCTCGCCGCCCACTTCCGGGCCCGCACCGTCCCCAACCACCGCGCCCTGGAGGACGCCAGGGCCACCGCCGACGTGCTGTGGGGGCTGCTGGAGATCGCCGGGACCCTCGGGGTGACCCACCTCGAGGACCTGCTGGCGCTCCCGACGGCCCGGGGCTCGGCCCACTACGGCAAGATCGCCCTCACCGACGGCCTCCCCCGCAAGCCCGGGGTGTACCTGTTCCGCGACCGCAACGGCGAGGTCTTCTACGTCGGCAAGGCGAAGAATCTCCGCACCCGGGTCCGGTCCTACTTCTACGGCGACACCCGCCGCAAGATCGAGACCATGCTGCGCGAGCTCGACCACATCGAGCACCGGGTGTGCGCGACCGAGCTCGAGGCCGAGGTCGCCGAGGTGCGGCTCATCATCGCAAACCGGCCCCGCCACAACCGCCGCTCCCGGCCCGGCAAGGCCCCGCACTGGATCAAGCTGACCGACGAGGCCTTCCCCCGGCTCTCGGTGGTGCGCAAGCCGAATGGGCCCGGCACGCTGCTGTTCGGGCCGTTCCGCGGCGCCGCCGCCGCCCGTCCGGTGGTGGAGGCGCTGTGGGACGCCGTGCCGGTGCGGCGCTGCACCGGCAGGCCCGGCTCCCGGGAAGCGGCGTGCGCTCCCGCCCAGCTCGGGGTGGCGATGTGCCCCTGCGACGGCACACTGCCCGAAGGCGACTACGCCGAAGTGGTGGAGCGGATCGTCGCCGGAGTCTCCGCGGAGCCCGACCTGCTGCTCGGCCCGCTCGCCCAGCGGATCGCGTCCCTGGCGGCCACCGAGCGCTTCGAGGAGGCAGCCTGGGTGCGCGACCGTCATCGCGCCCTTGCCAGGAGCCTGGAGCGGCGCCGGGCGTGGCAGACGCTGCAGCGGGCCGGGACCATCCACGCCGCCGAGGACGACGGCGCCTCCGCAGCACTCATCGAACGGGGCCGGCTGGTGGCCGCCTGGGCAGACGGCAGCCACCCCCCGCTGCTGCGCATCTCGGCGCCCGAGCCGGATCCGCCGCCGCTCCCCGCCGACCTCGGCGACGCCGAGGAGGCCCACCTGGTGTGGCGCTGGCTCACCTCCGGACGGGTGCGGCTGCTGGAGGCGGGAGGCGTGATCGCCGAGCCGCGCCGCCCGGTGCAGGCGCTCCAATCGGTGGCCGTCTGACCGGGGCGCCCACCTACCATGCCCGGCATGCGGCGCGCCGCCCTCCTCTCCGCCCTCGCCCTGCTCACCGCGGCGTGCGGCGCCGGCCTATACGAGTCACCCGGCTACGGCGCCGCCGACACCGGCGGCGAGGTCGCACTGTGGCGGCTGGCCGCCGGCCCCGGCGGCTTCGTCGGCATCGGGGGCCCGCTGGAGCCCGGCGCCCTCGAGGACCGGGACGTCGCACTGGAGATGGCCCCCTACCACTCGGCTGACGGACGTACCTGGGACCCGGGAGCGCCGTTCGGCACGGTCGCCACCGCCGGGTTCGGGCTGACCGCGTGGGACGGCGGGTACGCCGCCGCAGGGGTCTGGGACGGCGACCCGGCCGTGGAGTACTCCGCCGACGGCCGCACCTGGGAGCGCATCGCCCTGCCCTGGGACGGCGGCGCCGCCCCCGAACTGCACTCGGCGGGCATCGCCGCGGCCGGCGGGACGATCCTGGTGTGCGGGCACGACGCCGCGGCCGGCCGCCCCGTCCTGTGGCTCGCAGGCACCGACGGCACCGCCGTCGCCGTCGCTCCGTTCCCCGAAGGCTTGCGCACCGCCCAGGCCGCGGCGGGACCCGCCGGGTTCGTCGTCGCAGCCACCGACGAGGGGGCGGCCGGCGCACCCGCCCTGCTCTGGGTGTCGGCCGACGGGCGGTCGTGGGAGCCGGTCGCCGACCCCTTCGACGGGCGCACCGCCCTCACCGGCCTGGTGGCGTCGTCGTCCGGCTACGTCGCCGTGCTCGCCGACCCTTCCGACGACGCCGCCTTCACGCTGTGGACCTCCACCGACGGGACGGCGTGGGTGCTGCGCGCCGACCAGGACACCGTGTTCGGCCACCTGCGCGGCACCGGGGGCGACCTGGCCGCCGACCTCACCGCCCCCGCGGGCGACGCCGGCGATCGCCGCCCCGTCGCCTTCTCGTTCAACGGGCGCTGGCTGGAGCTCACCGAGGTGGTCGACGGGCGCCGGTTCGTGGGGGTCGCCGCCGCCGCCACCGCCTCCGCCAGGGTCGCCTCCGGCTTCACCGGCACCGACGACCCGCAGCCCGTCGTGCTGGTGGCGGGGGGCTGAACGCCCACCGCTACGCTCCCCCACGATGCGTTTCACCATCCGCACCGGCACCGACGCCGTGGCCCGCGCCGACGCCACGATCCTGGCCGCCATGGGCCTCCCCGGCGGCGGGGCGGTCCGTATCGGCCGCACCCACCTGATCGTGCGCCCCGGCGAGGTGGCATCCCCCACCACCCTCGCCCTCAACCCCAGGGCGCTCGCCAACTCCGGCCTCACCGCCGGCGCCACCGCCGACGTGAAGAGGGCCAACCTGCCCCAGGCCAGGCGCGTGGTCCTCGACGGTGATGCCGGGCTCGAGCCCCGCCACCTGGCCAGGGCGCTGCAGGGGCACGCCGTCACCACCGGGGACCGGGTGGACATCGCTCCGGGGTACGGCGGCCACGACGGGCCCGAGGAGCCGGCGGCGCTCACGGTCGCCGGGGTCGAGCCCGGCGGTGCCGGACTCGTCGGCAACGCCACCGTGGTCGCCGGCCCGGACCCCGACGGGACCGGGGAGCGCGAAGCGGCGCTGGTCGGTCACCCCGCCGGCCGCATCACCGGGGAGGCGCCGACCACGGCCCAGGCGCTGCTCGCCGGGCTGGACGAGGAGCTCGACACGCTGACCGGCTGGCTGCGCCTGCTCACCTCGCCCGAGGACCTCCCCACCGCCTGGGGGCTGCCCCGGGTGGCCGGGGTGCTGCTCGAGGGGCCGGCAGGGTGCGGCAAGAGCGAGCTGGTCTCGGCCGCCGCCGCCAGGGCAGGCACGGCGGTGCAGGAGATCTCCCTGGAGCTGGTGTTCAAGCCGGAGCGGCTCATCGACCTCCTGGAGAAGGCGGTCAAGACCACCGCCACGCCGGCCGTGCTGTTCGTCGACCGCCTCGACGCCGTGGCCGGCGACGAGGGCATGTTCCGCACGCAGGTGGCCGCGATCCTGCGCTGGTTCCTCGATGCCGTCTCCGAGCGCGCCGGGCTGGCCTGCGTGCTGGGCATCTCGTCCGTCGCCGGGCTCGACGACTCCCTCTCGGGATCGCAGCTGCTGCCCAAGGCCCTGGCCATCCCGCCGCCCGACCTGGAACGGCGCCGCCTGCTCTTCGAAGCGGCCCTCGGCAGGGTGCCCACCGACGAGATCGACTTCGC
Source organism: Actinomycetota bacterium (assembly GCA_020444505.1). Classification (GTDB taxonomy): domain Bacteria; phylum Actinomycetota; class Acidimicrobiia; order Spongiisociales; family UBA11373; genus JAHJML01. Next base: position 22,092 of record JAHLKU010000016.1, on the reverse strand, counting down.
TGCACTGGCGGCGGGCACCGCCGGCTACTCGGGCGCCGACATCATCTCGGCGGTCGTCAACGCGAGCGCCACCGTCGCCCGCAGCGGCGACCCCCTCGACACCGCCGACCTGCTCGAGAGCGTCGCCGCCACCACGCCTTCGCTGGGCTCGGTCCCCACAGGGGAGATGCCCACCTACGGCTTCGACCGCGTCGCCAACCTCGATGAGGTCAAGCAGCGGCTCACCGAGGCGGTGATCTGGCCGATCACCGACCCGGCGCGCTTCCATCGCATGGGCATCGACCCGCCGCGCGGCCTGCTCCTGTACGGGCCGCCCGGCACCGGCAAGACGTTCGTGGTACGGGCGCTGGCCCACGAGTCGGGGGCGGCGTTCTTCGCCGTCAAGGGCGCCGAACTGCTCGACAAGTTCGTGGGCGAGTCGGAGCGGGCCGTCCGCGAGGTGTTCGCCAGGGCCCGCTCGGTGGCACCCTCCATCCTCTTCTTCGACGAGTTGGATGCACTGGCCCCGGTGCGGGGCCGGTCCACCACCTCGGTCACCGACTCAGTGGTGGCCGCGCTGCTCACCGAGATGGACGGCGTCGGCGAGCGGGGCGACGTGGTGGTGATCGGCGCCACCAACCGCAAGGACCTCATCGACCCGGCGCTGCTCCGCTCGGGGCGCTTCGAGACCCACCTCGAACTGGGCCTGCCCGAACAGTCGGCACGGCGCGCCCTGCTCGGCATCTCCGACGTCCCGTTCGCCGACGACGTGGACCTGGACGACCTGGCGGCGCGCACCGCGGGGTTGTCGTTCGCCGACCTCACGGGCCTGCTGCGCGAGGCGGCGCTCGGGACCTTGCGGAGGGACCCGACCGCGATCACGGTCGGCAACCAGGACCTGACGGCCGCCCTGGAGCGGATCCCACGGTCCTAGCGGCTCACGCCCCGAACGGCTCCGCCAGCGACAGGGTGGCGGCGGCCGCCCGCAAGGCATCGGGGAGGGCCGGGTTCCACGACGACACCGAGAACGCCACCACCTCGGCGGTGTCCGCCAGGTGCTGCAGTGCGTCGCGGGTGTCCCACAGCATCGGGCCGTCGGGGGCCGGGTAGTTGACGGCCGGCATGCACGCCGGGTCCACCACGTCGACGTCCACGTGCACGTAGACCGGGCCGTCGAGACGGAGACCGGTGACGCCGGGCACGTCCACCACCGTGACTCCGGACGCCGCCACGGCCTCGTCCTCGCCGGGGTCGAGGTCCCTCGCCCCCACCAGCACGACCCGCTCGTCGGGCAGCGGGCGGAGGCCGGCGCCGTCGACGATCGTCTGCTCCCCCCGCCCGGTCAGCATCGCCAGGGGCATGCCACCCAGGAAGCCGGAGGAGGTGGTGTCCCAGGTGTGGAAGTCGCCGTGGGCGTCGAACCACAGCAGCGTCGGCTCCACTCCCCTGCGCTGGAGCCCCGCCAGCACGCCGATCGCCGCCACGCAGTCGCCGGCGAACACGCTGTCGGCATCCCCGGCCGCCACGGCATCGGCCAGATGGCGGTACAGCACCGCCATCCGTTCCTGCGGCGCGCCGTCGGGCAGATCGGGGACCAGCTCGGCGGCAGCCGGCACCTGCCCCAGGAAGGGCATCGGCTCGCCCATGAACCAGGGGACGGCGATCCTCCGCATGAGGCGACGCTACCCGCCCTCCTCTCCGGCCGCACACGCCCGGCGCCCCCGTAGACTCGCCGGCCATGACCGCCCGACGCCTGCCGCTGCTCGCCGCCGTCCTGGCACTCGTGCTCGCCGCCTGCGGCGGGCCCGACGTGGACGTCTCCGACGTGCCGGAGCTCCCGCCGACCACGCCGGCGGAACTGGAGGCCCTCGTGTCCGCATCCGAGGTGCCGGTGGTGGTGAACGTGTGGGCCTCGTGGTGCGGCCCGTGCCGGTCGGAGGCGCCGCTGTTCCGGGAGGCAGCCGCCCAGGCGGGCGGCGACGTCCGCTTCGTGGGGATCGACGTCCGCGACGACCAGGACGGCGCGAGGGCGTTCATCGCCGAGTTCGGCCTGACCTCGTTCGAGCACTACTTCGATCGGACCGGCGCCGTCCCCGCATCGCTGGGCGCCACCGGGGTCCCGCTGACGTTCTTCTTCTCCCCCGGCGGCGGCCTGGCGTCCACCCACATCGGCGTGATCGACGAACGCACGCTGGCCCTGCGCATCGACGACCTCCTCGCAGGGACCGGCTGATGGAGTTCTCGCTGCTCGGAGCCGCCGCCCTCGCCCTGGCGTGCGCCGCCGTCGTGCTGTGGTGGGAGGGCCGCACCGAAGGGGGCGTGCGGGAGCGCTTCGACCTGGTGCTGTCCTCGGCCGTGGCCGGCCTCGCCGTCGGCCGGATCGCCGCCATGATCGGCGGCGGCACCAACCCGTTCACCCACCCCGGCGACCTGCTGATCCTGCGGGGCGGCGTCGACACCGGGTTCGCCGCGGCGGGGGCGCTCGCCGCCGCGATCGTGCTGTCCCGCGTCGACGTGGCGGGCCGCCTGGACGCCGTCGCCGCCGCGGCGCTGGCGGGGCTGGCCGGATGGCACGGCGGGTGCGTGCTGCGCGGGGCCTGCGCCGGCACGCCCACCTCGCTCCCGTGGGGGATCACCGAGCAGGGCGGTCCGGTCGCCCGCCACCCGGTCGAGGCCTACGCCGCAGTGCTGCTGGCCGCCGGGGCGGTGGCCCTGGTGCTGTGGCGGCGGCGCGGCGCTCCCGCAGGCACGGCCGCCGGCGCGGCGCTCGCCTGGGCCGCGGCCGTCCGGCTGGCCACGGAGCCGATGCGGGTGGGTCTCGGCGCCGGTCCGGAATGGTGGTACGTGGTCGGCCTGTCCGCCGGCGCAGCGTCCGTCGTGTGGTCGATGGTGGCGGGCAGGGCTCAGCCGTAGGCGGCCAGTTCGTCGAGGGCCGCTCTGAGATCCTCCTCAGACGCCTCGCCGAACCACCGGTTCACCTCGTACCCGTCGCTGGTGATGAGCACGCTGACCGGCTGGTAGGGCACGGCGTAGAGGTCCCAGATCTCGTCCGAGTAGCCCCACAGGACCCGATCCGGGGAGAACCACACCCCCACCCGCGCCGCGGACGCCTCCGGCGTGGACCGGCCGGCCACGGCGAGGAAGGTGACGGCGTCCTGGTAGTCCGATGCGACCGCATCGATGACGGGCAACTCCCGTCTGCAGACGCCTCACCACTCGGCCCAGAACACCATGTACACGGGCTTCTGGGCGTCGGCCAGCACGAAGGTGCCGCCCTCACCGAGCGCCAGTTCGAAGGGGGGCGCAGCGACGGCATCGTCGGGGAGCGGCGGCCGGGCCGCTTCGGTGGTGGAGGTGGTGGACGACGGAGGCGCCGTCGACCCCGGGCCCGGGGCGGAGGTGGTGGAGGACGGCGGCTCCGGCGGAGCGGCGATGGTGGTGGAGGTCGTGGTCGTCGAGGAGGGCGGTGCGGTCGACGACGGGGCGGCGGTACCGCCGCAGGCCGCGGCGGTCAGGGCGAGGACGGCGATGGCGATGGCGGCGCGGCGCATGGGCGGCACCGTAGCGGCACCGGCAGCATATGTGAGGCGTGCCTCACACCCAGCCGATGAACCGGTTCACCCAGTCTTCGGTCTCCTCGCCGGCCTGGCGTTCGAGCCCGCCGTCGTCCCGCTTCCGGGCAGCGACGATCCCCCGGGGGTCGTCGAGCTCGAGAGCCGTGGCGATCCGCAGCAGGGCCTCGTCGCGCTCGTGCATCAGCACCTCGTAGATGAGGTCCAGGTCCGCGGCGTACCCGGAGGCGGCGAGCTCGCGGTCCCAGCGGTTCTCCCGTTCGATCAACTCGTAGACGGCCGATTCGATCGCCTTGCGGTCGTACTTGGCCTTCCGCTTGGCGGTGCCGCGCGTCCCCCACTTCCCGGTCTGCTTGGCCCGCACCAGCGAGATCGCCTGCCGCAGCTTGTTGTTGCGCGTCAGGGTGACGATCGCCGGCTCCGGGGTCCCGAAGGCCTCGGCCAGGGCCCGCAGCCGCCCGGGGCCGGGCGGGAGCATCCCGCGCCGCACCATCTGCTCGAGATGGAGCTCGAAGATCTTCACGCCCACCACGCCGTTGGGCGTGGCGGTGTGCTGCTGCAGGGCCTCCACGTAGCCGGCCAGGTCGCCGGAACGCACTCCCCACTCCTTGGCCGACTGGTCGTACCGGCGCCCCTTGGTCATGTTGAACCACTCGCGGGGGTCGCCCATCGCTCCCGTCGAGCGGATGTCGCCGCGCAGCATGCTGCTGCCGGTGCGGGGCGTGGTGCAGACGAACAACAGATGCTTCATGCGTCCTCCGTGAGGTGGCTCTCGTCGTCGCCGGTGATGCGGGCGGCGACTTCGTGGGCGAACTGGGTGGCGATCGTCACGGGATCGTACCGGGCCACGAACGCATCCGAAGCGATCCCCCGATCCCCCCGACGCCCCATCGCCTCCACCACCGCACCCAACAACGACTCATCCGACTCCCGATCGAACACATGCACCAACCCCGACCCCACCGCATCCCGCGTCACCGGATTCTCAGGCGCCACCGAAGGACACCCAAACGACAACGCCAACATCAACACCCCGGAGTTCATCACCTGCCGATACGGCAACACCACCACATCCGCCGCCCGGAACAACACCTGCACGTACTCATCCGGCACCGCCCGATCCGTCATCGACACCCCATCCACCGACCCCGCCAACTCCACCAACGGCCCCACATCCACCGACTTGAACACCGGCCCCGCCACCATCACCCGCACCCGCTCCCCCGACACCTCCCGCAACCGCGGCACCAACCCCACCAGACGATCGAACCCCTTGTACGGCCGGATCGCCCCGAACGCCAACAACACCACCTCATCCGGATCCACCCCCAACAACCGGCGCGCCGCCCCCCGCGTCACATACTCCGGATACACCCCCCGATACAACGGATGCTCCACCGTGAACGTCCGCTCCGGATCCAACGGATACAACCCCTCCACCTCACCCAACGTCGAGGCATGCAACACATGCACCCCCGACGCCAACTCCACCAACCGACGCCGCAACCCCACCTCCACCTCAGGGAACTCACAATCATGCGGCAACCACTCATGCACACTCCACACCAACCGCCCACCACGCCCCAGGTAGTCCTCCAGCCGGGCGAGGCCCCGTTCGGTCTGCTCCCGCGCGGCAGCCTCGTCGGGCGCCCCCGCCTGGAACACCCGGGTCCAGTGCAGGTGGAACACCCCGTCGCCCGGCGCCCTGTCCAGCAGCTCGTAGGACCCCAGCGGCCGCGGGTCGTAGCCCACCTCGGGGAGGCCGGCATACAACAACCGCAGATACGGGTTCTGCAGCCCGCCGGGGAAGTAGGCGTACGGGCGGAGGCCCGCGCCCCCGCCGAGTGCGGCCCGCTGCACTCGCCATGCCTCGTCGGGGGCGGTCGCTGCGGCACGGGCGGCGTCGCGGCGACGGCGGCGGCGCAGCACCAGCGGCGTCAGCCACACCTTGACCCGGCCGGGGACGAGGCGCCGGTAGAGGCGGGAGGCGAGGCTACGGCGCATCGGGCTGCCCGAGCCGGGCGGCGACTTCGTGGGCGAACTGGGTGGCGATCGTCACGGGATCGTACCGGGCCACGAACGCATCCGAAGCGATCCCCCGATCCCCCCGACGCCCCATCGCCTCCACCACCGCACCCAACAACGACTCATCCGACTCCCGATCGAACACATGCACCAACCCCGACCCCACCGCATCCCGCGTCACCGGATTCTCAGGCGCCACCGAAGGACACCCAAACGACAACGCCAACATCAACACCCCGGAGTTCATCACCTGCCGATACGGCAACACCACCACATCCGCCGCCCGGAACAACACCTGCACGTACTCATCCGGCACCGCCCGATCCGTCATCGACACCCCATCCACCGACCCCGCCAACTCCACCAACGGCCCCACATCCACCGACTTGAACACCGGCCCCGCCACCATCACCCGCACCCGCTCCCCCGACACCTCCCGCAACCGCGGCACCAACCCCACCAGACGATCGAACCCCTTGTACGGCCGGATCGCCCCGAACGCCAACAACACCACCTCATCCGGATCCACCCCCAACAACCGGCGCGCCGCCCCCCGCGTCACATACTCCGGATACACCCCCCGATACAACGGATGCTCCACCGTGAACGTCCGCTCCGGATCCAACGGATACAACCCCTCCACCTCACCCAACGTCGAGGCATGCAACACATGCACCCCCGACGCCAACTCCACCAACCGACGCCGCAACCCCACCTCCACCTCAGGGAACTCACAATCATGCGGCAACCACTCATGCACACTCCACACCAACCGCCCACCACGCCCCAGGTAGTCCTCCAGCCGGGCGAGGCCCCGTTCGGTCTGCTCCCGCGCGGCAGCCTCGTCGGGCGCCCCCGCCTGGAACACCCGGGTCCAGTGCAGGTGGAACACCCCGTCGCCCGGCGCCCTGTCCAGCAGCTCGTAGGACCCCAGCGGCCGCGGGTCGTAGCCCACCTCGGGGAGGCCGGCATACAACAACCGCAGATACGGGTTCTGCGAGCCGCCCGGGAAGTAGGCGAGGTCGGCCAGTGGGGGCCGTCCGGCGAGCTGGGCCCGCTGCCCCTCCCACACCTCGTCGGGGGAGGGCTCCCTGGTGCGCTCCGTCGCCGCCCACCGTTCGCGCGCCTTTCTCAACTCGCCGCGCACCCGCCGCAACTCGGCCTTCACTGCGTCCCGGTCGTCGCGCACCGCGTCCACCCGGTCGGCGAGCGCCTGCACCGCCGTGTCGTCGCGGCCCACGAGGATGCGCCCCGCCCTGCGGAACCGCCTCCCGATGCGCCGGGCCCATCTGCCGACGGAGATGAACCAGCGGTAGACCGGCTTCAGCACCCGGATGACCGGGTCGGGCAGCACGCGGCGGAGCCACTCCTTCACGACGCCGCCTTCGACGGGCCGGCGTAGCCCAGTTCCCGGGCCGCCTCGCCCGCCTCCCGCTCGATCTCCCGGAGGTCGGCGGGATCGGGCGCCCACGCCGTCGATCCGTCGGCCGCCGACCCGCCGATCCGCTTGCGAAGCACCTTGTCCGAGATGCGGACGCCCGCCGCCTCGGCCAGCACCGGCGTGGCGTCGCCGGTGACCACGTCTTCGTAGGCGACCACGGCAGCGCCCAGCACCGGCGCCCACTGCCGGAACGACGCCACCGACGCCGCCCAGATGCGGGCGAAATGCGCCGCCGTCGAGACCGGCTCGTCGGGCCACGACCAGTACCACCAGTAGGCGGCGGAGCGCTCGTCGTGGCGACGCCGGTACGAGATCCACGCGTCCCACGGGTTCCGATGGAGGAACACGAACCGTGCATCCGGGTACAGGGCCTGCAGGTAGTCGGCGTGCTCGCCGTGCAGCCGGATGGCCTTGATGCCCCACCGGCCGAATCCCGCCTGCCGCGCCGGCCGGTCGAACAGGCGGTCGAAGAAGGCGCGATGTGCAGCCAGCAGGTCGGGCAGGGCGGGGTAGGCGTTGGCGATCCACGTGCGCTCCGTGGGCGGCTCGTCCGGGCGGACGAAGTACGGATCCGGCGGCCAGGTGCCCCGCGGCCGGACCGGAGGCCACGGTTCGCCGAACGCCCGCAGCGACCCCGACAGGCTGCGGATCAGGCCGCAGTGGTCGTACGGCTCACCCCACATGAGGACGGTCCCGTCCGAGGCGAGCAGGCGCTGCACCAGCGTCGAGCCCGAGCGCCAACCCGCCGAGAGCAGGAAGACCGGGGCGGCGCCCACCCCGAACTCGGGGAGCCCACCGCGCTTCTGCAGGGCCTGGAGTCCGTCGGAGATGCTGGGTGTGGGGTCCATCAGTAGATCGGCACGTCGTCGGCGGCTGCGACGCCGGCACACCACCGGCGGAACGCCTGCACGCGGTCCAGCGATTCCCCCTCCGGCGGCAGCCCGGTCGCCGGTGCGGCAGGGACCGAGTATCGCATGGCCGCCATCGACCCCCCGCACACCGACTCGATCACCGCCGCGTCGTCCTCGCCGAGCTCGCCGCGCTGCCGGGGCTCGGTGGAGACGGCTTCGAGCGCCCGGGACTTCCACTCCTCCCGCTCCGGGAACAGCGGGTGACGGGCGAGCAGGGACTCGTCGAGGGGGGCGGGTGCATCGGGCACCCCGAGCAGACCCGCCAGCTGCGTCTGCGCCCCCGCCGGGTCGGACGTCACGTCCTCGTAGCGAAGCAGAAGGACCCGGTCGCCGCCCAGGATCCTCCGGGCGTCGAACGCGGCGCGCTGGTGCAGCAGCCAGCGCTCGGCGAGCGCGTGGGCATCGCGCTCGCCCCACGGCACCGACCGGTGCGACCGGAGGACGTCGCGGGGGTCTCTGACCACCACCACGAAACGCAGCAGGGGCACCGCTTCGGCCAGCTGCTCCCACCAGAACAGGTGGTTGGGCGTCTTCTCCCCCAGCACGGTGCGGTCCGGGGGGCTCATCGCGCCGACGATGCTCTCGAACAGAGTCCACAGCCCGGTGCGCCGGTTCCGGGCGGCGACCTGCTGCATCACCGCCGCCGAGGTGACCGGCAGCTCGCCGCCCGCCGACAACTGGAGCGCGCGTTCGACAACGCGCAGGCGGTCATCTCCCTGCACCGGCCAGTCGAACTCGCTCGCCAGCACCTCGGCATGCGACCAGAAGTGCGTCTCCGGTGGCACCCACACGCCGGGGAGCTCGCACACCAGGCGCTGCACCAGTGTGGTGCCCGACCGGGCGGTGCCTGCGATCAGAAACCTGAGCTCGGCGTTCTCGGCCATCAGGCCGGCTCCTCCCGGACGGCGCCGATGCCGACCTCGTCCAGCGTGAGCGTGATCCGCCGCCCGCCGGCCGACCACGACACCGCTCCGTCGCCGAACGCCCGGTCGGAGGGCGGCCCGGAGGTGGTCAGCAGCGTCGCCGCCCGGAAGGGGCCGCGGTGGTGCCAGCCGAAGTCCCACGCCGGGACGGGCCGGCCTCCGGGGGCGGTACTCCAGCCGCGCAGCGTCCTCCCGGTCCCGGCCGTCACCGGCCGCAGCGCACGGCCCCGATCGCCGACCGAGGTGACCCAGCACACGGGCTCGCCCGCCGCCGACATCACGAACCCGCGTCCCGCCCGCTGCACGAGGAGGTCCGCGGGCGCATGGAACGACCGCACCACCGCCTCCGTGCGGGGGGCCGCGGCCTCGTCCACCAGCACGAGCCAGTCGCCGCCGTAGGCGATGCTCCGCCTCCGCCGGCCGCTGCCGTCCGCGCCGTCGGCCGTGAGGACACCGCCGCACTCCCCCCAGCGCACGAGGCGGCTGTCCTCACCGGCGCCCGACAACGTGGTGTGGGCCACGGCCGAGGCGAGGTAGGCGTCCATCCGCTCCGGAGCCGGCCACTCCCCCCGACGCGGCAGCGGGGTGTCCGCCGGCGGGTATGCGAGATCGCCGGAGCGCCGTCCTGCGTCGGTGAGCAGCCAGCGCCCGTCCTGATGCCACGTCACCGACAGCGCGTCGTCGTGCCGCCCGCTCCCGCCTGCGGCGAACGTGACCTGTCCCGACGGGCCGGCCGCCTCGCCCGCCGGCCCGCCCAGGCGTGCCACGCCCAGGCCGGCGCCGCGCCAGACCCTCCACCCCCTCCCGGGAGCCAGGCCGAGCGCCCCCCGGGTGACTGCGTGGAGGAGGGCGGGATGGCTGAACCTCTGGGCCAGGGACTTGGGCCGCTGCGTACGCAGCCACGCCGTGCCCATCGGCACGGGAGCGGTGCCCCCGATCGGGACCAGGTCGCCGTCGGGTGCGATCAGCCATGCGAGCGCCTCCTCGACGCGCAGCCGGACCGGCCCCAGGTCGCCGTCGCCGAGCAGGCCGGTTCGCTCGATCGCTGCGGCGACGCGGTGGAGGGCCACCACCCCGGCGACCCCGCCGTCGAAGGGGAACCTCACCACATCCAGGCGCCCGGCCAGCCCCGAACGGAGGCCGCCGAGGGCTGCGTCGGCATCCCCGACGTCCAGCAGCACCGCCGCGGCCAGGCTGGCACACGCCTCCTCGATCGAGCCGCCCGCGGTCTGCTGCGGGAGCGCGGCGAGGTGCTCGGCGAGCTCGGCGGCGGGTCCGGCGAGCGATGCGACGCCGCGCCCCGCGGCGGCAACGAAGGCATCCCGGTACCGGTCGGCCGGCTCGGTGCTGCGCACCGCCAGCGCTCCCCGCAGCGCAGCCTCCAGGTACGCCGCACCACCCGAGCGCTCATGGGCCTCCATCAGCAGGTCGAGGTCGGCGGCGGACCCGGCGTCTCCGGCCCTGCCGATCACGGCGTCTGCTGCGTCGAGGACACCTCCCGGCGCCGCGGCGAGCGGCCGCAGCGGCACGAACCTCACGGCCGCCCCGCCCCGCGTGCCCCCGGTTCCAGTCACATCGCCCATCAGACGATCCCCGCCTTGATGTGCTTCCGGTACTCCTTGATCACCGTCTTCGGGTCTCCCACCTCGATCACCTTGCCCCGGTCGATCCACACGATCTGCTCGCAGAGCTCGCGGAAGATCTTGAGCCGGTGGGAGGCGATGACCAGGTTGCCTGCCCGATCCACCAGGTCGCGCATCGCCCGATGGCTCTTGTCGCGGAACGATTCGTCACCGACCGACAGGATCTCGTCGATGAGCAGGATGTCGGGGCTCATCGTGGTGCCGATGGCGAATGCGAGCCGGGCGACCATCCCCGACGAGTAGGTGTTGAGCGGGCGGTCGGCGGCTTCGCCGATGCCCGAGAACTCCAGGATCGGTTCCACGAGGTCGGCGGTCTCCTCCCGGGACAGGCCGGTGGCGAGGCACCCGAGCCAGACGTTGCGGCGGCCGGTCAGGTCGCCGTTGAATCCGCTCCCCAGCGAGAGCAGCGTCGAGATGCGGCCCCGCACCTCCACCCTCCCCGCGTCGGGCATCAGGGTGCCGGCCAGCACGCGCAGCAGCGTGCTCTTCCCCGCCCCGTTGCGGCCCAGGATGCCGATCGACGTGCCGACGGGCACGGTGATGTCGACGCCGTCGAGGGCGTGCACCTCGGGCCCGCTGGAGGAGAGCACCTTGCCCAGCAGCGGCACCTTGCTGGTGTAGGGCCGGTAGGTGACGCGGATCCCCTGCCCGTGGATCGCGTAGTCCTCCGGGGCGGTGGGCACGGGGGTGGGGGTGGCGCCGGTCACAGGTACCTCGCCATCGAGCCCTCGTGACGGATGAACGTCCACACGCCGAAGACCAGGATCACCACGGCCCAGGCGGCGCTGGTGGCCAGGTACACCGGTTCGAACGGCCGGCTCATCAGCGCGGTGCGGTACAGCGAGAGGAACGAGAACATCGGGTTGGCCTTGACCATCACCTGGATCCAGGTGGCGGCCCCCTCGATCCGGTCCAGGGTCCACAGGATCGGCGTCAGGTAGAACCACATGCGCGTGAGGTGCGGGACCACGTTGCGGATGTCGCGGATCGGCACCACCAACCGGGCCGTCAGCGCCCCCATCCCCAGCACGAACATCGAGTGGAGCAGGAACGGCACCGGGAAGAACAGCAGCCACCAGGTGGGCCAGATGCTGTTGATGGGGGCGACCAGGAAGTAGAACGACCCGAGCGCCGCCAGGAAGGCCGTGGCGTCCTCGATCATGGCCGCCAGCGGCAGCACCATGCGGGGGAAGGCGATGGTGGTGATCAACTTGCCCCCGCCGGTGATCATCTTGGCCGACCCGACCATCGTCCCCGACATGTACCGCATGGCGAACACGCCGACCAGCAGGTACGCGAGGAAGGCAGGGTCTCCCCGGCGGCCGCCGAGGATGACGCCGAACACCAGGAAGTAGACGCCGGTCATCATCAACGGGTTCAGCACCCACCAGAGCACCCCGAGCATGTCGGTGGCGTGCTTGCCCATGATGTTGCCGAACGCCAGCTCCCGGATGAACCACCGTCGCTCCCAGAGCGCCCGGAAGTACCCGCGGGGGATGGAGACGCGGCGCGTGTCAGCGGTCCTCGTGGCCATGATCACCCGGCAGTGTAGGGATGGGTGCGGCGCAGTCCCGGCACCGCCCCACGATCGCGAAGTGGGTGACGTCGGCGACGAAACCGATCGGCTCGGTGACCTCGCGCACCGCCCGCTGCAGATCCCGTCCCGGCACGTCGAACGTCGCCCCGCACGCCTCGCACACCAGATGGTGGTGTGGCGGCGTCGGGGTGACGTGGTAGACACCGGGCCCGTGGCCGAGGTGGGTGTGCTCCACGAGGCCGGCTCCCTCCAGCGCCTCGAGGGTGCGGTAGACGGTGGAGGTGTCCACGGGCCGGTCCACCCGGGCTGCGATCTCCGCCGCCGTGAGGTGGGCGTCGGGGGCGGCGGCCAGGACGGCGCAGACCGCACGACGCGGCTCGGTGATGCGGAGGCCGGCCCGGCGCAGACCCGCCACCAGCGCGTCGGCGGAGGCCTCAGCCATCGGCGCCGTCCTCCCGTGCGATGGCGACGGCGGCGTCCAGCGCCGCGGCGGCGGCCCCGGAGTCCACGGCGGCCTCGGCCAGCGGCATCGCCTCGGAGAACCCCTCGGCGAGGCCGGCCGCCACGATCGCAGGCAGGGCGTTGACGAGCGCGATGTCGCGCCGCGGCCCCGGCTCCCCGGCCAGGACGGCGCGGGTGATCGCCGCGTTCTCCGCCGCGTCGCCCCCAGCGAGGTCGCTCCGGACGGCCCTCGCCACCCCGAAGTCCTCGGGGGTGAACTCGGCGTGGGTGACGGCGCCGTCCTTGAGCCGGTAGATGAACGAAGTGCCGGCGGTGGTCAGCTCGTCGAGTCCGTCCTCGCCGTAGAACACGAATGCCGTCTCACACCCCAGCGAGGCGAGCACCCCCACCATCCGCTCCGCCATCCGGGGGTCGCCCACGCCGACGGCCATCATCCGGGCCCTGGCAGGGTTGGCGAGCGGCCCCAGCACGTTGAACACGGTCGGCACGCCCAGTTCGCGGCGCACCGGGGCGGCGTGCCGCATCGCCGGGTGGTAGGCCGGGGCGAAGAAGAACCCGAACCCCGCTTCGCGGATCATCCGCACCGTGAGGGCGGGGGGCAGGTCCAGCGGCAGCCCCAGCGCCTCCAGCACGTCCGCCGAGCCGGAGCGCGACGACGCAGCCCGGTTGCCGTGCTTGGCCACCCTGGCGCCTGCGCCGGCGGCGATCAGCCCCGCGGTCGTGGAGATGTTGAACGTCCCCGCCCCGTCGCCGCCGGTGCCGACCACGTCCACCACCGGCACCCCTACGTCCACCGTCACGGCTGCGTCGTACATCGCCTCGACCATGCCGGCCATCTCGTCCACCGATTCGCCCTTCAGCCGCAGCGCCACGATGAACGCCGCGACCTGCGCCGGGGTAGCGGCGCCGGCCATGACCTCGGCCATCGCCCCCCTGGCCTCGGTCCGGTCGAGGCCCTCGCCCGCGAGGAGGCGCGCCAGGAGGGACGGCCAGGGGAAGGCGGTACCGCTCATTCGAAGGCGCCGATGCCGGTGAGCGCCTGCCCGATGATGAGCGTGTGGATCTCGTGGGTCCCCTCGTAGGTGTACACCGACTCCAGGTTGTTCATGTGCCGAATCACCGGGTACTCGAGGGTGATGCCGTTGGCCCCGAGCACCGACCGGGCGGTGCGGGCCACCTCGAGGGCGCCCCGCACGTTGGCGAACTTGCCCATCGAGATGTGCGCCGGGTCGATGTCCCCGGCGTCCTTCATCCGGCCGATCTGGTACGAGACCAGGGTGCCCTGGTTGACGGTCGCCGCCATCTCGGCCAGCTGGCGCTGGATCAGTTGGAAGGAGGCGATCGGCTTGCCGAACATCACCCGTTCACCCGCGTAGTCCAGCGCCGCCTCGAAGCAGGCCCGTCCCGCGCCGACGGCGCCGAACAGGATGCCGAAGCGGGCCTCGTTCAAGCACGACAGGGGGCCCTTGAGCCCGACCACGCCGGGCAGCACGGCGCCGGCGGGGAGGCGGACGTCGTTCAGCACCAGCTCGCTGGTCACCGACGCTCGCAGCGAGAGCTTCTGATGGATCTCCACGGCCTCGAACCCCGGCGTGTCGGTGGGGACGACGAACCCGCGGATCCCCTCCTCGGCCTTGGCCCACACCACGGCGACGTCGGCCAGGTTGCCGTTGGTGATCCACATCTTGGAGCCGTTGAGCACCCAGTCGTCGCCGTCCCGCCGCGCCGTGGTCCGCATCGAGCCGGGATCGCTGCCGGCATCCGCTTCGGTGAGCCCGAAGCAGCCGATCACCTCGCCTGCCGCCATGCGGGGCAGCCACTCCTGCTTCTGCTCCTCGGAGCCGAACGCCCAGATGGGGAACATGACCAGGGAGCCCTGCACCGACACGAAGGAACGGGTGCCACTGTCGCCCGCCTCCAGCTCCATGCAGGCGAGGCCGTACTCCAGGTTCGAGGTGCCGGCGCAGCCGTAGCCGTCGAGGTGCATGCCGAACAGGCCCAGCGCCCCCATCTCGGCGGCCATCTCCCTGGGATAGGTCCCGGCTTCGAACCACTCGGCGACGTTGGGGAGCACCTTGTCGTCCACGAACCGGCGGACGGTGTCGCGCAGCAGGCGCTCCTGGTCGTCCAGCAACCGGTCGGTCTCCAGGAAGTCGCGCGGGTGGACCAGCCCCGGGCGGACTGCGTGGGTGCTCATGGCGGCCCTTCTGATCGGGTGTGGGGGCCCATTCTGCCGCGGTCGCAGGGGCTGCGGGCCGTCTCCCGGCTCAGGCGGAGCGGCGCAACAGGCGGCGCCGCTGGCGCTCGGTCATCCCTCCCCAGATCCCGTAGTGGATGCGGGTCTCGAGCGCCCAGTCCAGACACTCGTCGGCGACCGGGCACCCGGAACAGATCCTGAGGCCCTCGCGAGGGTCGCCTTCGGACCCGGGGAAGAACAGGTCGGGGTCGGCGCCCCGGCAGGAGCCGAAGGCCGCCCACGGGCGATCCTCGAAGTCGAGCAGGCTCACGTCGCTCCTCGGCTGGTCACGATCGGTCATGGCACCGCCTGTTGTATCGCTTGACGGTTATGACGATGTGAAGCCCGTGGGAAGTTCCCGTGACCCCGGCCGGGGGTTGGGCCCGGTTTCCCCGTTACAATCAGCCGCCCATGACTCGCGGACCGAAGCTGTACTTCGCCTACGACGCGACCATCGACCCCGCGCGCCTGGCCGACGTCGCCCCCGGCGCAGAGTTCCAGTTCATCGCCCACCTCCCCGAGTGGCGGCTCACCTTCCCGATCCCCAACGGGGACGGGTCGCTGCCCTCGGTGCACCCGGAGAGCGGCAACACCGTGTGGGGCGCGGTCTTCTCCCTCCCCTCCTCCGACCTCGACGGCCTCAACCAGGCGCACGAGCAGGAGGGACGGGTGCCCACCACCACACAGGCCATGGACCGGGAGGGCCGGCGCCACGACGTGCTGGTCCACGTGGCCGGCAACGGCGCCGCCGCCGAGGGCCGCCCCGAGCAGGGGTACCTTGCCCGCATGGTCGGTGGCGGCCGTCACTGGCGCCTCCCCGCCGGCTGGATCGCCAGCCTCGAGGAACACCTCGAGGGGCTCTGATCGAAGCGACCGCCCTGCCGTGGCGCTGAACTGGGGTGCGGTCGCCGTCGGAGGAGCCTCCGGGATCGGGGTGGCCGTCGCGCTCGGCATCCCGGTGCTGGCGGTCTTCGGTGCCGACGGGTTCGCCGGCCCGGCACTGCTGATCCTCGCCCAGTTCGTCGGGCAGTCCGTCGCCGGGTTCACCGCGGGGCGCTTCGTCCGGGCCGACCACGCCGTGCACGGCGGGCTGGCCGCCGAGGCGGCGTTCGCGGTCACCGGCGGGGTCGCCATCGCCGTCGGGAGGGACCCCGCCCTGGCCACCCTCGCGTTCAGCGCCGTCGTCGCCCTGGTCCTCGGCTCCGCCGGCGGGGTGCTCGCCGCCGCCTGGGCCCGCCGCAGGTGACCAGAACCCCCGCCCCGGGACTACCGTCTCAGTCGTGAGCCCGCCGGACGGCCGCGGCGTCAGCCGAGGAAAGTCCGGACTCCACAGGGCAGGGTGCTGGGTAACTCCCAGGCGGGGCGACCCGACGGACAGTGCAACAGAGAGCAGACCGCCGATGGCGCCGCCCCTCACGGGACCGGCGCACAGGCAAGGGTGAAACGGTGGTGTAAGAGACCACCAGCGTCCCGGGCGACCGGGGCGGCTCGGCAAACCCCACCCGGAGCAAGGCCGAGCAGGGACAGGGTGGCCCGCCCGCCACGTCCCGGGTAGGCCGCACGAGCCCGACCGGCAACGGCGGGCCCAGATAGATGGCCGTCGCCGGGGTCCGCCCCGGCACAGAATCCGGCTTACAGGCGGGCTCACAGGGATGGTGAGGGCCCCGGCGACGGGGCCCTCACCCGCGCCTGCGCCGGCTGCGAGTAGCGCTCCCCCCACCACTAGCCTCCCGGATTCTGTGACGTGCCGAGGAGGTGGGGTGTGATGAATCCGATCGTGCGGGCCGTGGACGTCGTCAAGACGTTCGGCGAGGTGAAGGCACTCGACGGGGTGACCCTCGAGTTCGAACCGGGCATCATCTACGGCCTGCTCGGCCCCAACGGGGCGGGCAAGACCACGCTCATCCGGGTGCTCACCACCCTGCTCAAGCCCGACTCCGGGGAGGCGTGGGTGGCAGGCGTGGACGCGGTCCACCACGCGGCCGAGGCACGGACCCACCTGGGGCTCGCCGGCCAGTTCGCCGCCGTGGACGACTACCAGACCGGCCGGGAGAACGTCGTGATGGTGGCCCGCCTGTACGACCTGGGAGCCCGCGAGGCCGCCCGCCGGGCGGACGAGGTGCTCGAGGCCATCCACCTCACCGACGCCGCCGACCGGCCCGTGCGCACCTACTCGGGCGGCATGCGCCGCCGCCTCGACCTGGCCGCCTCGATGGTGGGCCGGCCCGAGGTGCTGTTCCTCGACGAGCCCACCACCGGCATCGACCCCCGCAGCCGCATCGACATCTGGGACCTCATCCGCGATCTCGTGGCCGGAGGGACGACGATCCTGCTCACCACCCAGTACCTCGACGAGGCCGACCAACTGGCGGCCCGCATCGGAGTGATCGACCAGGGCCGGCTGATCGGCGAGGGCACCCCGGAGGAGCTGAAGGACCGCCTCGGGGGCGCCTTCCTCGAGATGGCCATCGACGAGGCGGACCGGCCCCGGGGCATGGAGATCCTCGGCGCCCTCGAGGGCGAAGAGCCCGTCTTCGAGCCGGCCACCAAGCGCATCTCGGTCCCCGCCCAGCGGGGCTCCGGCACCCTGGTGCAGGCGGTGCGCAGGCTCGACGAGGCCGGTGTGACGTTCGAGGACGTGACGCTCCGCAAGCCGACCCTCGACGACGTGTTCCTGTCCCTGACCGGCCGCGCCGCCGAGGAGGAGACGGCGGCCGCCGGGGCCGACGGCGGCGGGCGGCGCCGCGGAAGGAGGTCGCGATGACCACCACCGGGAGGAGCAGCAGCCGGGTCGGGCTGGCCCACGCCGCCAAGGACACCTGGGTGATCACCCGCCGCAACCTGCTCCGCAACGTCCGGCTCCCCCAGTTGCTCATCTTCGCCACCGTGCAGCCGGTGATGTTCCTGCTGCTGTTCAACTACGTGTTCGGCGGCGCCATCGGCACCTCCATCCCGGCGGCGGCCGGGGGCAAGTACCTGAACTGGCTGGTCCCCGGCCTGCTGATCCAGGTGGCGGCGTTCGGCGCCGGGCAGACCGCCCTCGGCCTCACCGAGGACCTCAGCAAGGGCGTGATCGAGCGGTTCCGTTCGCTGCCGATGGCCCGCTCCGCGGTGCTGGCGGGGAGGACGCTGTCCGACCTCGTCCGCAACGGGTTCGTGATCACCCTGATGATGGCCGTGGGCTACCTCATCGGGTTCCGGTGGCAGACCAGCTTCGTGGGCCTGGTGGCCGGGATGCTGGTCGCCATGGTGTTCGCCTATGCGCTGTCGTGGGTGATGGCCGCCATCGGCCTCGCCGTGAAGAACCCCGAGGCGGCACAGTCCGCGGTGTTCCTGCCGGTGTTCCCGATGGTGTTCGCCTCCTCGGTGTTCGTGCCGGTGGAGACCATGCCGTCGTGGCTGGCGGCCTTCGCCGAGAACCAGCCGATCACGGTAACCGTCAACGCCCTGCGCGGGCTCATGCTGGGCGGCGACGCCCTGCCGCCCGGCGACTCGGTTGCCGGGACGGTGCTCCTGTCGCTGGCGTGGTCGGCGGGGATCCTGGCGGTGTTCGCACCGCTGGCGGTGCGGATGTACCGGCGGGCGGTGTCCTGAGCCGGGCGGTACGCTCCCCGGCCATGTGCCGCAACATCGTCAGGCTCCGTGACCACGACACGCCGGCGACCGCCGCCCAGATCGAGGCGGCCGCCCTCCAGTACGTGAGGAAGGTGAGCGGGTATCCCAGGCCGTCCCGGGCCAACCGGGACGTGTTCGACGCCGCCGTCGCCCGCATCGCCGAGGCGACCGCCGATCTGCTCGATTCGCTGGTGGTCCTGCCTCCCCGGCGCTGAGCCCGGACGCGGCGGGACCCGAGGCGCGCGCTCAGGTCACCGTCGAGTCGCGGATCTCCTCGAGGTCGTCCCCGAAGTCGGTGTCGCCCTGCACGATCAGCTTGTAGAGCACCCAGGCGGCGACGCCGCCGGCGAGCGGCCCGACCACGAACACCCAGAACCCGTCCCAGGCGTCGCCGACGAGCGCCGGAGCGAACGAACGGGCAGGGTTCAGCGACGCGCCGGTGAACGGGATGCCCAGCATCATGACCGCCGCCAGCGTGGCGCCGATGCCCAGGTAGGCGGCCGGCGGCTTCCGCGCCGAGATGACCAGGATCGAGAAGGCCAGGATCATCGTGAACACCGCCTCCGCCAGGACGCCCTCGGCGCTGCCGAGCGACGGTGCGACGACGGTGGCCGTGGCGGCCACGTCCTGACGGGACAGGACCAGCGCCAGGAACCCGGATGCCAGGAAGGCGCCGAGCAGTTGCGACACCACGTAGGCCCCGGCGTCGGAGAACCCGATGCGGCGGTCCAGGAACATCGCGAGCGTGACCGCCGGGTTGAAGTGGCCGCCGGACACGTCGCCGACCGTGAAGAGGGCGGCAGCGAGCGCCAGCCCGAACGCCAGCGCGACACCCATGATCACCGGCTCGCCGGCCCCGCCGATCCCCAGGATCGCCCCGGTGCCGACGCCCACCAGGACGAACGTCCCGAACACCTCTGCGACGTACTTCTGCCAGGACTTCATCTGATCCCCTCTCCTCGCGATGGTGGGGGCGGCGAACCGCCCCCACCGGGTCTCGTTGCGCCGGGCCAGGCTAGGCGACGGCGTCCTTGATCTCGGCCATGTCGTCCATGAGATCGGTGTCGCCGACCACCACGAACTTGTAGAGCACCCATCCCAGGATGGCCCCCACCAGCGGTCCGACGATGAACAGCCAGAGGCCGTTGGTCACGCTGAAGGGGAAGGCGCTCGGATCGGGGTAGCTCGAGCCGACGATGGCCGGGGCCAGCGAACGGGCCGGGTTCATCGACCCGCCCGTGAAGCGCAGGCCCAGGAACATGATCGCGCTCAGGCTGAACCCCATGCCGATGTACTTGGTGTGCGCCTGGCTCTTCGACAGCACCAGGAACGCCGTGGCCAGGATCATGGTGAAGATGGCCTCGGCCAGGAAGCCGGAGAAGCCACCCACGGTGGGCTCGGCGATGTAGGTGTAGCTGATCCCCACCGACACCCGGTCGAGCACCCACGCGAAGATCAGCGAGGCGCCGAAGGCGCCGGCGATCTGGGCGATCCAGTACCCGATGAGGTCGGCCGCGCTGAGCCGGCGGTCGAGGAACATCGCCAGGCTGAGCGCCGGGTTGAAATGCCCGCCCGACACGCGTCCGAACGTGTAGAGCGCCATGATCCAGGCGAAGCCGAAGGCCAGCGCCACGGTCGTGATGTCTGCCGAGAGGTTGTGGGCCCCCAGGGCGATGAGCGTGCCGGTCCCGATGCCGACGACGAACAGGGTCCCGAAGAACTCTGCGGCGTACTTCTGCCACGTCTTCATTGCAGGAACTCCCTTCTTTCCCTTCCTGCTACCCCTTCGACCCGTGGTGGCACCGATCCGTTACCCGTTGGGATTCGCCGCCCCCGGCCGCGAACATGGGTCCGCCGCCCTCAGAAAGGCCCGCCGGTGACGCGCTTCTACTACTTCTGCGGACACGAGCAATGGCAGCCCGAGACCCTGGTGCGCCATGCGGTCCTGGCAGAGCAGGCGGGGTTCGACGGGGTGCTGGTCTCCGAGCACTTCCACCCCTGGGTGGACGACCACGGCGCCGCCGGGTTCGCCTTCTCCACGCTCGGCGCCATCGCCCAGGCGACGGAACGGGTGCAGATCGCCACCGGGGTCACCACGCCCCTGTTCCGGTTCCACCCCGGCGTCGTCGCCCAGGCCGCCGCCACCATCGACCGGCTCTCCGGCGGACGGTTCGAACTGGGCGTGGGCACCGGCGAGAACCTGAACGAGGGCCCCCTCGGCTATCCGTTCCCCGCGTACGCCGAACGCGCCGCCCGCATGCGGGAGGCGCTCGAGATCATGCGCCGGCTGCTCGACGGCGAGAAGCTGACCTTCGACGGCGACTGGTACCGCACCGACCGGGCGCGCCTCTACAGCCCGCCTCCGGGACCGGTGCCGCTGCTGATGGCCGCTGGCGGGCCGAAGTCGGCGGCGCTCGCCGCGGAGAAGGCCGAGGGGATCATCACCAGCGTCAAGGTGCCGGACGAGACGTTCGAGCGGGTGATCGCTCCGGCCCGCGAGGCGGCCGACGCCGCCGGCCGCCCCGCACCGCGCATCCTGGCCACCCGCTGGTCCATCCACGCCGCCGACGAGGACGGCGCCTGGGAGGCGCTGCTGGCATGGCGCGGGCTGCGGGCGCCCGGGCGCCTCGAGGCGGTGGACCCCGCCGAACTGCGGGAGCGCGCCGACGCACTGCCCCGTAGCGAGGTCCTGGAGCGGTACTCGCTGGTGGCGGGCACCGACGACATCGTGGCCACCTACCGGGAGCTGATCACCGACGTCCACGCCGACACGGTGGCGATGCAGATGACGTCGCTCGACCAGGAGGGCCTCATCGCCATGCTCGGCAGCGAGGTCCTCCCCCGGCTGCGGGCCCTCGGGTAGATGCAGCGGTTCGCCGCCGGGGCCGCGCTCGGCTTGGCAGGTGGGGTCTTCGGCGGCATGTTCGGCGTCGGCGGCGGGCTGGTCATGGTGCCCGGCATGGTGCTGCTGATGGCGGTGCCCCAGCACCGTGCCCACGCCACCTCGGTGGCCGCCATCGTCGCCTCGGCGACGGCTGCGGTCGTGCCGCTGGCGCTCGACGGCCAGGTCCACTGGCAGGTGGCCGGGCTGCTGCTGGCCGGCGGCATGGCGGGCGCCGCGGCCGGCGCACGGCTGATCTCCCGCATCCCGGAGCGCTGGCTGGCCGCCGCCTTCGTCGTGGTGGTGGTCGCCGCCGCGGTGCGGATGGGGCTCGGCGGAGGAGGGACGGACGGGCCTGCGGCGCTCCCCACCATCGGCCCCCTCGACGGCGCCGGGCTGGTGTCGGTGGGGCTGGTGGCCGGGTCGCTGGCCGCGATGCTCGGCATCGGCGGCGGCATCGTCTTCGTCCCGGCGCTGGTGACGCTGTTCGGGTTCGGGCAGCACGCGGCGCAGGCGACCTCGCTCGCCGTCATCGCCCCCACCACGGCGATCGCCGCCTGGGTCCACGCCCGCGCCGGCAGGGTGGACCGGGAGCGGGCCGTGGCGCTGTCGGCGGGGGCGCTGGCCGGCGGGGCCCTCGGCGCCTGGTCCGCGCTGTCGGTGGACGGCCTGGTCCTCCGCCGCCTGTTCGCCGGGGTGCTGGTGGTGGTCGCCGCCCGCATGATCCGGCGCTCCTCCGGCAGGGAGGCGCCGGCGGAGGGCACGCCCGGCTAGCGAGCGCGCCCGGTCACCGGACGTACCCGGTCACCGGGCGCCCGCCTCGCGTACCGGGAGAGGGACGGTCCCGGTGCGGAGGAGCCGGCGCAG
>JAHLKU010000015.1 GCA_020444505.1 Actinomycetota bacterium | reverse complement strand
GGCGCCGCCGCTACCAGCGGAGCAGCATCGACCCCCAGGTGAAGCCGCTGCCGAAGGCGGCCACCGCCACCAGCATCCCCGGCTGCAGCGCCCCCTGCTGCACCGCCTCGTACAGGCCGATCGGGATGGTGGCCGCGGTGGTGTTGGCGAACCGGTCGATGGTGTTGAACACCTTCTCCGGCGGGATGCCGAGGCGCTCCGACACCGCTTCGTTGATGCGCAGGTTGGCCTGGTGGAACACGAACAGGTCCACGGCCTCGATCGGGGCGGCGTTGGCCTCCAGCGTCTCCACCACCGCCTCCGACATCCGCTTGACGGCGTTCACGTACACCGACCGGCCGTTCATCTTGGGGTAGACGTCGCCGGCCGACACCTGGTCGTGCGACATGAAGCGGTCGTAGGCCATGCCGGGCGCAGGCAGCCACAGGTCCTCGGCGCCCCTGCCGTCGGCGTGCAGGTGGGTGGACAGGAGGTGCGGGTCGGCGGACGGGTCGGCCACCTCGGTGGCCTCCATCACCACCGCGCCCGCCCCGTCGCCGAACAGCACCGAGACGTCGCGGCCCTCGTCGCTGACGTCCAGGCCCTTGGAGTGCACCTCGGCGCCCACCACCAGGATGCGGCGGGCGAACCCGGTGCGCAGGAACTGGTCGGCCACCGACGAGGCGTACACGAACCCGGTGCACTGCTGGCGGACGTCCATGGCCGGCACGCCGGCCGGCACGTCGAGCTTCGCCTGCAGGAAGCACGCCGTGCCGGGGAACTCGTGGTCGGGGCTGAGCGTGGCCAGCACCACCATGTCGAGGTCGCCCGGCCCCACCCCGGCCGACTCCAGCGCCTCGGTGGACGCCTCCAGCGCCAGGTCGGAGGTGGTGGTGGGGTGTTCCACCCAGCGCCGCTCCTTGATGCCGGTGCGCTGGGTGATCCACTCGTCGGACGTGTCGATGCGGGCCGCCAGGTCGTCGTTGGTGACCACCTTCGGCGGCAGGTACCTCCCGATGCCGGTGATGCGTGCTCGGGCCGTC
Source organism: Actinomycetota bacterium (assembly GCA_020444505.1). Taxonomy (GTDB): domain Bacteria; phylum Actinomycetota; class Acidimicrobiia; order Spongiisociales; family UBA11373; genus JAHJML01. The sequence goes on along the minus strand of JAHLKU010000015.1, from coordinate 48,454 downwards.
ATGCGGGGCCTCCCTCCGGGACCACTGTGGCGGCAACCCTAGGCCGCTCAGACGTCCCTGATGCCGTCGATCATCAGGAACACGGCCGCCAGCACCAGCAGCACCGCCGCCAGGCGGCCGATGCCCTCCAGCACCCGGTCCGAGAAGGGGGTGCGGCGCAGCGCCCCCAGCGCGACCGTGATCGCGAACGCCGCCCCTGCGGCCGCCACCGTGGCCGCCGCGCCCTCCTTGGCGCCCGTGGTGAGGGCGAGCGCCACCACCTCGGCGCGCAGCAGGCGCGGGTACGCCACCGGCCACAGCGCCGCCAGCGCCCCCTTCGCCTCCGGCTCTTCGGCGGGGCGGGGCCGGGCCAGCACCACCATCGCCGCCACCGCCATCACGATGCCGGCCGCCAGGCGGAACGTCTCCGGCGCCACCTCCAGCGCGTCGAGCAGCGGCCCCGACCACCCGGCCAGCGCCCACACCCCGGCCAGCGCCAGGACGGCGCCGCCGCCGATGACGCCCATCCTCCCCCGCCCGTCGGGGCGCTCCGGCAGCCCGAGGCGGGCCCGGGGCGGGGCGACCGCCCCCAGGTAGGCGGCGGCCAGCAGGATCCCGTTCATCCCCGTCCCTCCCGTGCTTCGACGATCGGCAGGGCGGCCAGCAGCGCCGACACCACGTGCTGCTGGCCGTCCATCTGGGTGTACCCCCGGTAGAACCACGCCCCGGCCGCCAGGTCGGGACGGGGCAGGGCGGCCGCCTGGGCGGCCGTCACCTGCCGCTCCACCATGATCCCGGCGGTGCAGGCCATCCGCTCCTCCACGTTGGCCCGCAGCCCTGCGAGCGACGGCTGCGTCGCCGTCAGGGCGTGCAGCGCCCCGATGCCCTCTCCGGCGGTGCCCACGCCCGCCGGCGGGCCCGGGTACCACCGCAGCGCCAGGTTGACCCCCTCGCCGGTGCGCCCGGCCTCGAAGCGGAGCCGCATGCCGAAGTAGCCGGCCAGGCGGGCGGCCAGGCCCAGGCGCGTCTCGTCGAGGTGCTCGGGCGGCAGGTCGCCCAGGGCATAGGCGGCCCAGTGGTCGGGGAGGCGCGAGATGTAGCCCTCCTCGCGGTCGCGGGCCGTCGCGACGTAGTCGATCACCGGCAGCGCCGCTTCGGTCCACCCCTCCCCCGGGAGCACCCTCCCCAGCAGCACCAGCGCCCACGCCGCCTCGCCGGTGGCGAAGGCGCCGTGCACTCCGGGGACCGGGGCGCCGGCGAGCAGGTCGAACGACGCCGACACCGCACCTCCCGGCTCGATCTGCCCCACCAGGAACGCGCCCACCCGGCGCATCACCTCGTCGTGCACCGGGTCGCCGGTGGCCTCACGGCGCAGCGCCATCGCCGCCAGGTACAGGGCGTTGGCCCCGGTGGGCCGGTCGGCGGCCGAGCGGCCCCACGCCGCCCACCCGTCGCCCTGCTCCAGGCGGTCCGCCATGTAGCCGAGGCCCCGGTCGGCGGCGGCGAGGAACCGCTCCTCGCCGGTCGCGGCGTACACCTGGACCAGCGACATGGTGACTCCGGCGTGGCGGGCGGCGTTGTAGCCGGTGGACACCTCGTCGGCGCCCAGGTCGTAGCCGTAGACGTACTGGCCCTCGGCGTCCATCCCGCCCGCCAGCCAGTCGGCCGCCTCGACGATCGCCTGCTCCACCCGGGCGGCGGTCACCGGCGGGCAGGCCTCCGCCGGCACCAGCGCCACCCGCACGACCAGGAGGCCGGCGGCCCAGAAGGCGGCGTGGACGGCGAGACGGCGCTTCACGCCGGCGAGCCTAGACCGCCGCCTCCCGCCGCCGCCGTGGAAGGATGGGGTCATGGCACGCGACATCCTCCTGCTCCTCGCCCTGCCGGCCGCCGGCAAGTCGGAGATCCGCACCTACCTCGACAGCCTCGACGGCGACGCGCTCGCCGACCTCGGCTTCGGCCCGCAGGTGCAGCTCGACGACTACCCCTACGTGCACCTGATGCGCCGCATCTCCCAGGAGCAGCGCGCCAGGGGCCTCGCCCCGTCGTTCTTCGCCGACGACGCCTCGCAGATGCTGGAGCCGCGCGACTGGGGGACGCTCATCCACCTGCTCAACGAGGACTACGCCGCCCTGGAGGGGACCCCGGTGGCCGGGACCGTCCTGGAGCGCTTCGACCGGGCCCGCGCCGCCGCCGGGGCCGCCCCCGCCACGGCGGGCATGGACGCCGCCGCCCGGGCGGAGATCGAGGCGGCGGTGGCCGGCGAGGCGCCGCCGCCGCCGCAACCTGCGGCGCCGGGGTCCACCGTGGTGGTGGAGTTCGCCAGGGGCGGCCCGGAGGGGGCGTCGATGCCGCTGCCCGCCCCGCTGGGGTACCGGTACGCGCTCGCCTGCCTCGACCCCGGCCTGCTGCGCCGGGCGGCGATCCTCTACGTGTGGGTGACCCCCGCCGAGAGCCGCCGCCGCAACCGGGATCGGGCGGCGCCGGGGCCGGAGGGCGACGCCAGCATCCTCCACCACGGCGTCCCCGAGGTGGTGATGCGCGGCGACTACGGCACCGACGACCTCGGCTGGCTGCTCGAGACCAGCGGCACGCCGGGAGCAGTCGCCGTGGAACGGGACGGCGAGCGGTTCGAGATCCCCACCGCCCGCTTCGACAACCGCACCGACCTGACGTCGTTCCTGCGGGGCGACCCCGCCTCGTGGCCGTCCGACGCGGTGGCCCTGGTGCACGGCCGGTTGCGGGAGGCACTGCGGCCGCTGCGGGAGGGCTGAGCGGCTTCGGGCGCTCGCCCCGGCGGTTGGGCCGATCTCCCCTATTCGCCCGCGCGGGGCGCCCGTAGCGTGAGCGCGGACCGACCGAGAAAGGCGTGTCGATGAGATTCCGTGCTGCCATCGATTCGACCACGGGCGAGATGTACCTGCCCGTGGAGGAACGCGGTCGCCAGTTGCTCGAGGAACCGCTGCTCAACAAGGGCACCGCCTTCACCCAGCGGGAGCGCGAGGCGCTCCAGTTGCGCGGCCTGCTGCCGCCGCACTCGAGCACGATGGAGGAGCAACTGCACCGCGTCTGCGAGGCATTCCGCTCCAAGGAGACCGACCTGGAGCGAGCCATCTACATGGCCGCCCTCCACGACCGCAACGAGACGCTCTTCTTCCGCTTCATCCTGGAGAACCTCGAGGAGACCGTCCCGATCATCTACACGCCGGTGGTGGCCGAGGCCTGCCGGTTGTGGAGCCGCATCCACCGCGACCCGCGCGGCATCTACCTCACCCCCGACGACCGCGGCCAGATCTCCCGGGTGCTCCGCATGGCGGGAGACCGCGAGGCGCGGGTGATCGTGGTCACCGACAACGAGCGCATCCTCGGCATCGGCGACCAGGGCGCAGGCGGCATGGGCATCCCCATCGGCAAGCTGGCCCTGTACACGGCCGCCGCCGGCATCCACCCATCGCTGACGGTGCCGGTCTCCCTCGACGTCGGCACCAACAACCAGGAGCTGCTCGACGACCCGCTCTACCTGGGCTACCGGGGCAAGCGGCTGCGCGGCGCCGAGTACGACTCGTTCATCGAAGAGTTCGTGCTCGCCGTCAAGGAGGTGTTCCCCAGCGCCCTGCTGCAGTGGGAGGACTTCGCCAACATCACGTCGTTCCACAACCTGCACACCTACCGCGACGTGGTCCCGTCGTTCAACGACGATATCGAGGGCACCGCCGCCGTGGTGGTGGCCGGGCTGCTGGCCGGCATGCGGCTCACCGGCAGCACGTTGAGCGCACAGACGTACGTGATCGTCGGCGCCGGTTCGGCCGGTACCGGCATCTACGACCAGCTGGTCGCCACCATGATGCAGGAGGGCCTCAGCGAGGAGGAGGCCAGGGCCCGCATCATGGTCACCGACAGCCACGGCCTGCTGTTCGAGGGCCGCGGCGCCCCCATGGACGACCGCAAGCGGGCGATGGCCGCCTCCAAGGCCGCCGTCAAGGAGCGCGGCATCAAGGGCAAGGAGATCGGCCACGACGAACTGGTCGAGCAGGTGCGCCCGTCGGTGCTCATCGGCGTCTGCGGCATCGCCTGCACGTTCTCGGAGCCGATGATCCGGGCGATGGCCGAGGCCCACGAGACCCCCATCGTGATGCCGCTGTCCAACCCGACGTCCAAGGCGGAGGCGGTGCCGGCCGACATCCTCGCCTGGTCCGGCGGCCGGGCGCTCATCGCCACCGGCAGCCCGTTCGCCCCCGTCACCTACGAGGGCGAGGTGCACCGCATCGGCCAGGCCAACAACGTGTTCGTCTTCCCCGGCATGGGCCTCGGCTGCCTGGTGGCGCACGCCTCCCGGGTGACGCCGGGCATGTTCAACGCGGCGGCCAGGGCGCTGGCCGAGGCCATCGAGGACGAGACCCTCAAGTCGGGGTCGCTGTACCCGCCGATCGGCCGGGTGCGGGAGATCTCCCACCTCGTGGCGCACGCCGTCGCCGAGCAGGCCGTCGCCGAGGGCGTCGCCGGGGCGATCGTGGACATCGAGAGCGTGATCGGCCAGATGATGTGGGCGCCGGTCTACCTGCCGTACCGGCCGGCGTGACCGCGTAGGGCGGCCCACGCCACCGGGAGGAGCCGTCCGGCGGGTCCGCCCCTCTAGGCGAGTCCCTTGAGCCGCTCGAAGGCGGCCTGGAAGTCGTCGGGCCTGGCCATCTTCACCACGTCGAGGTCCACCAGGGAACCGTCGTCGAAGCGGATCTGGAGCGAGCGGTGCAGCTTGCGCTGCTCCTGGGACACCCCGGCCACCTCGGTGAGCGGGTACTCGGCCCGCAGTTCCTTCGGCTTGCCGCTCATCTGGGCGAACCCGAACACCAGGAACCGCATCGGGGTGACCGCGAGCACCACGTCGCCGGAGGGGAACCCGGCCGCCTTTCCCTCGGCGGTGGCGCCCTCGTGCCCGGCCTCTCGCTTTGCCGTGGTCCCCGCGGCGGCGACCGCCCCGACGACGCCGGCGGCGCCGAAGGCGACGCTGCGCCCGAACGTCCCGGCCGGGCGGCCGAACGTGGCCCCTTCGACGGTCTCCCCCGGGTGCAGGTCGCCGCTGCAGTGCTTGACGACCTTCTTCACGAACGACGGCACGGTCCCCTCCTGTCAGCGTCCGGCGGCGAGGCTAGCCGGGGGCGGCCGGCGCCGGAGGCACCATCCCCCCTACCGCCCGTACCTCCCCATCAGGACGGCCTCGTCGAGGACCGTGCCCTCCATGGCGGCGCGGACCTCGGCGGCGGTGCTGCGGTCGGGGAGGCGGAGGGTGTCCGACAGGGCGTACACCCGGTACAGGTAGCGGTGGGTGCCGGTGGGCGGGCACGGGCCGTCGTAGGCCGCACGCCGCCACGAGTTGGCCCCGGTCCTCCCGCCCTCCGCCGCCACCGGGCTCTCGGGCGGCAGGTCGAAGCGCACCCAGTGCACCCAGGTGCCACCGGGGGCGTCGGGGTCCTCCACCAGCACCGCCAGCGAGATGGCGCCGGCGGGGATGCCGTCCACGTCCAGGCGGGGCGGCACGCCGTCGCCGTCACAGGTGTGGCGCGCCGGGATGCGGCGCCCGTACTCGAACGAGGGCGAGGTCACCCGCATGCCCGAACCGTAGGCCTCCGGCCCGCGGTGCGCCCGGACCGGGGGCGGTCCCGGCGATTAGGTCCGTTCGGCCCTGCGAAACGCCGCCCCGGCGCCGTTCAATGGGAGGAGCACATGATCGAGCTTCGGATCCATGGCCGTGGCGGCCAGGGAGCGGTGGTCGCATCCAAGGCCCTCGCCCAGGCCGCCTTCCAGCAGGGGCACTACGTCCAGTCGTACCCCGACTACGGCGTCGAGCGCCGCGGCGCGCCCGTGGTGGCGTTCGCCCGCATCGCCGAGCCCGACGACCGCTACTTCGTCCGTCAGGACATCCGGGAGCCCGACCACATCCTGGTGCTCGACCCCACCCTGCTGGAGAGCGGCGCCCCGCTGCAGGGCCTGCAGGACGGCGGCTGGGTGGTGGTCAACAGCCCCGACGAGCCCGGCACGCTCGGCGTGCCACCGCAGTACCGGGTGGCGGCGGTGGACGCCTCGGCGATCGCGGTCCGCCACGGCCTGGGGACCGCCGCCCAGCCGGTGGTGAACACCGCCATCCTCGGCGCCTTCGCCCGCGCCACCGGCGTGGTGACGCTCGACGAGGTGCTGGCCGCCATCGAGCACGAAGTGCCTGCCCGCGCCGCCGACAACATCGCGGCGGCCACCGAGGCCTACGAGACCGTGAGGATGGGAGCCCTCCGTGCCTGACCTCTCGCATGTGGACGACTACCCCGAGATCCCGGTCTCGCTGCGGAGCAGCAGAGGCGTGCTGCGCACCGGCGACTGGCGCAACATGCGGCCGGTGCTCGCCGAGCGGGTGTCGGCGTGCACCCACGAGTGCCCGGCCTCGGTGCCCATCCCCCGCTACTTCCACCACCTGGCCGCCGGGCGTCTGGAGGAGGCGTTCGCCACGTTCACCCTGCGCAACCCGTTCCCCCGCATCACCGGGCGGGTGTGCCCCCGCACCTGCGAGGCCGGGTGCAATCGGGTGGACCGGGAGGGGCCGGTGTCGATCCGCGATCTGGAACGCTACCTGGGGGAGGCCACCGCCGGCCTCCCCCACCTGCCATCGGCCGAGGCCACCGGGTCGAAGGTGGCCGTCGTCGGCTCCGGCCCCGCCGGCCTGTCTGCCGCCTACTACCTGCGCCGGTCGGGGCACGAGGTGGTGGTGTTCGAGTCGCAGCCCGAGGCGGGCGGCATGCTCCGCTACGGCATCCCCGAGTACCGGCTGCCGTCTGCGGTGGTGGACGACGAGATCGCCCGCCTGCAGGCCATGGGCATCCGCTTCCGCACCGGCGTCGCCCTGGGCGGCGACCTGGACCTCGGCAACCTGGAGGACGAGTACGACGCGGTGTTCGTGGCCACCGGGGCGTGGCTGGGCCGCTCCATGGGCGTGGAGGGCGAGAGCCTCATGGAGTCGGGCCTCGACTTCCTGGTGGCCTCCCACGACGCCGGCGTCCGCCCGCCGGGGCGGCGCTGCGCCGTGGTCGGCGGCGGCAACACCGCCCTCGACGTCGCCCGCACCCTCCGCCGCCTCGGCGCCGAGGCCACCGTGCTGTACCGGCGGACCCCCGACGAGATGCCGGCCATCGGCGAGGAGTACCGGGCGGCCGTGGAGGAGGGCGTCGCCTTCGAGTTCCTGACCCTGCCCCGGGCGCTGCGCAAGGACGGCGCCGACCTGGTGGTGACGCTGGAAACGATGCGCCTCGGCGACCCGGACGACTCCGGACGCCGCCGCCCCGAGCCGACCGGGGACGATCGAGAGGCCCGCTTCGACGCCGTCTACTCGGCCATCGGCGAGACCGCCTCGCTGGAGCCGTTCCCCGACGCCCTGAAGGGCGGAGACGGGTGGCTGGCGGTGGGCCCGTCCGGCGAGACCAAGGCCGACCGCGTGTTCGTCGGCGGCGACCTGGCCACCGGCCCCGCCACCGTCGTCGAGGCGATCGCCTGGGGGCGCCGCACCGCCGAGGCCGTCAACGAGCGCATCGGCGGCGGGTACGAGGTGCCGGACTGGGTCGCCGAACAGGGAGACGGCGTCGTCGGTCCCACCGACATCAACCCGGCGACCTTCCCCGACACCGACCCGCACCACGCGCCGCACCTCGACGCCGCCGCCCGCCTCGCCGCCGGCATGGGCGAGGAGGCGGGCACGATGACCGACGCAGAGGCGCTCGCCGAGATCGAGCGCTGCTACTCGTGCGGGTACTGCAACGAGTGCGGCACCTGCTTCGTCTTCTGCCCCGACGTGGCGATCCGCTGGGAGGACGGCCCCGTGTTCGACTACACGTTCTGCAAAGGATGCGACATCTGCACCACCGAGTGCCCCGGCCACGTGATCCTGACCGTCAAGGAGGAGGAGGTGGCCCGTGGGTGAGCGCCACCTGCTGACCGGCAACCACGCCGCCTCGTACGGCGCCAAGCTGTCCCGCGCCGAGGTGATCTCGGCGTACCCGATCACGCCGCAGACCACCATCGTCGAGCTGCTGTCGGAGATGGTGGCCTCGGGCGAGCTCGACGCCCGCTACATCACCGTGGAGTCGGAGCACTCGGCGATGGCCGCGGTCATCGGCGCCTCGGCGGCGGGGTGCCGCACCTACACCGCCACCAGCGGCCAGGGCCTCGCCCTGATGCACGAGATGCTGCACTGGGCGGTGGGCGCCCGCACCCCGGTGGTGCTCACCAACGTGACCCGCGCCATGGCGCCGGGGTGGAGCATCTGGAGCGAGCAGACCGACTTCCTGTCGCAGCGCGACGTCGGCTGGATGATGCTCTTCGCCGAGACGGTGCAGGAGGCCCAGGACTTCGTCGTCTGGATGTACCGGGTGGCCGAGCAGGTGTTCCTGCCGGGGATGGTGGCCATGGACGCCTTCATCCTCTCCCACACCTCCGAGCCGTTGATCGTCCACGACCAGGCGGCGGTGGATGCCTACCTGCCCCCCTTCGACCCGCTGTACACCCTGGACCCCGCCGAGCCGCGCGCCTACGGCGGCCTGGTGAACCGGGACCACTACTTCGAGATCCGCTACAAGGCGTTCGAGGCCATGGAACGGGCCGGGCGGCTGCTGGTGGAGGCCGGTGAGGAGTTCGGCGAGGCGCTCGGGCACCGCTACGGCCCGGTGGACCCGTTCATGATGGACGACGCCGAGATCGTGTTCGTGTCGGCCGGGGCGATGACCTCCAACGTCCGCTATGCCGTCACCCTGCTGCGGGAGCGGGGCATCAAGGCCGGCCTGCTGCGCCTGGTGGCGTTCCGGCCCTTCCCCTTCGAGGAGGTCCGCCGCCTGCTCGAGGGCCGCAAGGTGGCCGTGCTCGACCGCAACATGAGCAGCGGGCACTCCGGCATCTTCGCCGAGGAGATCCGCTCGGCGCTGTCCATGGGGGCGGCGCCCACCGAGGTGTACGGCTACGTGCTGGGCATCGGCGGCCGCGACATCCGGGTCGAGACGGTGCTGGACGTGGCCGACGACCTGATGTCCCGCGACGAACCGGCCCGCACCCTGTACGTGGGGGTGAAGGGCCTGCCCATCGGCCCGGCCCGAGCGGACCGGGAGATCGCCCGCCTCGCCCCCCTGGAGGAGGTGTCGCCGTGAGGTTCGGCATCCCCCTCGAGGAGCGGATCGAGCCCGGCAACCTGGGCTGCCAGGGATGCGGCGGGGCGCTGTCGATGCGCATGGTGCTGAAGGGCCTCAGCGACGACACGGTGGCGGTGATCCCGGCGTGCTGCTGGTCGATCATCGACGGGCCGTGGCCGGTGCACGCCCTGCAGGTGCCGGTGTTCCACACCGCCTTCGAGACGGCGGCGATCATGGCCACCGGCATCAAGGCCGCCAAGCTGCAGCAGGGCAAGGACACCACCGTGATGGCGTGGGCCGGCGACGGGGGGACGTTCGACATCGGCCTGCAGGCGCTGTCGGGCGCCGCCGAGCGCAACGAGGACATCATCTACGTCTGCTACGACAACGAGGCGTACATGAACACCGGCATCCAGCGCTCGTCGTCCACCCCCATCGGCACCTGGACCACCACCACCCCCGACGAGCGGCCCGAGACCCGCCCCAAGAAGAACATCATGGAGATCATGGCGGCGCACCGCATCCCCTACGCCGCCACCGCCACCCCGGCGTACCCCGACGACCTGCTGGCCAAGGTGGAGATCGCCAGGGACCTGCGGGGCACGCGGTTCCTCCACATCCTGTCGGCCTGCCCGCCGGGATGGAAGATGGGCTCCGGCGACGCCATCGCCGCCATGCGGGCGGCGGTGGACTCCAGGGTGTTCCCGTTGTACGAGGTGCGGGACGGGCTGGACGTCACCATCACCCGGTGGCCGGAGCACGAGGTGGACCCCGAGGCGTACTTCGCCATGCAGGGCCGCTTCCGGCCCCTGCTGGACGACCCGGAGGAACTGGCCAGGGTGCGGCGGCTCATCGACCGCCAGTGGGAGACGCTCGTGGCCCGCCACCGCGAGCACCACCCGGAGCCGGCCGCCGGCTGACCCGCCTCCCGTCGCCACCCCACCCGCCTCCCGGTGGATTCGGGCAACATGGTGGGAGATGCCGGCCAACCTGACCCCCGAGTACAAGGCCGCCGAGGCGGCGTACAAGTCGGCCGCCGACCCGCGGGAGCGCCTGGCCGGCCTCAAGGAGATGCTCCGCACCATCCCCAAGCACAAGGGGACCGAGCACCTGCGGGCCGACATCAAGACCCGGGTCAAGGAGCTCACCGACGAGATCGCCACGGCGAAGAAGACCGGCGCCCGCGGCGGCCCGCCCACCGTCATCCGCCCCGAGGGCGCCGCCCAGGTGTCGCTGGTCGGCCCCCCCAACACCGGCAAATCGTCGCTGCACGCCGCCCTCACCGGCTCCCACGCCGAGGTGGGCCCCTACCCGTTCGCCACCCAGTACCCGCTGCCGGGGATGCTGCCGGTGGACGACGTGGCGATCCAACTGGTGGACCAGCCCTCGATCTCGCCGCAGCACCCCATCCCGTGGATCGGCAACGCCCTGCAGACCGCCGACGCCGCCGTGTTCGTGGTGGACCTCAGCCCCGGCTGCGTCGAAGGCGTGGTGCAGGCGATCGAGATCCTGGCGGAGCGCCAGATCCTGCTCACCCCCCGCTGGCCGGCCGACGGGGGCGACGACCCCGGCGACGACGCCGTGCCCGACCCCTTCACCACCGTGCTGCCGACCGTGCTGGTGGTGAACAAGGCGGAGCGCCTCGACGCCGTGCAGGACGAACTGGAGGTGCTCGAGGACCTCGCCGGCGTGGACTTCCCGTCCCTCACCACGTCGGTGGAGACCGGCGAGGGCCTGGACCGGCTGGGGCCGTGGCTGTTCGAGCGGCTCGGCATCGTGCGGGTGTACACCAAGATCCCCGGCGCGTCGGCCGACCTCGGGCGCCCGTTCACCGTGCGGGTGGGCCAGACCGTCGGCGACGTCGCCGAACTGGTGCACCGCGACATCGCCGCCTCGCTGAAGTACGCCCGCATCTGGGGGAAGGGGTGGTTCGACGGCCAGCAGGTGGGCCGGGATCACCCGGTCCGCGACGGCGACGTCGTCGAACTGCACTCCTGAACGCGGCTCAGGCCCCGCTCACGTCGAAGTCCACCGCCCGGTAGCCCACCGGCAGCCCGTAGGCGTGCGCCGTCACCACCAGCAGGTGGGGGCCGTTCGCCGGCAGCGGCAGCACCGCCTCCATCGCGCCGTCGCGCCGGGCGGCCAGCACCGGCCCGCCGGTGTCCACCCGCACCGAGACCCAGGACGACTCGGTGTCCATCCGCACCCGGAGCATGCCGTCGGCCGCCTCGAGCGACACCCCGATGGGGATGCCGGCGTCCTCCTGCAGCGGCGTGCCGTCCAGCATGGACAGCGCCTTCAGCGCCGGCTCCGCCAGCGCGGCCAGGCCGGCGCCGCCGCACCCGCCGGTGGCGGCCAGCACCACCCGCCGCCCCGTGTCCGGGTCGCTGATGAGGGCGGCGTCGATGCACAGCGGCGGCGGGGCCTCCTCGCCGCCGCCCTCGCCGCCCTCCTCGTCGGGGGCGGCGGTCGTGGTGGTGGTGGTGGCCTCCTCCGGGTCGGGGGTGCGGTCCCACCAGCCCGACTTCCCGCACACCTCGACGTCGTCGCCCAGCAGCCGGCGGGCGCCGTACTCGAAGTGCGCCGGCTCGGCGGCGCACAGCGCCGCCTGCAGCGCCGCCACGTCGGTGTCGGCGATGGCGAACCGCTGGTCCTCGGGGATCTCGTCGTGCAGCATCACCCGCCGCACCGTCTCCGCCAGGTCGAACAGGTCCACGTTGTTGGAGCGGTACCAGTAGGCGGCGCCCTGCCGGGGGAACGACTGGTCGTTGGTCACCTCGAGCGGCTGCCCCCGCATCGCCACCGGCACCTGCCCCACCCGGATCCGCTCCCGCATCGAGTAGGCGGGAGTCACCAGCACCGAGGTGCCCGAGTAGTCGGAGCCGATGGTCAGCGAGCCCAGCCCGCGGGCCGGGGCGAACACGCGGTTCAGGTAGTCGATGCCGGCGATGCGGACCAGCAGGTCGTAGGCGTGGTTGTCGCTGTTGATGATCGCCGGCTCGTAGATGGAGCGGATGGTGCGCTCCGCCACCCAGGCGCCCGACACCAGCGCCTCGCCGTCGAAGCCCCGCTCCCCCGCCGACTCCAGCGCCGCCACCGCGGCGATCAGCTTCACCGACGACGCCGGCCAGAACCCCTGGGAGAACGCCCCCTGCCCGGCGTCGAACATCACCAGCGCCGGCTGGCCCACCCCGGGCACCACTTCGGCGGCGTAGATCTCGGCGCCGGGCTCCACCCGGCCGCCGGTCTGCTGCAGCGCCGTGAACAGGTCGCCGTGCACCATGACCAGCGCCGCCCGGTCGCGCCACGACCGCGGCTCGTCGGGGACCGACACCGAGGGCGCGGACTGGCGGGCCCCGGCCGGCACGGCCGCAGCAGCGAGCAGGATGGCGAGGAGGGCCGCAGGCCAGCGCCGTGTCATCGGCGCCATTGTGGCGCGCCGGCGGCGATGTGCAGCCGACTCGCGCTCAGGCGGACGGCTCACCGAACCGGGCCTCCAGCACCGCCCGCAGCCGCCGCTCCCCGGCGCCCAGCGGGAACCACCACACCCCGGCGGCGAGGGCGCCCAGGAGGGCTGCGCCGAGCGTGCCGAGGTAGGCGACGGCCCATCCCCGGCCGTGCCCGGTGAGCACCGGCCACCCCAGGGCCAGGCCGAAGCCGAACAGGGCCGCGCCGCAGAAGGTGAGGAACACCGTCACGAACCCGAACCACGAGAACCCGCCGCCCCAGGCCACGGTCACCACCTTGCGGCGCCCGAGGGGGAACAGGTAGGCGTCCTCGAGGTGGGAGGCGACCAGCACCTGCCGCCCGACGGAGCCGTTGAGGTGCTGCTCCAGCGCGGCGGCGTAGTGCCGGGCGAACAGGAGGTAGGAGGCGTCGAAGGCCGTGGCCACCGCCCCCATCAGCGCCACCACCGGCACCAGCAGGAACGCCTCGGGCACGCCCCACCACCCTGCGGCGAGCAGGGCGAGGCCGGCGATGGTGGTGAAGCGCACGTCGGAGAAGAACCGCTCGTGGTACATGCGGGTCATGCCGCGCATGCGGGCCAGTTGCCCGGCGGCGAGGCGGGTGGCGTCGTCCATGGGGTCACGATAGATGGGCCACAGGCGCCCCCCGCTGCGGTACGGTGAGCGGATGCGCACCGGTGGCCTGCACCTCCTGGCCCAGGCGACCACCGGCGGGGACGTCGACGTCGTCCTCGTCGTGGTGACCCTCCTGGGCGGCCTGGCGTTGTTCCTCCACGGCCTCGACCGCCTCACCGAGGCGCTGCGGATGGTGGCCGGGGATCGCATGCGCGGCCTCCTGGCCCGCATGACCGGCAACCGGTTCCGGGGCCTCGCCACCGGCATCGGCGTCACCGCCGTCATCCAGTCGTCGTCGGTCACCACCGTGCTGGTGGTGGGGTTCATCTCCGGCGGGGTGATGACATTCGCCCAGTCGCTGCCGGTGATCATGGGCGCCAACATCGGCACCACCGTCACGGCGCAGATCATCGCCTTCGACGTCGGCGACGTCGCCCTGGCCCTCGTCGCCGTCGGCTTCGCCGTCTCGTTCTTCGCCCGCCGTGACCGCCGCGTCATCCAGGGACGGATGATCATGGGCATCGGCCTGGTGTTCTTCGGCATGTCGCTGATGGGCGATGCGATGCGCCCGCTGCGCGACCAGCAGGGGTTCATCGACCTGATGGCCCACATGGAGATGCCCCTGCTCGGCCTGGCGGTGGGCGCCGTGTTCACCGCGGTCGTGCAGGCGTCTGCGGCCACCACCGGCATCGTCATCGTCCTCGCCGGCCAGGGCATCATCCCGCTCGAGGCGGGGCTCGCCCTGGTGATCGGCGCCAACATCGGCACCGCCGCCACCGCGATGCTGGCCTCCATCGGGCGGCCGCGCGAGGCGGTGCGCGCCGCGGTCGCCCATACGGTGTTCAACGTCGCCGGCGCCCTGGTGTGGGTGTTCCTGATCGGCGCCCTCGCCGACCTGGTGACGTCCATCGGGGGCTCGCCGGCCCGTCAGGTGGCCAACGCCCACACCATCTTCAACGTCGCCAACACGGTGGTGTTCATCTGGTTCACGGGGCCGTTCGCGCGGCTGATCGAGCGCCTCGTGCCCGACCCCGCAGGGGAGCGCCGCTTCGGGGCCAAGTACCTGGACGAGGACCTGCTGCACACGCCGACCCTGGCGCTGGACCGCACCCGCCTCGAACTGCTCCACATGGCCAACCGCACACTCACCATGCTCACCGGCATCCTGGACGCCGTCCTCGACGGCGATCGCCAGGACCTCAACGACATCGAGGCGATGGACGACGAGATCGACCTGCTGCACGGTGCGATCACCGCCTACCTGGGGCGGGTGAGCGAGCACCGGCTGTCGGAACGGAGCACCGAGGAGATGCTGGCGCTGCTCGAAGCCGCCAACGAACTGGAGTCCATCGGCGACATCGTGGAGACCAACCTGGTCATGCTCGGCCTCGATCGGATCGAGAAGGACATCCGGGTCAGCGCCGGCACCCGGGCGCTCCTCTCCGACCTCCACCGCCTCACCGTCCAGGCGCTGGAACTGGCGATGATGGCGGTCACGCAGAAGAACGCCGAGGCGGCAGGGCAGGTGGCCTCCATGAAGTCCACCGTCAACAGCGTGGAGCGCTCGGCCCTCACCCACGAGGCAGAGCGCCTGGTGGCCGACGCCCCGATGCGGGTGGACACCTACCGCTTCGAGACCGACGTGGTGTCCAATCTCAAGCGGGTCTTCTACCACACCAAGCGGATCGCCCGGGTGGCGGTCCCCCGTGCCGAGCGCCCCGACGTCTAGGGCTCGAGCGGCTTGACGCGGGAGGTCCAGAGCCGGACCACCCGGAACCCGACGCTCTCGTAGAGGTCGAACGCCCGGTCGGTGTTGCCGGTGTGGACCCCCAGCGCCGCCTCTTCCATGCCCCGGTCCTTGACGGCCTGCAGGCTCTGCACCAGCAGCGCCCGCGCCAGGCCCCGCCGCCGGTAGGGGCGCCGGACCGAGATGTCCTCGGTGTAGCCCCGCTTGTGGCGCATCTCCTCGTTCTCCGCCGGGTTGATGAACGAGCGCACCTGCCCGGCCACCTCGTCCCCGTCCCAGGCCACCCTCCACAGCGACGGATCGCGGTGTGGGCTGTCGAGGAAGTACTCGAAGTCGGCCTCGGTGGGCTCGGAGAATCCGACGTGGTCCCGGAACGCCTCGACGGCTGCCTCCCACACCTTCCGCATCTCGCCGTCGCCCGGGGTCCGTACCTCCAGGCCGTCGGGCAGCGGGGCGTCCGGCAGGTCCTCCAGGTCGGGGCGGACCATGTCGGCCTGGTAGTCGTTGGGGACGTACCCGGTGGCGGTGTAGAGGGCCTCTGCGGCGGTCTCGGTCTGAGCATGGATCACGAACAGCGTCCGCTCGCGGTCTTGCGGCAGGCCGGCGTCGATCTCCCGGAGCCGGGCCTCGTTGTGCGCCAGCATCGCCGATCCGATGCCCTTGCCCCGGACGTCGGGGTGGACGAAGCAGAACGGCATCAGGCGGCGGGGCCCCCCGGCCTCGTCCCACCAGGTGACCCGTGCGTAGGCCACCACCCGCCCGTCGATCTCGGCCAGCACCATGTCGGTCTCGGGGTCGCAGTGGTCGAGGTGGCGGTAGTTGCGCTCCATCTGGTCCACCGTCTCGAACCGGTCGATCTCGTCGGCGGCGCACGCCGCGTTCAGCACCTCGACCATCCCCGGGAAGTCGTCGGGGCCTCCGAAGCCCCGAAACGACAGGCCGGTGACGTCGGGCAGGTCGGTCAGCAGCCTCCATGCCATGCCGCACATCATGCCACCGGCGCCGCCCCCGCGGGCGCCTTCCCCTCAGGACCGACCGGCGCGGTGCCGATGGGACATGGTCCCCGGAAGGGATCGATGCCGCACGACCGCACGCGCCACGACGCCGCCGCCCCCGGGTGGGGCGCAACCGGCGGGCCGGCCTCCACCGAGGCCCTGGTGGACGCGCTCGGCATGGCCTTCGCCACCTTCACGCTGTACGACGACCCCACCGGCGAGACCGCCTTCGCCCGCGCCGTCGAGACCCTGGGGCGGGCGCACACCTACCCGTGGCGGATCGAGACCGGCGTGGACGGGTTCCTGGCTCAGGGCGAGCTGGTGGCCGCGCGCCGGGAGGGCTCGCTGCGAGTGGCCCGCCGCCTGTTCTCGCTGGGCATCGCCGCCGTCGACGTCGTGGCGCCGCCGTCCCCCGGCGACCTGCTGGCCCTGTTCGACCTGCTCGGGCCGGAGACCGGGGAGGACGAGGCCCGCAAGCTGCTCGCGGCGCGCGGGGTCACCTCCGTCCGCCTGCTGGACCGGGCGATGCTGCTGGGCGGCGAGACGCCCCCCGACGACGACACCGCGACCCGGGCGGCCGCCATCGGCACCGACCACCCCGCGGCGTTCGTGCTCGCGATGCTGTCGGACGGGTCGGCCGAGCCCGCCGACGTCGCGCTGCAGTTCGTCGAGGAGTACGAGCGGGCGCACCTGCTGGTGGACCTCGACGACACCTGGGGCATGGAGGAGCTGATCCACGCCTTCGTGGAGGGCTTCTCCTACCTGCCGGAGGCCCACCGCGCCGCGATCTTCTCCCTGCTGCTGCAGCGGGGCCACCGCCCCGAGAACACCGCCTTCCTCGACCAGTTGAGCGGGCTGGAGATCGCCGAGCTCGACCGCATGTTCGGCTCCGACGGGCACCCCCTGCTGGCCGAGTACCTGCGGGTCGCCGGTGAGGAGGGAGGCCGCCCCACCGACCGCCTGGCACGCGACACCGACCGCAGCCGGCCCCTCGGCGCCCAGATCGTGGATCAGGTGGCCACGGTGCTGCAGGCCACGGACCGGTCGGGCCGGGGCGCCACCGAGGAGGCCCTCGCCAGGATCGCGGCGTCGCTGCCGGACGGCGGTGACGCTCACCGGTCGGTCGCCAACCTGCTGCGCGGCATGCTGAAGCTGTCCGCCGCCGACGGCGAGATGGCCGGGATCTCCGAGGTGTGGGCGTCCCGTGTGGCCGGCGCCCTGGAGGCCGGCGACCTGGGCACCGCCGACGACTGGATGACGGCCGCCCTCGAGCCCGGTGTCTCCCCCGCCGACCGGCGCACGCTGATGGGCGCGCTGCGCGCCGCCGTCGGACGGCCGTCGCTCGCCGCCGTCGCCACCGTGCTGGCCGAGCCTCCCGGGGACGGGGCGCCCGGGGCGGTCGTCGCCAGGGCGGCGCCGCTGTTCGCCGTCGACCTGCTGGTGGAGGAACTGGCCGCCGAGGACCGCAAGAGCCGCCGCAAGGGGCTGCTCCGGGCGCTCCAGGTGGCCGCCCGCCACCAGCCGGCGGCGCTGCTGCCCCACCTGGCCGACGAACGCTGGCACGTGGTACGCAACGCCGTGGTCGCCCTCGGGACCTCTCGCTGGGCCGAAGCCGCCGCCGCCCTCCACCCCCCGGCCCGCCACGGCGACCACCGGGTGCGCATCGAGGCCCTGCGCGCGCTGCGGCGCCTCGACGACCCCGACGCCGCCCGGCTGTTGGTGGACCGCCTCGCCGACGCCCACCCGGCGGTGAGAGCGGAGGCCGGACGGCTGCTCGGCTCGCTCGGCGGCCCCGGGATCGACCGCAGCCTGATCGACGCCACCCGCTCGCCCGACCTCGACACGGCGCTCGCCGCCACCGCAGCCCTCGGGTGGCGGTCCACCGGCGAGGCCCGCACCGCCCTCGCCGCCCTGGCCGGACGCAGAGCGTGGTTCGGCCGGGCGCGTGCGCTGCGCAGGGCGGCTCGCACGGCACAGGAGGCCCACCGTGAGTGAAGCACGCGCCGCCGCCGTCGTCCGCGCCCTGCGAAGGGCCACCGGCTACGTCCGGCTGTACGGTCCCCGGCACGCACTCACCGAGGAGGCGGTGCGTGAGACGGCCGCCGCCCTCGACGGCCTGATCGGCGACCGCGCCGGGATCATGCTCGGAGCGGCCGACGACACCCTGTTCCTCGACGGTCACGCCCTCGGTCTGATCTCCCTGCAGTTCAACGCGTTCGTGCGCGAGGTGCTGGCCGCCGGGATCGAGACGGTCATCGCCACGCCCCCGGTGTCCCACGCCGACGCCGCGGCCCTGGTCCACCTCATCGCCGGAGAGGGCGGCGGGCCGACCGGCGGCAGCATCGTGGTGAACGGCGCGAAAGGGGTTGCGGTGGCGGCCGACGACACGACCCCGGTGGCCCGCCTCCGGCGGGCCTACACCCGCTCGCTCGACGCGCTGCGGGGCTTCGGCCGATCGGTGGTGGACGGCGATCCGCCGACGCTGGAGGACACCGCCGCGGTGGTGAAGGACCTGCTGGACAAGAGCCTCGAGAACCCGGCGGCGACCCTGCTGCTCTCCACGGTGAAGAGCCACCACGAGTACACCTTCTACCACTCGGTCAACACCAGCATCCTGTCGCTCAGCCTGGCCCGACTCACGGGCCTGCCCGAGCGGGACCAGGTGGTGCTGGGCATCGGGGCGATGCTGCACGACATCGGCAAGATCGGGGTGTCGAGAGCGGTCCTGCAGCACCCCGGGCGCCTGGACGCCGACCAGTGGGCCGAGATCCGCCGCCACCCGCAACTGGGCGCCGAGGCGATCCTGCGGGCCGCCGCCCCGGGCGAGGAACTGGCCGCCGTGGTCGCCTTCGAGCACCACGCCCGCTTCGACGGCTCCGGGTACCCGCGTCTGGTGTACCACGACGGCACCCGGCACCCCCACGGGGAGGGCGGGCACCACCACGGCCACGGCCACGGCACCGGCGGCCGGCACCCCCTCCACTTCTACAGCCGGCTGGTCGCCGTCGCCGACACCTACGACGCGATCACCACCCGCCGCTCCTACCGCCGGGCCGAGTCGCCGAGCCGCGCCCTGCAGGTCCTGCTGGCGGAGGCGGGCCGCTCGTACGACCCGGACTTCGTGACCGCGTTCGCCTCGATGATGGGCATCTACCCGCCCGGCACGTTCCTCCGCCTCACCTCGGGAGCCGTCGTCATGGTGGTCTCCCCCTCCCCCGACCCGGGGGCGATGCCGGCGGCGGTGGTGGTCCGCGATGCGGCGGGGAACCCGGTCGCCGCCCCGGAGCCGGTGGCCTTCTCGGCACGCGACATCGTGGATCAGGTCGGGCCGGCGGCACTGGGCCTGCAACCCGCCGACGTCCTGGAGTCGCTGCCTGCCGGCGTCTGAGCATCCGCCGTTCCCCCTCACAGAACGGGGAACGCGCCCTACCATCCGCCGGATGGACGAGCACGAGACCCCCCGGGCCGACGACGCCGGCGAGCACGGCGACGCGGCCGACGAGCCGGTCGTCTCCTACGACGGCCGGCCGCCCGCGGTCCCGGCCGGGCTGCTGTCGTCGGTGGTCACCGGCGCCGGCCAGTGGTACGCCGGCCGCCGCAGACGCGCCCTGTGGTTCTTCCTCCCCACCGGCATCGTGCTCGCCGCCGGAGCGGTGTTCGCCGTCGCCCAGGGCCGCACCGAGTTGCTGGTGAAGTCCGTGCAGGTGCCCTGGCTGTGGGCGCTGTTCGCCGTGAACCTGGCCCTGCTCGCCTTCCGGGCGGTGTCCACCACCGACGCCTGGATGCTGGGGCGACGGTCGCTGCAGCGGCGGTGGATCGCCCCCGCCGGCCTCGCCGCGGCCCTCGCGATCACCGCCGTCCCCCACGTGCTGGTCGCCTCGTACACCATCGACCAGATCGACTTCCTGCAGACCGTGTTCGACCCGCCGTCCACCACCGCCACCACCGACCCCGACGTGTACGCCGGGCCGATCCTCACCACCACGACCACGCCGCCCCCGCAGGCCACCACCACGACCACCACCGAGCCTCGCCCCATCGGCGTCCCCGAGTTCACGCTGCCGGAGGCCACGCTGCCCGCCGAGGAGTTCCTGCCGCTCGATGGCCTCGCCGAGGGCAGGTACCTCAGCATCCTCCTCGCGGGCGGCGACGCCGGCCCGGGACGGGGCGGGCTCCGCACCGACACGATGATCGTCGCGACCCTCGACCTGGAGCTCGACCGCGCCTACCTGTTCGGCATCTCCAGGGAACTGGTCCACATCCCGCTGCCCTCGGCGTGGGACGGCGCGTTCGAGGAGCTCGAGGACCGGCTGTGGGAGATCGAGTACCAGGACTGGTTCGCCGACCAGGACGCCTCCTGCAAGAAGAACGGCCAGTGGAAGAAGAACCCCCCCGAGTCCTGCCCCGAGGAGATCGTGCAGCCCGAGCGGTGCGAGTGCTTCCCGGACCGGCTCAACGCCATCTACACGTACACCCGCAACTGGTCGGCCACCTGGCCGGACTCCCCCGCCCCCGGGATGGAGGCGCTCCGCCAGGCGATGCAGACGATGCTGGCCATCCCGATCGACTACTACGTGCTGGTGGACATGGCGGGGTTCGTCTCCCTCGTGGACGCCCTGGGGGGCGTGGACCTGTGGGTGTACGAACCGGTCCACCAGGGGTTCTCGCCGGCGGTGGAGGGCGGGCCGATCGTCCGGGTGGACGTGGACCCCGGCTACCACCACCTGGACGGGAACCAGGCGCTGGCGTACGTGCGGTCCCGTGACAACGTGGGCGACACGGGGCGCATCCGCCGCCAACGGTGCCTGATCCGCTCGGTGGCCGCCGCCGCCGACCCGCTGACCCTGCTGTGGAACTTCTCATCCATCGTCGGCGCCATCAAGGACAACACGACCACCAACATCCCGCTGGAGTTCCTGCCGGAGCTGGTGCGGGCCGCCGCCGAGCTGCAGCTCGACGACATCGCCACCGTGTCGCTGACCGGCTCCTACTACTACGACGAAGAGGATTGGCGCGGCATCCCGACGCCCGAGTTGTCGCACATGCGATGGCGGGTCCGCACCATGCTCGACGGCACCGGCGAGGGCTCGTCGGAGGGCGACAGGAACGAGTGCGGCGACCCCAGCGAATAGCATCGGGCACACCCACCCGAGGAGGCCCATGCCCGACCTGGACGCCCTGACCGCACGCATCGGCGAGGAGATCGGCACCGGCGAGTGGCTCCGCATCGACCAGGACCGCGTCGACGCGTTCGCCGACGCCACGCTCGACCACCAGTGGATCCACCAGGCGGGCCCTGCCGCCGATGCCGGGCCCTTCGGCGGGCCCATCGCCCACGGGTTCCTGACGCTGTCGCTGCTGTGGCACCTCACCGCCAGCGTCCCTGCGCTGGTGGAAGGCGCCGGCATGGTCATCAACTACGGGCTCGACAAGGTGCGGTTCATCACCCCGGTGCCGGTCGGCTCCCGGGTGCGCGCCCGGTCGGTGCTCAAGGATGCCGCCGCCGTGGAGGGCGGCGTGCAGATCACCAACGCCGTGACGATCGACCTGGAGGGCTCGGAACGGCCGGCGGCCTACATCGAGGCCGTCACGCGCGTCTTCGACTGAGCCCGGCCTCCTAGGCCATCGCCGCCACCGCCTCCTCGGGAGGCTGGTACTCGTAGCCGAGGGCGACGGCCACGTGCTCCTCGGTGACCCTGCCGCCGCACACGTTGAGCCCGTTGCGGAGGTGGACGTCGGCCTGCAGCGCCGCCTTGGCGCCCTTGTCGGCCAGCGCCACGGTGAACGGCAGCGTGGCGTTGTTGAGGGCGTAGGTGGAGGTCTTGGGGACCGCTCCCGGCATGTTGGCGACGCAGTAGTGCACCACGCCGTGGACCTCGTAGGTGGGCTCGGTGTGCGTGGTGGGGCGGCTCGTCTCGAAGCACCCTCCCTGGTCGATCGCCACGTCCACGAGCACCGACCCGCGCCGCATCTCCTTCACCATGTCGTCGGTGACCAGCTTGGGGGCCTTGTCCCCGGCGACCAGCACGGCGCCGACCACCAGGTCGGCGTCGAGGACGTGGTCCTCGAGCGAGGCGGTGGTGGAGTACACGGTCTCGATGCTGCTGCCGAAGCGGTGCGCCAGGCGGTCGAGGACCCCGAGGTCGCGGTCGAGGACCGTCACCTGGGCCTGCAGGCCGATGGCCATCTCGATGGCGTTCTCGCCCACCACGCCCCCGCCGATCACGACGACCTTGGCGGAGTGCACGCCGGGCACGCCGCCCAGCAGCAGGCCGGCCCCGCCGTTGGGCGCCTCCAGGCAATGGGCGCCGGCCTGGATGGCCATGCGGCCCGCCACCTGCGACATCGGGGCGAGCAGGGGGAGGCGGCCGGCGTGGTCGGTGACGGTCTCATAGGCGATGCAGGTGGCGCCGCCGGCCACCAGGTCGGCGGTCTGGTCCGGGTCGGGGGCGAGGTGCAGGTAGGTGAACAGCACGTGGTGGGGGCGCAGCCTCGCCCGCTCCACCGCCTGCGGCTCCTTCACCTTCACGATCATGGTGGCCCGTTCGAACACCTCGTCGGCGTCGGCGGCGATGGTGGCGCCGACCGCCCGGTAGTCCTCGTCGGAGGCGGCGATGCCGAGGCCGGCGGAGGCCTCCACGACCACCTCGTGGCCGTGTGCCACCACCTCTCGAACGCTGGAGGGCGTCATCCCGACCCGGCGCTCGGCGGGCTTGATCTCCTTGGGAACCCCGATGATCATCGTGCGTCTCCTGACGGCTGCCTTGCCTGCGATTCTATCGACTGATAGGGAGGGGTCGGGTGCCCCGGCGCCCTCGCCGCTCAGCCTACGCACACCGCCCGGAGGGGGGATGGGTGATTCGGCGCGGCGCCCGCGGAGGCGGTACCGTGCGGTCAGCCCACCACGGATGCCGATGCCCGACGGACCAGCCGCCAAGATCGCCTTCATCGGCTCCCACTCGGTCCGCAAGACCAACGCCGTCCACTCGTTCGCCGGCGCCGTGGGCCGCAGCGGGCGCAGCGTCGAGGTGGGCCGCGAGGTGGTGCGCTTCAACCCGCTCGGGCTCAACGAGGGGGCGACGCCCGAAGCCCAGCTGTGGGTGCTGATGAGCCAGATCCAGCAGGAGCTGGAGCTGCGCAACCGCACCGAGGTGCTGGTGACCGACCGCGCCGTGGTGGACAACTACGCCTACTACCTGCGGGTCACCGGGGGCGGAGACCCCTTCGACGTGGAGCCCCTCGTCCGCAACTGGAGCGCCACCTACGACCTCCACGTCCGGCTGCTGCCCGACGTCCCGATGATCTACGACGGCGTGCGGAGCACGAGCGACGCCTTCCGTGACGAGATCGAGGCGATCCTCGACGACATCCTGCCCCGCATCGTCCCCGTGGAGAAGTCGGTCCGGATCGCGGCGTCCGAGGTCTCCGAGACGTTCGACTGGGCGGCGCTGGTCGAGCGCCTGGTCGGGCCGCCCGACCCGGCACGGGTCTCCGCCGAGCCGGCCCGCTACGCCCGGCTCAACCCCCGCCCCCGGTGGAGCGACCGCTGACTCCCGGCAGCGTCAGGCGCGCCTGATTCCGGGGCTTCCCCATCTGGGCCGATCGGCCCTACTTGGGCCCCGGGACGCGCCCCTAGGTTGGACTGTCGAAAGCGACCGGAGGCGCAGCTATGGATCCGTTGATCGTGGCACGGTGGCAATTCGGGATCACCACCGTCTACCACTTCCTGTTCGTCCCGCTCACCATCGGGC
Organism: Actinomycetota bacterium; assembly: GCA_020444505.1. Taxonomy (GTDB): domain Bacteria; phylum Actinomycetota; class Acidimicrobiia; order Spongiisociales; family UBA11373; genus JAHJML01. The sequence goes on along the minus strand of JAHLKU010000015.1, from coordinate 24,745 downwards.
TCGCCTTGCTGGTGGCGATCCAGGAGACCCTCTACGTCCGCACCAAGGACGTCAAGTACCTGAAGGCCACGAAATTCTGGGGCAAGCTGTTCCTGATCAACTTCGCCATCGGCGTCGTCACCGGGATCGTGCAGGAGTTCCAGTTCGGGATGAACTGGTCCGCCTACTCCCGCTTCGTCGGGGACATCTTCGGGGCGCCGCTGGCCATCGAAGGCCTCGCTGCCTTCTTCCTGGAGTCCACCTTCATCGGGCTGTGGATCTTCGGGTGGAACAAGCTGACCCCGAAGCAGCACATGTGGTCGGCGTGGATGGTGTCCATCGGCACCGCCGTGTCGGCGTTCTGGATCCTGGCGGCGAACGCCTTCATGCAGTACCCGGTGGGGTACGAGGTGAACGCGGCCACCGGCCGGGCCGAACTGACGTCATTCCTCGACGTGGTCACCAACAAGGTGGCGTGGGTGCACTTCATCCACACGATCTTCCTGGCGGTCCTCACGGCAGCGACCCTGATGCTGGCCACGAGCGCGTGGCACATGCTGCGGGACCGCAAGGACGCCGTGTACCGGTTCTCGGCGGGGTTCGCCTCCGTGGCGATCTTCGTCGCCAGCATCGGTGTGGCGTTCTCCGGCCACTGGATGGGCCAGGTGATGACCGACGTGCAGCCCATGAAGATGGCCGCCGCCGAGGCGCTCTGGGAGACCGAGCAGCCTGCGGCCTTCTCGCTGTTCGCCGTCGGCGACGTCGAGAACGGGCGCAACCACATCAACATCGCGATCCCGAGGGCGTTGAGCCTGCTGGCCACCAACTCGCTCGACGGCGAGGTGCTGGGCATCAACCCGCTGCAGGCCGAGTTCGAGGAGGAGTTCGGGCCCGGCGACTACATCCCGCCGGTCGGCACCGTCTACTGGTCGTTCCGGTTGATGATCGGCATCGGCTTCGCCCTCATGGCGCTCGGCGCGGTGGGGACCTGGCTGCTGTGGAAGCAGCGCATCGCCGACACCAGGTGGTTCCACCGACTCGCCGTGTGGGCGCTGGCCCTGCCGTTCCTGGCGAACATCTTCGGGTGGGCCGTCACCGAGATCGGCCGCCAGCCCTGGGTGGTGTACGGCGAACTGCTGGTGAGGGACGGGGTCTCCCCCGGCGTCAGCGCCGGTGAGGTCCTGGTGACCCTCATCGGGTTCACCCTGCTCTACGGCCTGCTGGCCGTCGTCGACGTCTACCTGATGAAGAAGTACGCCCAGGAGGGCGTCACCGACGAGGCCACGGCCGACGAAGTCGCCAAGGCGCTGGCGTACTAGGAGGACTGGAGATGGAATTCGACCTGAACACCCTGTGGTTCTTCCTGATCACGGTCCTGTGGGTGGCCTACTTCTTCCTGGAGGGCTTCGACTTCGGGGTCGGCATCCTGCTGCCGTTCCTGGGGAAGGACGACACCGACCGCCGGGTGATGATCAACACGATCGGCCCGGTCTGGGACGGGAACGAGGTCTGGCTGCTGGTGGCGGGCGGTGCGACGTTCGCCGCCTTCCCCGAGTGGTACGCCACGCTGTTCAGCGGCTTCTACCTGCCGCTGTTCCTGATCCTGGTGGCGCTGATCGCCAGGGGCGTGGCGTTCGAGTACCGGGGCAAGGACAAGCGTCCCGAGTGGCGCGCCTGGTTCGACCGGGCGATCTTCTTCGGGAGCGCCCTCCCCGCCCTGCTGTGGGGCGTGGCCTTCGCCAACATCGTCAACGGCGTGCCGATCGACGGGGCCAAGGAGTACACGGGCAACCTGTTCACGCTGCTCAACCCCTACGCCCTGGTCGTCGGGGTCACCACGTTCGTGCTGTTCACGCTGCACGGCGCGGTGTTCCTGGCCCTCAAGGCGGAGGGAACGGTGGCCGAGGCAGCCAAGGCGCTGGCCAAGCGGCTCGCCTTGCCCATGGCCGGCCTCGGCGTGATCGTCCTGGTGTGGACGTTCCTCAACGAGGCCGGTGACCTGGACGGCACCGACGTCGCCGCCGTGGTCGCTTCGGTCCTCGTGGCCCTGGCCGCGGTGGGGGCGGTGCTCGCCGTGATGCGGGAGCGGGAGGGCTGGGCCTTCGTCGGCACCGGCCTGACGATCGTCCTGGTGACCGTCACCCTGTTCCTGTACCTGTACCCGGCCGTGATGCCCTCGACCACCGAAGGCGTCGCCGGCCTCGACATCTACAACGCTTCCTCGACCAACATGACCCTCAAGGTCATGACGGTGGTGGCGCTCATCTTCACCCCGATCGTGCTGGGCTACCAGGCATGGTCGTACAAGGTGTTCTCGAAGCGGATCTCGAGGGAGCAGTTCACGACCACGAAGTCGTGAGGCAGCGGACCGGGCCGCGGCAGGCCTTCGACAAGCGCCTGCTGCGGCTCGGCCGCCCGGTGCGCGGCTTCCTGGCCGCCACCGCGGGGCTGGGCGTCGCTGCGGCGGCGCTCATCGTCGTCCAGGCCCTCCTCGTCGGGAGGGTGATCGCCGCCGCCTTCGATGGGGCGGGCACCTCCGACGTGGCCGGGCCGCTCGCCGGCCTGCTGGCGGTCACCGGGCTCAGGGCCGCCGCCGCCTGGGCCACCGAGGTGACGGCCCATCGCAGCGCCGACGCCACCGCAGGGGCCCTGCGGGCCGCGCTGCTGCAGCGGGTGGTGGCCGGCCGGGGCGCCGGGTCCGACCCCGGGGCGGTGGCGGCGGCCGCAGGGCGGGGCATCGAGGCGCTCCACCCGTACTTCGCCCGCTACCTGCCCCAGGTGGCGCTGGCGGCGATCGTCCCGGTCGGGGTGGTGGCGGTGCTCGCCGTCCTCGACCCGTGGTCTGCGGTGATCGTGACCGCCACGCTCCCGCTCATCCCGCTGTTCGCAGCGCTCACCGGCACCGCGACCAGGGCGCGCATGCGGCGCCGGTGGCAGGCGTTCACCGACCTGAGCAGCGCCTTCGTCGAGGCGGTGCGGTCGCTGCCCACGCTGAAGGTGTTCGGCCGCAGCGCCGACGCCGTCCGGCGCTTCGGGCGCCTCGCCGAGGCCCACCGGGCCGAGACGATGGCCACCTTGCGGATCGCCTTCCTGTCGGCGCTCGCGCTCGAACTGGCCGCCACCATCTCCATCGCGGTGGTGGCGGTGGCCGTCGGGTTGCGGGTGCTCGGCGCCGGCCTCGACCTGCAGGCGGCGGTGACGGTGCTGATCCTGGCGCCGGAGGCCTACGTCCCGCTGCGCCGCCTGGCGGCCGAGTTCCATGCCGCGGCCGAGGGGGTGGAGGCCGCCGGCCGCATCCTGGACCTGCTCGACGCCCCCGCCCCCGCGACGCCGCACGGGACGGCCGCCCCGCCCCGCCGTCCCCGGCTGGCGCTGGCGGACGTGACGGTCTCCTACCCGGGCAGGGAGGCCCCGGTGCTCGACCGGGTCTCCCTCGACGTGGCGGCGGGCGCCTACGTGGCGGTGGCGGCGCCGTCGGGTGCGGGCAAGAGCACCCTGCTCGGCGTGCTGATGGGACTGGTGCCGGTGGCGGCGGGGCGCGCGGAGGCGGGAGGCATCCCCATCGCCGACCTCGACCCCGACGGATGGCTGGCGCAGATCGCATGGCTCCCGCAGACTCCCCACCTGTTTGCGGGCACCATCGCCGACAACGTCCGTTTCGGCGCCCCCGACGCCGGTGACGACCGGGTGGCCGCAGCGCTGCGGGACGCAGGCGCCGGGTTCGCGCTCCGGCTGCCGGAGGGGCCCGGCACGGTGCTGGGAGAGCGGGGCGCCGGGCTCTCGGCCGGGCAGCGGAGCCGGGTGGCGCTGGCCAGGGCCTTGATCCGGGACGCGCCGGTGCTGCTCCTCGACGAGCCGACGGCCCACCTCGACCCGGTCACCGAGATTCAGGTGCTAGACACCCTGGACAGCCTCGCCGGGGAGCGCACCATCGTGGTGGCGACCCATCGCGAAGCAGCGGCGCGCCGGGCGCAGCGGGTGCTGCGCCTCCCGGCCCCCGAGGCGGGGGCGCTGCGATGAGGAGACTGCTGTCGCTGTGGCGGGGGGACCGGTGGCGTCTGGCGGCTGCGGTGGCCACCGGCACCGGCACGGTCGCCGCCGGCGCCGGGCTGCTGGCCACCGGCGCCTACCTCATCCTCCGGGCAGGGCTCCACCCCCCGATCCTGGACCTGACCGTTGCCATCGTCGGTGTCCGCTTCTTCGGCATCGCCCGTGCTGCGCTCCGCTACCTGGAGCGGCTCGTCGCCCACGGCGCCGCGCTGCGGCTCACGGCACGCCTGCGCACCGACGCGTTCTCCCACGTGGAGCGCCTCTCCCCCGGCGGCCTGGAGACCGACCGCGCCGGGGAACTGCTGGCCGGCATCGCCGACGACCTGGAGGACCTGCAGGAGTCCATGGTCCGCAGCCTGCTGCCCGCCGCCGTCACGGCCGCCGTGAGTCTGCTCGCCGGTCTGATCGCCGGGCTGATGCTGCCGTCGGCGGGAGCCGTGCTGGCGGCAGCCCTGGCGGTGACCGCGGGCGCGGCGGGCATCGTCGCCGCCCGGTGGGGCCGGTGGGCGGCGACCCGGCTCGGTCCGGCCCGCGCCGGCCTCGCCGGGGCGGTCGTGGACCTGGTGGAGGGGGCGGCCGAGGCCGTGGCCTTCGGCAGGGCACCCGGGCTGCTGGAGCGGGCGGCCGATGCCGACGCCGCGTTGCGGCGGCTCTCCCGCCGGGCGGCGTGGGCGTCGGGCCTCGGCTCGGCGCTGGTGGCGCTGGGAAGCGGCCTGGCGCTGTGGCTGGTGCTCCGGGTGGCGGTGGCCGCCTCGTCGGCCGGCGCCCTCGACCCGCTGCTGGTGGGGGTGCTGGCATTGCTGGCGATCGCCGCGTTCGAGCCGGCCGCCACCCTCCCCTCGGGCCTCGACCGGCTGGGGCCGGGCGTCGCTGCGGCGGGGCGGCTGGATGCGCTGGCGGCGCGGCCCGATCCGGTGCCGGAGCCCGACGGGCGGGGCCCGGACCACCTCGAGCCGGCGCTGGTGCTGCGCGGCGCCTGGATCCGGCATCGCGCCGGCGCCGACCACGCGGTGCGGGACCTGGACCTCGACCTGCGCCCCGGCCGCACGGTGGCCCTCGTCGGCGAGAGCGGGGCCGGCAAGTCGAGCGTGGCGGCCGGCCTGCTGCGCTTCCGGGACCTCGCACGCGGCACCTACACCGTCGGCGGCGTGGACGCCGGAGAGATCCCCGCCGCGCGGGTGCGCCGGGTGGTGGGCGCCGCAGCCGAGGACGCCCACCTGCTCGCCGCCAGCGTGCGGGCCAACCTGGCGATCGCCGACCCCGACGCCGGCGACGACGATCTCGTCGCAGCACTGGCCGAGGTGCACCTCGGGGACTGGCTGGCCGGCCTCCCCGACGGCCTCGACACGCCGATCGGCCCGGGCGGACGGCCGGTGTCGGGGGGCGAGCGGCGCCGCATCTCGCTCGCCAGGGCCCTGCTGGCCCGTTTCCCCATCCTGATCGCCGACGAGCCCACCGCCGGCCTGGACCCCGCCACGGCCGCCGCGGTCGTGGACGAGGTGCTGTCGACCGGTCGTGGCGTGCTGCTCATCACCCACGGCACCGAGGGCCTCGACCGGGTCGACGAGATCGTGGTGCTGGACCAGGGCAGGGTCGCCGAGCGGGGCACCCACCGTCAACTGCTGGCGGCGGGCGGCCGCTACGCCCGCCTGCGGGGCGCCTAGGGCCGGAGGACGAGCGCCCCCTCCACCTCGCCCTCCCGCAGCCTGCGCAGCGCCTCCTCGGCGTCTTCCAGCGGCACCGCCTCGGCCGACACCCGCAGCGGCGTCCGCGCCGCCTCCTCCATGAACTCGATGCCGTCGGCCCGGGTGAGGTTGGCCACCGACGCGACGGACCGCTCCTCCCACAGCAGCGAGTATGCGAACGAGGGGATGTCGCTCATGTGGATGCCGGCGCAGACCACCCGCCCGCCCGGCCGGACGGCGGCCAGCGCTGCGGGGACCAGGGCACCCACCGGGGCGAAGACGATCGCCGCGTCGAGGGGTGCCGGCGGCGCCTGGTCGGAGCCGCCCGCCCACACGGCCCCGAGGCCGGTGGCGAACCGGGCGCCCTCGCGGTCGCCGGGACGGGTGAAGGCGAACACCTCCACGCCCCGGGCAACGGCCACCTGGGCGATGAGATGGGCCGCCGCCCCGAACCCGTACAGCCCGAGGCGGCCGGCCTCGCCGGCCATCCGCAGCGAGCGGTAGCCGATCAGCCCGGCGCACAGCAGCGGGGCGGCGGCCACGTCGTCGTAGCCGTCGGGGATGGGGAAGCAGTAGCGGGCGTCGGCGACCGCCGCCTCTGCGTACCCGCCGTCGCGGGTGTAGCCGGTGAAGCGGGCCCGTTCGCACAGGTTCTCCCGGCCCGCCCGGCACTGCCTGCACTCCCCGCAGGTCCATCCGAGCCACGGGACGCCCACCCGGTCGCCGGGCGCCGGTCCGTCCACCCCCGCCCCCACCTCGTCCACGACACCGACGATCTCGTGCCCCGGCACCAGCGGCAGGGCCGCCCGGGTGAGTTCGCCGTCGCGCACGTGCAGGTCGGTGCGGCACACCCCGCAGGCCGACACCCGCACCCGGACCTCGCCGGGGCCCGGCACGGGCTCGGGCAGGTCGGCCGCGCGGAGCGGCGTCCCGGGGGCGTCGAGGACCATGGCCCGCATGGGCCCAGTGTGCCACGGCCCGCCGGCGCGTCGGCGCCGTCCGGTGGCGCCGCTAGTATTCAACGCATGTTGAATTCCAGGGAGCGCACATGAAGGCGATGATCCTCAAAGAGTTCCGGCAGCTGCGCCGGGACCGCCGGACCGTGGCGATGCTGGTGGCCATCCCGATCGTCCTGCTGACGGTGTTCGGGTACGCCGCCAGCTTCGACATCGAGCGGATCCCCACCGCGGTGCTCGGGCCCGCGGTGGGCACCACGAACCCCCTGGTCGACACCCAGCCCGACGTGTTCGAGATCGTGCACGTCGACCCCGCCGGCACCGCCGACGACGCCCACGACCTGCTGCGGGACGGCAAGGCCATCATCGCGGTCGTCACCGGGACGCCCACCACCGTCTACGTGGACGGGACCGAGATCTTCGCCGCGCAATCGGCGCTCCGCCAGGCCGGGTCGCTGCCCGACGGGGTCCGGGTGGAGGTGCTGTTCAACCCCGAACTGAGCACCGCCAACATCATGGTGCCGGGCCTGATCGGGTTCGTGCTCCTCGCGGTCGGCACCATCATCACCAGCCTCGGGGTGGTCAAGGAGCGGGCCGAGGGCACCATCGAGCAACTGGCGGTGCTGCCGTTGAAGCCCCGCGACGTCATCCTCGGCAAGATCGCCCCGTACTTCCTGGTCGGCGTGCTCGACCTGGTGCTGATCACGGTGGTCGGCCTGCTGCTGTTCGACGTGCCGTTCCGCGGCTCGATCCTCATGTTCGCCGTGGGGGGCCTGCTGTTCCTGTTCGTCGCCCTCGGCTTCGGGGTGCTGATCAGCACGGTGTCGCAGAGTCAGGGCGAGGCGATCCAGTTGGCGATCATGGTGATGGTCCCCCAGATCCTGCTGTCGGGGATGATCTTCCCGCTCACCTCGATGCCGCTCGGCGTCCGCTGGATCTCCTACTGCCTGCCGCTCACCTACTTCGTGCAGATCATGCGCGGCGTGTTCCTGAAGGCGGCCCCCTTCGCCTCGCTCACGATCCCCTACCTCATCCTCACGCTGATGGCGGTGGCCGTGTTCGCCCTGGCCGTGCTCCGCTTCCGGCGCGATCTGGCCCCCACCGGCCGGCGCGGCGCTGCGGAGGAGGTGGCGGCATGACCTGGGGCGTCGAGCACCTCACGGTGCGCTTCGGGCACACGACCGCGGTGGAAGACGTGAGCCTGGCGGCAGAGCCGCACCGCGTGAGCGCCGTGGTCGGCGGCGACGGTGCGGGCAAGACCACCCTGCTCCGGGTGCTGGCCGGCATCCCGATCCGCCACGAGGGGTCGGTGACCGCCCCGGAGCGGCGCCGCATCGGCTACGTCCCCGCCGCCGGCGGGGTGTTCGACGACCTCACCGTCGCCGAGAACCTCTCGTTCACCGGCGGCGCCTACCGGGTGCCCGACATCGCCGCCGCCGCGGCGCCCCTGCTGGAGCGCACCGGCCTGGCCCCCTTCACCGGCAGGCTCGCCGGCGACCTCTCCGGCGGCATGCGCCGCAAACTGGCCGTCGTCGGGGCCATGCTCCACTCCCCGGACCTGCTCATCCTGGACGAGCCGACCACCGGCGTGGACCCGGTGAGCCGCAGCGACCTGTGGCGCCTCATCGGCGCAGCAGCCACCGGCGGCGCGGCGGTGGTGGTGTCGTCCGCCTACCTGGACGAGTCGGAGCGGGCTTCGTCCGTCACCGTCCTCCACCGGGGCCGGAGCCTGGTGGCGGGCACGCCCGACGAGGTGCGGGCGTCGCTGCCGGGCTCGGTGGTGGTGGTGGACGAGCCCGCAGACCGGTCGCGCGCCTGGCGGCAGGGACGCCGCTGGAGGGAGTGGGTCCCGGACGGATCACCCGACGGGGTCGCGCCCACGCTGGAGGACGTGCTGATCGCCGCCGGCCTCGCCGAGGAGGAGGCGTCCCGATGACCGTCGTCGAGACACGTGCCGTCACCCGCCGCTTCGGGTCGTTCACCGCCGTCGACGCCGTGGACCTCGAGGTGGGCCCCGGCGAGGTGGTCGGGGTGCTGGGCGCCAACGGCGCGGGCAAGACCACGCTGATGCGGATGATCCTGGGGCTGCTGCGGCCCACCTCGGGCTCCGTCACCCTGTTCGGGGAGCCGCCGGGGCGGGCCACCCGGCTCCGCATCGGGTACGTGCCGCAGAGCCTCGGGCTCTGGAGGGACCTCACCGCAGCGGAGAACATGGAGTTCTCCGCCGGAGTGTTCGGCGTGCCGCCGACCGACACGCCGGCCGGTGCCGGCGGCCGGCTGGTCGGCAACCTGTCGCTGGGTGTCCAGCGGCGCGTGGCGTTCGCCGCCGCGCTGCAGCATCGCCCCGACCTGCTCATCCTGGACGAGCCGACCTCCGGGGTCGCCCCGCTGTCGAGAGCGCGGCTGTGGGAGGAGATCCGGGCCCAGGCCGAGCGGGGCGTCGCCGTCCTGGTGACCACCCACTACATGGACGAAGCCCGGCAGGCCGACCGGCTGATCCTGATGGCCAGGGGCACCGTCGTCGGGCGCGGCAGCGAGCGGGACATCGTGGGCTCCCTCGAGGCCGTCGTGGTGACCACCGACCGCTGGGAGGCCGCCTTCGGGGTCATCGAGGACGCCGGCCTCGCCGCCACCCTGGCGGGCAGGGCGCTGCGGGTGCCCGGCGCCACCACCGGCGAGGTCGGGGCGGCGTTGCGGGCCGCCGGCGTCGACGCAGAGGTGACCACCGGCCACGCCACCCTCGAGGAGGCGATGGTGGTAGCCGCCACGTCATGACTCCCGCCCCGCGCCGCGGCAGGCGTCCCGGCGACCCCGGGGAGACCCGGCGGGCGATCCTCGACGCCGCCCGCGACGAGTTCGCCGCCTCGGCCTACGACGGCGCCACGATCCGCGCCATCGCCGAGCGGGCCGGGGTCGACCCGGCGCTGGTCCACCACCACTTCGGCACCAAGGAGGAGCTGTTCGTCGCCGCCCACGACGTGGAGGCCATCCCGGCCTCCGTCGCCGCCGCGATGGCGGCGGGGAGGGGCACTCCCGGCGAGCGCCTGGCGCGGGCCTACCTCGGCGCGATGGAGGCGAACCCGAACGTGGAGGGCCTCCTCCGCTCGGCCGCCACCAACGAGCACGCCAGGGCGCTGCTGCGCGACTTCATGCAGCGGACGGTGTTCGACGCATACCAGGACCGCATCGGCGGGGAGGACGCCCGCCTCCGGATGGGGTTGGCGGCGGCGCAGATGCTCGGGGTGCTGTTCCTACGGCGGTTCGTCGGCCTCGACGCACTGGCCCACGCCGACCTCGAGGACATCGTCGAACGGGTCGCCCCGGTGCTCGACCTGCACCTGGGGGACGTGCGGCTCGGCTGAGGGGGACCGCCGGGTCCCCGGCCACGGCACCGGAGGCGCCCCCGGACGTCGAACGCCGCACGGCGCGACGGCCCGGCGGGAACGGGAACCCGCCCCCGGACGGCACCCCCGCTCCCGGCGGGAGCGTGCCCCGGCTACGGTCCCGCCGGCGCCGGGGACGATCCCGCCAGCGACGGGTGGCGCCGCTCGAGACGCGACCTCCATCTCCGGATCGGCACTTCGACGAGATACCAGCTGGCCGTCGTGGCGGCGAGCGTGCACGCCAGCGCCACCCAGGTGGAGAGGTCACTGCGCACGAACACGTAGTGCCACAGGTAGAGGCCGTAGGAGACCTTGCCCACCCACACGATCACGCGCCCCTCGAGCACGGAGGGCCGGGTCAGGGCGAACTGGACGGCCGCCGCCGACAGGGCGATCGCCAGGAAGCCACCCCAGGCGAACAACGGGCCGTCCGTCCCGAACGCGGGGACGAACACGAGGGCGAGCAGCGCCGGCACGAACCATCCGGCCCACCGGCGGGCGGGCGGGCGGGCCACGGCGAGCCAGCAGCCTGCGAGCAGCGCGGCGGCGTTCGTGTCGGTCGCGTTGTAGACCCAGCCCCTCGACAGCACCAGGATCGCCACCCCCCGCCACGCGATCGCGGCCACGGCGATGCCGCCGACCACGCGCAGCCGGTGCCGGGCAGGGACGAAGCCGATCACGAACGGCCACACCAGGTAGAAGTGCTCCTCCACCGCCAGCGACCAGCTGTGGGTGAGCAGGCCGAGGTCGACGCCGGCGATGCGGGCGTAGTTCCCGTAGTACCCGATCACCGGGAGGACGCTGGACCAGGCGATCCCCACCACGAGCAGGCTGATGCAGACGATGCCCAACGCCGGCAGCAGGCGCAGGGCCCGCCGGAGGTAGAAGCCCCGGAGCAGCACCCTGCCGGTCCGGTCGCGCTCGGCGATCAGCAGCCTGGTGATGAGGTACCCGGAGAGCACGAAGAACAGGAGCACGCCCCAGAACCCGGCGGGGACCACGTCCCGGTCGATGTGGTAGCCGACGACCATTGCGATCGCCAGCGCACGCAGGCCGTCGAGTGCCGGTATCCGTTCCATGTCCCTCGGCAGTCCGTTGCCCCGCAGCGCTCCTCGGGAGACCCGCGACGGGCGGCCCCCAACGGGTTCGAGCCACCGTAGCAGCCGCCGCCTCCGGGCCGACCGGTGGGCACGGGCGCGATGGGCGGAGGAGGGCGCCCCTGCCGATACAATCGCCCGTCATGACGGTCCCACGCACCAGGGCCGCAGTCGCACGGCTCGCGGTGGCAGGGCTGATGGTCCTGACCACCGCGTGCAGCACCACCGAAACTGCCGCCACCAGCGCCGCGCCTGCGCCGTCCACCTCCACGACCACCACCGTGGCCGCGCCGCCGCCGACCGTCGCGACCACGGTCTGGACGGAGCCGTCCGTCCCCACGACGATCCCCTCCGCCGTGCCGCCGACCACGACGACGACCAAGCCGCCGCTGGACCCGCCGACGTTCGAGACGGTGGACACCATCAACCTCATCAGCGAGTTCGCCGGGTTCACCTCGCGGGGCATGTATCGCTGGCAGCAGTACGTTCCCGAGATCGAGGACGTGCGGATCACCTCGACGGCGGACGGGACCGAGCAGCCGGCGCTGTGGCTGCCGCCCGACGGGGACGGCGAGCGCCCGCTGCTGGTGATCCTCCACTCCTGGAGCTCCAACTACGTGCAGCACGCCGGCATCCCGTATGCGATGTGGGCGCAGGAGAACGGATGGGCGGTGATCGCCCCCAACTTCCGGGGCCGCAACAGCGGCCCCGAGCAGATCGGGTCGGAGGCCGCCGTGCAGGACGCCGTCGACGCCATCGACTTCGCGGTCGCCCAGGGCGGCGTGGACCCCGGCCGCGTCTTCGTGGTCGGGTACTCGGGCGGCGGGATGATGGGACTCCTGCTCGCCGGGCGGCACCCGGACAAGGTGACCGCCGTGGCGGCCTGGGGCGCCGTCTTCGACCTGGCCGCGTTCTACGCCCGGTCCCGGTCGGCGGGCCGCCACTACGGGTGGGAGATCTCGAGTGCCTGCGGCGGCGACCCACGGGTGGAGGGGCCCGCACAGGACGAGTGCCTCCTCAGGAGCCCGATGACCTACCTGGAGGGGGCGAGGGAGGCGGGGGTCGCCGTGTTCCTCGGCCACGGCCTCGGGGACACGATCCTCAGCCCCCGCCAGTCGGCGCAGGCCTTCAACGTGCTCGCCGACCCCGGAGACCGCTTCACCGAGGAGCAGATCGCTGCGTTCGGCCGGAGGCAGGTGCCCGAGGACCTCACCATGGACCCCGAGATCGAGACCTTCTTCGGCCCCGGCGACCCGGAGGTGCTGTACGCCCGGCACTCGGCCGACGTCTGGATCGTCTACTTCCGGGCGAACCACGAGATGGTGTACCAGGCCGCGATGCGGTGGTTCGCCACCGATCCCCCCTAGCGGCGGGTCAGGACTCCCCCACCACGGCGACATGGATGTGGTCCTGGTGGACCAGGTCCGCGAACGACCGGTCGTCGCCGTCGCCGTCGAGGTCCCACGGGCTGCCCACCTGCACCACGTCGGACCGCGCGTACAGCCACTCGGCGATCGCCCGGGCGGCGGAGCCGTCGTCCCGGTCGTCGACCACCAGGTCGTCGCCCACCCGGTAGATGTCGATGGCCCTGCCGATGGTGTGATGGCTGACGCGGTCGGTCCCGAACACGTGGTACGGGTGCCCCGTCATCATCACGGTGACGCCGTAGGGGGTGACCTCGGCGAGGTCCGCCATCAACCCGAGCAGGACCGGCGAGACCTCGCCGGCCACGATGTCGAGCCGGGCGGAGTCGGGCATCTCGATGCGCGGGTCCGAGGCCACGGCATGGGCGAGTGCCAGGTCCTCCACGTCGCCGAACCTCCCCCCGGCCGAGGCAAGTTCGTCGAACTCCCACCCGGACTCCCCCGTCACGAGCCGGATGTCGAGCGTGCGCACCACCGAGTACGCCGGCTCGGCGCCCCTCCCCACCGACTGCCGCGTCACCACCATCACCGACGCCTTGCCGTCCTTCAGGCCGCCCATCTGCGGGTAGACGACGTCGCCGCGCGACCACTGCCCTGCGTGAGTGAGCGGCTCGCCGGCGGCCGCCAGGACATCGGCGCCCGCCGTGCCGGCGATGTCCGAGAAGCGCTCCGCCGGGTCGTCGGACTGCTCGTAGCTGGTCAGCGCGTAGGCGACGTCCACGGCGAGCTGCTTCATCTCCGGCTCGATCTCGGTGTCGGGGACCACGTAGCGGGCCGCGAGCGGCGGCGGCGACGGGTCCTCGGGCGCCGACGTGGTCGACGCCGAGGCCGCGAGCGAGGTGGCCGGAGCGGCGGTCGTGGCGGCTGCGACGGTGGACGTGGAGGCAGCCGCCGGGGCCGGCGGCGCCGGCGAGCGCGCCGTGTCGGTCATGGCCACGGCGAGCAGGCCGACCACCAGGACGAGCCCGAGCCTGAGGAGCCTCAGGATCCTCGACTGGAACTGGAGGCCGGGCGTCGATCTCCGGGGTACCGCGGTGCCTGGGCCCATGGGGAGAGGTTAGGTTCCCCGGCCGGGAGTCCAAGCAATCCGGTTCCTTCGCTGGCCCGGGGCCCGGCAGTACGATGGCGGGATGCCGGCCTCAGTGAACCGTCTCGTTGCGGCGATCCTCGCCGCCGCCCTCGCCATCGGCGTCGCCGCCTGCGGCGACGACGACAGCCCGTCCACCTCCACCACCACGACCCCCGTCGTGGAGACCACCGAGCCGGTCGGCTCCTAGCCGGACCGCCGGTCGGGCGGCAGCGGGACGAGACCGGCATCCCAGTCCGGGTCGTCCGCGCCGGGGGCGAGCACGACCTCCTCGGTCACCCCTTCGTCGTCGATGTCGGAGTCCACCTCGTCGTCGGTGCCCTCGTCCTGCAGCGAGGCCCCGTAGCCGTCGGGGAACTCGATCTCCAGGTGGTACCTGCCCGGCCGCAGGCCGGTGAACTCGTAGGCGCCGTCCTCGTCGGTCTCGACCGAGCCCACCTCCCGTCCGGCCCCATCGAACAGGCGCACCGTGACGCCCTCCAGGCCGTCCTCGCCGGGGTCCTGGATGCCGTCGCCGTCGGCGTCCTCCCACACGAAATCCCCGATCGACGACGGGCGGGTCAGCCCGGCGTCCCACGACGTGTCGTCCTCGCCGGACACCAGCGTGGTGGCCGCCATCGTGCCGCCGGCGTCGATGTCGGAGTCGAGCGCGTCGTCGGAGCCCCGGTCCCTGGAGGGAGCGACGTACCCCGCGGGCACGTCGATCTCCACGTGGTAGGTGCCCGGCGTCAGCCCGGTGAAGGCATAGGCGCCGTCGCCGCCGGTGACCATGGAGCCCACCTGGGCGCCGGTGCCGTCGAACAGGCGCACCGTGACGCCCTCCAGGCCGCCCTCGCCGGGGTCCTGGATGCCGTCGCCGTCGGCGTCCGCCCACACGAAGTCGCCGATCGAGGCCTTCCGGTAGAGCCCGGCGTCCCAACTCGGGTCGTGCTCCCGCGGGTCGAGTAGGGTCGTCGCCATGACGCCGCCGGCGTCGATGTCGGAGTCGATCGAATCGTCCGAGCCCCGGTTCCGGGGCGACACCAGGTAGCCGGAGGGGACGTCGACCTCCACGTGGTACTCGCCGTAGGAGAGCTCGCGGAACGAGTAGGCGCCGTTGGAGTCGGTGAGGATGGACCCCACCTCACGGCCGGCGTCGTCGAAGAGCCGCACCGTGACCCCGGCGAGGCCGGGCTCCCCGGCGTCGCGGATGCCGTCGGCGTCGAGGTCCTCCCACACGAGGTCGCCGATCGCCGGGACCCAGCGGGGGTCGTTGGCGCCGATGACGGCCACATGGATGTGGTCCTGGTGCACCGTGTTGGCGAAGGAGCGTCCCGGGCCCCCGTCCACGTCCCACGGGCTGCCCACCTGGATGATGTCGGAGTTCTGCCACAGCCACTCGACGAGGGCCTCCGAGACGGAGTTGGCACCGCGATCGTCGACCACCTCCCGGTCGCCCACCCGGTAGATGTCGATCGCCCGGCCCAGCGAGTGGTGGCTCACCCGGTTCGTCTCGAACACGTGGTACGGGTGGCCGGTGTGCATCACCGTCACGCCGTAGGGGGTGATGTCGGCGAGGTCCGCCATCACCTCGAGCAGGATCGGCGAGACGCCGCCTTCCAGGATGTCGAGCCGGGCCGAGTCGGGCAGTTCGATGCGGGGATCGGCGGCGACGGCGCCGGCGAGGACCAGGTCGTCGAGGCTGTCGAAGACGCCGCCGGCCGAGGCGAGCGCTTCGAACTCCCAGCCCGATTCGCCCTTCACGAGCCGGATGTCGAGCGTCCGGACGACCGTGAAGGCCGGTTCGGGGCCGGAGCCGACCGTCTGGCGGGTGACCACCATCACCGAGGTCCGGTCGTCGGTCAGCCCGCCCATCTGGGGGTAGACGACCTCGCCCCGGGACCACTGCGTCGGGTAGCTCAGGGGGCGGCTCGCCTCGAGCAGGGAGAGCATGCCGCCGCCTCCCGCGATCGGCCAGAGCCGCAGGAAGTCGTCGTCGGACTCCTCGTAGGTGGTGAGGGCATAGGCGATGTCGGTGGCGAGTTGCTTCGCCTCCGGTTCGATCTCGTCGTCCGACACCACGTACCGGGCGTGGCGCGACGGCGGCCCGGCAGCCGTGGTGCTCGGTGCTACCGGCTCCGTGGTCGTGGTGGTGGTCGTGGTCGTGGTGGTGGGGGCCGTCGCAGGGACGGAGGTGGTGGCCGTGCTCGTGCTGCTCTCAGACGGGCCCGGACCCAGGCCGTCCGACGCGCACCCGGAGACGGCGACGAGCAGGGCCGCCAGGGCCGCGACCCCGAACGATGAGATCCTCCGCCGCCGCATCGACGCTCCTGTGTGCCATGCCTCCCACGGAGGCATCCGACTGAGTATCGCTGCAGTATGCCCCGGCCCGGCGGCAACTCGTCATCGGTGGCGCGGCCGGTGCGCCCTGCCCGTCCACCGGGGGCGAGCGGTAGCATGGCGCCCCTGCGACGCCGGAGGGCCCTTTGGCCGGGAGACCCGCTCGAAGCCCCGGTCCGCGACTGCGGTGGCCGGTCGCGCTCGCGGTCGTCGTCGCGTTCGGGGCCGTGGTGTGGGCCGTCGGGTCGGGAGCACAGACCACCGGCGGCACCGAAGAGCCCGATCTCGGGCCGGCCACCTCTCTCACGCCCCCCGACCCCGCCGTCCTCGAGGGCGAGACCATCGGCCTCTCCGAGCCGAGCCCGATCCCGGAAGGGCCCCTCACCCTGAGGGACGGGCTCAACCGGGTTCGGGGAGTGGCGGCGGCCCCCGACGGCAGCCTGTGGGCGGCCACCGACGGGGGCGTGATCCGCTGGAACCCCGACACCGGGGCGTTCCACACCTTCGTCTCCGGCGAGGAACTGCCGGACACGGGCGTCGCCGGCGTGGTGATCGGATCCAACGGCACGGTCTGGATCGGGTCTCCCGGCTGGATCGCCCGGTGGGACGGAGCGTGGACCCGCTACGCGGCGCCGTCCGGCTTCGACCACCCCCTGGCGGTCGAGGACGGCGGCGTGGTGTGGTGGGGGTCGGGCGACGGCGGCGTCATCGGCTCGTTCGACGGCGCGCGGTGGGAGGTGTTCCACGACGTCGTCCCGATGGGGTCCGAGTCGATGGCGATCGCACCGGACGGGACGGTGTGGGCGGCGACGGCCTCCACCGACGACACGCACGACGGTGTCGTGGCGTACGACGGGTCCGGGTGGGTGGTGCACGCCGCCGCCGAGGGCCTGCCGGGGCCGATCGGCGGGTCGGTGACGGTGACCCCGGACGGGACCCTGTGGGTGGGGTCGATGGGCGGGGCGGCCGACCGCCGGCCCGGCGGAGGCATCGCCCGCTTCGATGGGTCGGGTTGGACGGTCTACACCGCCGACGACGGCCTGGTCTCCGACAACGCTGCCGTGGCATCGGGCCGGGACGGGACCGTGTGGGCCGTCGCCCTCGAGGGACTGGCCCGGTTCGACGGCTCGCAGTGGGAGTCCTTCCCCGGCACCGCCGGGTTCGGCTTCGGGGCGGTCGTCGACCCCTCCGGGGTGCTGTGGGCGCCGGCCGCCGACCCGGGTGGGGGCATCAAGGGGTTCGACGGCACCGCCACCCGCCGCTGGGTGATGCAAGCGGTGGAGACGGCCGACGGCGATCCGGGCGACGCCGGCGCCGCCCGGGAGGTGCGGTCCGACCCTCCCGACGACGCCCGGCTCGACTTCCTGGCGACCGTCTGCGACCCCGTGTCGGAGGACTCGTCGTGCCGGCGCGAGGGGCACTTCCTCGACCCCGAGGACGCCTCCCGCGGGACGACGGCGTGGCTCGCCGGGCTGCCGTTCCACATCCGCCAGGGCTTCGTGCACCGGGGAGACGAGCCGCTCGGAGCGGGGTACGACCTCGCGGTGTCGGTCACCCGGTTGGTGGGCCCCGAGCCGGACGACGGGACGTTCGAGCTCGGTACGACCTACCGGTTCCACACCGACTACGTGGTCGACGGCATGGCGGTGAAGTGCGGGCCGGCGTACTGGGAGCAGACCGACCCGCAGCCGTGCGAGTGGTTCGTGCACGACTTCCCCGACGGCCTCCCTCCCGGCCGCTACGAGATCTGGGTCGAGTGGGAGGCGCCGTGCTCGGCGTGGCTCGATCTGGGCCTCGCCGCCGTCTGCGACGACCCGGACGAGGTGTCGGCCCTGTTCGCGTCGTCGGTCAACATGCCCTTCTACGGCCCCGGGTACCGGGACGACGCCGCCGAGGGGCTCGAGGAGCAGGTGTATCCCGACGAGGTCACCAAGGGGGCCGGCCTCTGAGCGGCCGGCGGCGCCGGCCCCCACATCGACCAGAATCGACGAGAGCGGGACCTCCTCCCCCGGGGGGACCGCCGCAGCATCGACGAGGAGCATCCAGGATGCCGAGCGACACCGAGCGCTACCGAGCCAACTTCACCGACGAGGTCAACGCCGCCTACCTCTACCGGGTGGCCGCCGACCTGGAGAGCGACGAGACCATCAGCGGGGTGTACCGCCGGCTCGCCGAGACCGAGGAGCGGCATGCCGAGCTGTGGGAGCGCCAGCTCCGCGAGGCCGGCGAGGAGCCACCCGAGCGCCGGCCCGACCGCCGGTCGCGGATCCTGGCCTGGCTGGCCCGCAGGCTCGGCCCCGGCGTGCTCACCCAGGTGATGGCGTCTACCGAGATGACGGGCCGCACGATGTACGACGACCAGCCCGAGGCGGCCGGCACCTCACTGCCCGCCGACGAGCGATCGCACGCCGTGATGCTCGACGCGCTGCGCAAGGAAGCCCGCGGCGGGGTGCGCGGCAGGGTTCTCGCCAGGCTCGAAGGGCGACACCGGGCGGTGGGCGGCAATGCGCTGCGCGCCGCCGTCCTCGGCGCCAACGACGGGCTGGTGTCGAACACGTCGCTGGTCATGGGAGTGGCGGGGGCGTCCTTCTCGGCCACCGCGGTGCTGATCTCTGGGCTGGCGGGCCTCCTCGCCGGCGCCGTCTCGATGGCGCTGGGAGAGTGGCTGTCGGTGCAGAGCTCGCGCGAGCTGCACGAGGCGCAGATCCGGACCGAGCGGGAGGAGATCCTCGCCATGCCCGAGGCGGAGGCAGAGGAGCTCGCCCTCATCTACGAGGCGAAGGGGATGACCCCCGACCAGGCGCGCCGGGCGGCGACCGACGTGATGGCCGACCCGGAGGCGTTCCTCGAGACGAAGGTCCGCGAGGAGCTCGGCATCGATCCACAGGACCTGGGCGGATCTGCGTGGGAGGCGGCCGGCACGTCGTTCTTCCTCTTCTCGATCGGGGCGATCATCCCGGTGGTGCCGTTCTTCTTCCTCGACGGAGCATGGGCGGTCGTCGCCAGCCTGGGGGCGGCCGCGCTCGGCCTGTTCCTCCTGGGCCTGACGACCGCACTCGTCACCGGGACCGGCATCCTCCGCACCGGGACCCGGTCGCTGCTGCTCGGCCTCGTCGCCGCCGGCGCCACGTTCGGGATCGGCACCCTGCTGGGCACCGCCGTCGGCGGCTGACCGCCGACGCAGCCCCGCCCGGGACCGGACCCGCCCGACGCGAGGGACCCGGCCCAGAGGCCGGGTCCCTGCTCGCAGCCGGGAGGGATGGGATCAGCGATCCTGCTCCTCGGAGGGCCCGTCTCCCTCCTCGGCCGGCTCCGGCACCTCGTCTCTCAGGTCGGCCGTCCCCCGGGCGTGCGGCTCGTAGGGGAACCTCCCTCCCGTGATGGCCTCCTCGAGATCGGCCCGCTCCTCGCCGCGTCGGGAGGGCGTCACGAGCAACAGCAGGCCCCGCCACCGCAAGGCCCACAGACACCACCACCCCCCGACGCGAAGAACCCGGCCCAGAGGCCGGGTTCCTGCTTCGTAGCGGGGGCGGGATTCGAACCGTCGACGCGCAACCACCCCGGACCGCACCCGACCACCACCACCCCACCGGGCCAACGCACCCGACCACACCCCGCCACCGCAAGGCCCACAGACACCACCACCCCCCGACGCGAAGAACCCGGCCCAGAGGCCGGGTTCCTGCTTCGTAGCGGGGGCGGGATTTGAACCCGCGACCTTCGGGTTATGAGCCCGACGAGCTACCAGACTGCTCCACCCCGCGTCGTAGGGACGAACTGTACCAGCGCTGCGTGCCCAACCGGAAGCCCGGACGTGCCCCGGGCACCGCATGCCCGGCACCGCTCGCGTAGCGTTGCAGGGAGGTTCATCTCACGGATCGAGCATGGGAGAGGTATGAAGAAGACCGGACCGTTCATCGCATTGGGATTGGGCGTCCTGCTGATCGTGGCAGGCCTGATCGTCAAGTTCGTGGTGGTGCCGGCGCTGGCGGTGTTCCCCGACGACGTCGACTCCACCCGCACCTACGAGGGCACCCTGGAGGTGATGCTGAACGCCGACGCCCTGGCGACCGGCGACATGGCGAACATCTTCATGGAGAACATCCCGATCAACCTGTCCCGCCATGTGACCACCGAGGAGACCGACGGCGGCAAGGCGCTGGTGCACGAGGTGGCGACCATGACGGCGGCCGACGGGACCCCGCTGCCGCTGGGGAGTGAGGACTGGTACACCATCGATCGCAAGACGATGGAGCACATCCCCAACTTCACCGACAACCCGGACGTGATCGACGCACGGCAGGGCCTGGTGGTCGGGTTCCCGATCGGGACCGAGAAGAAGACGTACGACGGGTGGTCGGACTACTTCCAGAAGGTCGTGCCGCTGGAGTTCGTGGCCGAGGAAGAGCGCGCCGGGTGGGATCTGTACCACTTCCGGGCGCAGTCGGCGATCGCTCCGATCACCGACCCGGCGACCCTGGCCATGTTCCCGGCCGGGCTGCCGCTGGCCACCGTCACGGCGCTCGCCCCGTCGCTGGCGCCCGAGGACATGCTGCCGATGCTCGGCCAGATCCTGCCGGCGCTGCCCGACCCGGTCCCGTTCACGTACCTGTACGAGTACGAGACCAACTACTGGGTGGACCCGGCGACCGGCGTGCTGATCGACTACACCAAGGACGAGGCGATCGTCCTCGCCATCATGGCCGATGCGATCCCCGGCGGGATCGCCCCGGTCGGGCCGGTGCTCGGCCTGGTGTACCAGCACACCGACGACGCCATCGCCGATGCCAAGGTGGACGCCGAGGACGGGCAGAGCCTGCTCAACCTGTTCGGCGTCATCGTGCCCTACCTGGCCATCGGCCTGGGCGCCGTGCTGGCGCTGGGCGGCGGGTTCTTCGCCTTCCGCAAGGAGGACGAGGCCGCAGCCGCCGCGTAGGAGACCGGACCGGACGAACGAAGAGCCCCCGGGAATCCCCGGGGGCTCTTCCCGTTCGAAGGCCGGGCCGTCAGGGAGCCTCGATGAGGGCGGTGGCCTGCTCGACCAGGCGCTGCGCCTCGGCGATCTCGTCGGCGTAGGCGCCCAGGTCCCCGGCCCGCAGCGCGGTGTCGGCCCGCTGGAACGCCGCCTCGGCCTGGGTGAGCAGGGCCACGACCCTGGCGTCCACCTCGGCCGGCTGGCCGGGCTCGGTGGGCTCGGTCGGCTCGATGGTCTCCGGCGGGGCGTCGCCGAACACGTCCAGCAGGGCCTCGGCGAGGGTGTCCCGCATCACGATGCGGTCGCCGAACACCACCACCACCCGCTTGAACTCGGGCAGGGCGGTGTCGTTGCTGCCCTGCAGGTAGATGGGCTGCACGTACAGGATCGACGACTCGATCGGCACCACCAGCAAGTTCCCCTGGATCACCTCCGAGCCCTCCTGGCCCAGCAGGGTGAACTCGCGGGAGATGTCGGGGTCCTGGTTGATGCGCGCTCCGATCTGGCCGGGACCGTCCACGAACGAGTCGCGCGGCAACTCGAAGTTGATCATCTCGCCGTAGGTGTCGGGGTCGCTCTTGGCCACCACGAACGACACCATGTTGGGGCGGTCGGCGGCGGTGAACGGCTGCAGCAACAGGTAGGACAGGTCCTCCTCGTCCGGCAGCGACATCAGCAGGTAGTACGGGTTCATCAGCCGCGCCTCGGTGCTGCTCGCGCCGCCGATGGTGGACGGGTCGCGGGCGATCTGCCACGGGTCGCCGTTGTTGAAGAACACCCGGGCTTCGGTCATGTGCCAGCGGGTGAACATGTTGGCCTGCACCTTGAACAGGTCCTCGGGGTACCGCAGGTGCTCCCGCACCGCCGCCGGCATCTGGTCGCCGTCGGTGAACAGCGCCGGGAAGACGTTGCGGTAGGCCCGCACCATGGCATCGCTCTCGTCGATGACGTACATGGTGATGGTGCCGTCGTAGGCGTCGACGGTGCCCTTGACGCTGTTGCGGATGTAGTTGAAGTCCACGTCCCACAGGCCCGAGGCGGTGCTGAGCCGCGTCTTGTCGGCCAGCGACGAGTACGGGTAGCGGTCGGTGACCGTGTACAGGTCGGCGATCCACACCAGGCGGCCGTCGACGATGGCCAGATACGGATCGGTGTCCATGCGCAGGAACGGCGCCGCCTTGGCGAATCGCTCCCGGATGTTGCGGACCAGCAGCACCCGCGAGTCGCCGGTCACCTGGCCGGAGATGAGGGTGTTGACGTCGGCGAAGCGGAGGGCAAACGCGGCCCTGCGGAAGAACCCGCCCACCTCGATGCCGCCCTCGCCGTCGTAGGAGTTGAACGCCACGGTCTCGGCCCCCGCCGTCTCGAGCGGGAAGTCGACCTCGCGCTCGTTGCTGCCCACGATGACGAAGTCGCCCAGACCGGACTCCTCACCGAAGTAGATCCTCGCCTGGTCGATCGCCACCTCGGGAGGCGACCCGTCGTCGGGATTGATGTCACGCACCAGGAAGTCGGGCTGGCCGTCGGTGGTGACCGTGTTGGCCGGCGACAGCACCGCCCCGTACCCGTGGGTGTACACCAGGTGCTGGTTCACCCAGTTGTCCTCCGGCACGCCGGCGGTGTCCAACTCGCGCGCCGCCAGCATCACCTGGGTCAGCTGGCCGTCGAGCAGGTACCGGTCCACATCCACGTCGTCGAACTGGTAGAAGGGCCGCAGCTCCTGCAGCTGCCGGTACGTGGTGAGCAGGACCGTCGGGTCCCAGAGCCGGATGTTGTCGATGATCGGGGCGTTGGCGGCGATGTCCCCGCTGTCGAGGTCCTCCGACGCCTCGAAGGCCTTCGTCTCGATGTCGTCCAGCCCGAACGCCGCCCTCGTGAACTCGATGTTCCTCTCGATGTAGGGCAGCTCCCGGTTGATCTCGTTCGGCTCGACGCTGAACCGCTGCACCGCCTCGGGGATGACGAAGCCCACCACGAAGGAGGTGACGGCCCACAGGCCGACGGCGGCGGCCGGCAGCACCCAGCCCTGGAAGCGGATGTTCACCAGCAGCAGGATCGCGGCGAACAGGGAGATGAAGATCAGCAGCCGCACTGCAGGCAGCTGTGCGGTGACGTCGGTGTAGGCGGCGCCGGCCACGAAGCCCCGGGACGAGTAGAGCAGGTCGAACTGGTCCAGGTAGTAGGCGACGGCCTTCAGCACGGCGAGGGTGGCCAGCAGCACCGACAGGTGCACCTTCACCCCCGACGAGATGCGCTCCCCCGGCCGGGCCTGCACCTGGATGCCGCCGTTGAGGTAGTGGAGGGCGGCGACGATCAGCGTGGTGATCAGCACCAGCTGGAAGCCCCAGGCGAACAGGTCCCGGTAGAACGGCACCTTGAACACGTAGAAGCTGATGTCGTTGTTGAACACCGGGTCGGTGACCCCGAAGCTCTCGGCGTTGGAGAACAGCAGCCAGTTCTCCCACCAGGCGCTCGCACCGAGGCCGATCAGCAGCCCGAAGAACCCGGCGACCGCCAGCCGGAGCCAGGTGATGCGGGGCCGTGCCCAGGCCTGGTAGCGCTCGATGAGCTCCTCGTCGGGGCTGCCGGTGCCCCGCAGGGTCTTGGGCGACAGCCGGTCGGCCATGAAGAGGTTGCCGAACAGCAGCAGCGCCGCCACCACGGTGGCGAGGACCACCAGGACGATCCTGGTGACGACGAGCGTCGACCACACCGAGCCGTAGTCCACGGAGTCGAACCAGAGGTAGTCGGTCCAGAACGTGGCGATACCGCGCAACGACAGGACCAGGACGGCCAAGACCACCAGGGCAATGATGAGCCAGCGGCGGCCCGCGCCGACGGATCGGCGCGCGGGCATGGGGGTGGGTTCACGTTCGATCATCGGTGAGCCATTCTATGGGGAACCGGGGCGGAGGCGCTGCTCAGGTGTGCGGTTGGACCGCGCACGTGCAATCCGGGCCGGCCGGAGGGGCCTCCAGACCCCCCGGCGGGCTGCCTGCAGGGTCCCACACCACGCCGGCTGCCGCAGGGCAGACGTTGCACAGGCGCCCGTGGCGCACGCCGACCACCTCGGTGATGCCGGAGGCCGACAGGGCTGCGCCCAGGCCGTCGTGGTACCCGGCGTAGGCGGCGGTCCGCAGCCAGCGGGCGGCCTCGTCGTTGCGCCATCCCCGGAACGCCCGCCCCGCAGCGGCGGCCGGGTCGTCGGCCCGGGCCGCCTTCTCCACCGACGCGGCGAACGCGGCGCCCATGTCGTCGACCACTCCCCGTGCCCTGGCGTCGGATGCCGCCTCCGCGGCGGTGGTGGCGCCGTAGACGGCGGCCGCAGCCGCGCCGGCCTCCACCGCCTCGGCCCCGATCGGAGCGGCCACCGCGGTGAGCGCAGCCGCCATCGCCGCCGTGTCGGGCTCCCACCGGGCACCCTTGCGCAGGGTGCGGACCTGGTCGAGTGCGTCGTTCTGGATCTCCATCAGCACCCGCCGGGCCTCCCGGACGTGGGCGTTGAGCACCGGGAGGACGGCCTGCTCCCTGATCTCGACGGCGTCGGGGCCCCGGGGCCGCGGCGGCTCCGGCTCCGGCTCTGGTTCCGGCGCGGGTTCGGGTTTCGTCTCGGGCTCGGACACGACCTCGACCACCGGGATCTCATCGGTCCTCCGCAGCCTCTCGAACAGGCCGCCGACCTCGTCCGCGTCAGACGCGGGCTCGGGGTCCGGTTCTGGCTCGGGGGCCGATTCGGGCTCAGGCTCGGGCTCGGGCTCGGGGGCCGATTCGGGCTCGGGCTCGGGGGCCG
>JAHLKU010000095.1 GCA_020444505.1 Actinomycetota bacterium | reverse complement strand
TGTCGCGCGGTGAGGTGGAACCGCGTGTTCCGTCTGCCTCGGTACCAATCCGATGGGATCTGTGGTTGTGCTGCGACGGCCTCCGAGGGCGATGGGCCGTTCGCCCCTAATGGCGGCGGCTCGCCCCCTGGAGAATGGTGGCGGATCTCGGGAGTGACGCTCGCCGGCCGGGTCGGGTTCGATCCGGCGGCGGCGCGCGGTCCGGGATCGCCACCAGGAGTCCGCGAGGCGAGAGGATTGCCGGCTGATGGCGTCGGACGCCGCGAGGAGATCGGCTCTCCACGGCAAGCCGCGAGGAGGCGGGGTCCACCGCCGGGTGGCGGCCTCGGGGGTCGTCACCCCGCACCCGTCCCGGTGCGTGCAATGCGGGATCTGCTCCTTCGGGTGCCCGATCGGCATCGACGTGCGCGCCCACGTCTGGCTGGGGGCGACGATCGACGACCGGCGCTGCCTGACGTGCGGGGAGTGCGTGGCGCGGTGCCCTCGCGGCGTGTTGAGCTTCACGAGCGCCGGAGCCGCCGGCGGAGAGGGGCCGGCGTGAGGTACGTCGTCGTCGGGACGGGGGTCGCTGCGATCTCCGCGGCCGAGGCCATCCGCAGCCGCGACGAGGATGGCGACCTCACACTCGTCGGGGCGGACCCCCACGGCTTCTACTCGCGTCCGGGGCTGGCCTACTACCTCCACGGCGAGATCCCGGAGCGGCAGCTCTTCTGGCAGGCGGATCGCCGCCTGCCGCCGCTGGGGATCCGCCACGTGCGCGATGTCGCCACCGGGATCCGCCCCGACGATCGCTCCATCACCCTGGCGGGGGGAGACACGCTCGGCTACGACCGTCTCCTGCTGGCCGTCGGCGCGCAGTCGGTCCCCTTGGACGTCCCCGGGGCGGGCCTCGACGGGGTCATGAAACTCGACGACCTCGACGACGCGCGCCGGATCGTCAAGGCCGCCAAGCGCGGGCGACCCGCCGTGGTCGTCGGCGGGGGCGTGACCGCACTGGAACTGGTCGAGGGGCTGACGGCGCAGGGGATGCGCGTCCACTTCCTCTTGCGCGGTGAGCGCTACTGGGGGAGCGTCCTCGACGAGGAGGAGTCGCGGATCGTGCTGCAGGGCCAGCGCGACGCCGGGGTGACGGTCCATCACGACGCCCGGGTCGAGGAGATCGTCGGGAAGCGAGGCAGGGTCTCGGGCGTCCGCACCACGGACGGGCGCACCATCCCTGCGGCGCTGGTCGCCTATGCGATCGGCATCCGGCCGCGGCTCGAGTTGGCACGATCGGCCGGACTGGACGTCGATCGGGGCATCCTCGTGGACGAGCGGCTCCAGACCAGCGCGACGGACGTGTACGCGGCCGGGGACGTCGCCCAGGTGTTCGACCCGTCCACCGGCACCTCTGTCCTGGACAGCCTGTGGAACCCTGCCCGCCAGCAAGGCAGGGTCGCCGGGCTCAACATGGCAGGTGCGCCGACGGTGTACACGAAGCAGGCGCCCATCAACGTCACCCGCCTCGCCGGCCTGACCACCACGATCATCGGCACCGTCGGCGCGGGGAGAGACGGGGACCTGGTCGGCATCGCCCGCGGGGACAGCGAGACCTGGCGGACGCTTCCGGACGCCATCGCCGCGCAGAACGGCTTCGAGACCAACCGCCTGCGCCTGATGGTCGGCGCGGACAGGATCCTCGGGGCGATCGTGATGGGTGACCAGACCCTCTCCGCCCCGCTGCAGACGTTGATCGAACGGGGCGCCGACATCGGCCCGATCCGGTCGCGGCTGCTCGCACCGGGTGCGCCGATCGCAGACATCGTCATCGAGTTCTGGACGGAATGGGGGAGAGCCCATGCGGCGCAGCAACCTTGAGCTCTGGACGGCCTTCTTCACGATGGCGGTCGTCGGCGGGGGGTACGTGTTCGTGGTGTCTGCGACCGACGAGGTCCCCGCGGCCGGCGAGTGGCTCGGTCACGTGCTCGGGGCGGTCGGATTCCTGCTCATGCTGATGACCGAGACGCTCTACAGCCTGCGCAAGCGCAGCCGCCGTGCCCGGTGGGGCAGGATGGCGAGTTGGCTCAGGTTCCACATCTTCACCGGCCTGGTCGGGCCGTTCCTGGTCCTGCTGCACACCTCCTGGAAGTTCGGCGGCATCGCCGGCGTCGTGTCGCTGCTCACCCTCGTGGTGGTGCTGAGCGGGGTGGTCGGCCGCTACATCTACACGGCGATCCCCAGGACGGCCTCCGGAGCCGAGGTGCAGGCCGCCGAGCTGACCGCCCGGATCGCCGCCGCGGACGCGCAGATCGAGGAGTGGAGGGCGGCGAGGCCCGAGCTCGCGACCGCGCTGGCGGAGCGTCTCACCGAGCCGCCCGATGCCCCCGGGAAGGGCATCGCCGTGATCCTTCGGCGCCGGCGAGCCGAGCGCGATCTCCGCCGCTCGTGGGAACGGGCGCAGAGCCGGGTGGATGCCCGGTTCCGCGCCGAGCTGGCGCAGGTCGAGGACTGGGTCCGCCGGCGGCGGATGCTGCGGCGCCAGATCGACTCGCTCGCGACGGCGCGCCGCCTCCTCGCCGGGTGGCACGCCGTCCACATCCCGATCGGGATGGCGCTGTTCACGGCGGCGTTCATCCACATCGGCGGGGCCCTGTACTACGCCACGTTGTCGAGCTGAGGCGGGGCAGCGCATGAAGACCAGACGCATCGGCGCCTTCTCTGCCCCGGCCATGGCCGCATTCGCCCTCACCCTGGCGGCGGCCGGGTTGGTGGCGCTGTTCAGCGGGAGCGCCATGTTCAGCCCCGGCGACCTGAGCGACACCGGGGGGGACGGCCCGCTCGGCGGGGTGGCTTCCCACTACGAGATCGGGAACGACTGCGCGGCGTGCCACGTGGCGCCGTGGGGAGAGGGGAGGATGTCGGATCGCTGTCTCGAGTGCCATGAGCGGGTCGAGGAGGAGCTGGCGGACCCGTCGTCGTTCCATGGAGCGCTGCTCGCCTCCAACCCCGGGCTGGAGTGCAGCGACTGCCATCCCGATCACCGGGGCAGGGACGCCTCACTCACCGAGATGAGCCCGATCAGCTTCCCGCACGAGACCGTCGGCTTCTCGCTGGCGGCCCACCGGACGACGTCGAGCGGGACGGCGTTCGCCTGCGCCGACTGTCATGCGGAGAGCATCGCCTCCCTCGAACCGGGCGTCTGCGGGGATTGCCACAGGGAGATCGACCCGGCCCGGGCCGGGGCGCACATCGACGACTACGGCGACGACTGCCTCGCCTGTCACGACGGATTGGAGACCTACGGAGCGGACTTCGACCACGACGGGACCGCCTTTGCACTCACCGGCGCGCATGCCGGGGTCGGCTGCACCGCCTGCCATCTCGATGCCCGCACGATCGGGGACCTCCGAGGGGCGGACCCCGCCTGTGCCTCGTGCCACCTCGCCGACGACGTCCACGGCGGCGGCCTGGGGGACGACTGCGCCGCCTGCCACACGTCCGGCGGCTGGGTGCCCTCCACCTTCGACCACGATGCGGCAGCGTTCCCACTCGACGGGGCGCACGCCGAGGCCCTCTGCGAGGACTGCCATGCCGACCGGGCCTATCGCGGCACGCCGGCCGACTGCTACTCCTGTCACGGGCAGGACGACGCCCACGACGGCCGGTTCGGGGCCGACTGCGGCCTCTGCCACACCACCACCGGGTGGGAGCCCGCGGTGTTCGACCACGCATCGGTCACGACGGCGTGCGTCTCCTGTCACCTGGCGGACGACGCCCACGACGGCCGGTTCGGCGCCGAGTGCGCCGCCTGCCACTCCACCGGGGCGTGGGCCCCGGCGCTCTTCGACCACGATCTCTCCGAGTTCCCGCTGACGGGTGCACACGCCGGGGCGGAGTGCGCGCGCTGCCACGTCGACGGCTTCACCGGCCTGTCGGCCGACTGCGTGTCCTGCCACGCCGACCCCGCGTTCCACCTGGGTGCGGTCGGCACGGACTGTGCCTCGTGCCACGGCACCGATGCATGGGCCCCGGCCCGCTACGGCCTGTCCCACCCCTTCATCACCGATGAGGGGGGCAGCGGCATCAATCACGGCCGCACCTCCTGCCGTACCTGCCACCCCTCGACGGTCTTCAGCTACACCTGCCTGTCGTGCCACTCCGACAACCAGGGCGGCGAGATCGAAGAGGGCGAGGACGACGAGGACGACGACTAGAGG
>JAHLKU010000094.1 GCA_020444505.1 Actinomycetota bacterium | reverse complement strand
CGCGGCCGCCGCGATCCCGGTCGCGGCCGCCGCGGTCCCGGTCGCGGTCCCGGTCGCGATCGCGGTCACGATCACGGTCCCGGTCCCGGTCCCGGTCCCGGTCCTCGCCACGGGGGCGCCGGTCACGATTGCGGTCGCGGTCGCCGCGGCCGCCGCGGTCGTCACGCCCGCCACGATCGCCGCGGTCGTCACGGCGGGGGCGGTCGTCGCCCTCGTCGCCCGACGGATCCGGCACCTCGGCGCCGGCCAGGTCGAGGCTGACCTTGCCGTTGCGGTCGATCTCGCGGACCACCACCTGCACCTTGTCGCCCAGGCTGTAGACGTCCTCCACCTTGTCGATCCGCTTGCCGCCGCCGATCTTGGAGATGTGCAGCAGGCCGTCGCGGCCGGGGAGGATGTTGATGAAGGCGCCGAAGGACGTGATGTTGACCACCTCGCCCTCGTACTCGACGCCGACCTCGGCCTCGGGCGGGAAGGCGATGGTGAGCACCCGCTCCTTGGCGGCGGCCAGGCTGTCCCCGTCTGCCGAGGCGATGCGAACCGTGCCGTCGTCCTCGATCTCCAGGGTGGCCCCGGTCTCCTCCTCGATCTCGCGGATGATCTTGCCCTTGGGCCCGATCACCTCGCCGATCTTGTCGCGGGGGATCTGCACGGCCTCGATGCGCGGGGCGTACTGGTTCAGTTCGTCGCGCGGGCCGGCGATGCCCTTGGCCATCTCGGCGAGGATGTGCAGCCGTGCCTCGCGGCTCTGCTGCAGCGCCTGGCCGAGCACCTCTGCCGGCAGGCCCTCGATCTTCGTGTCCAGCTGGAGGGCGGTGATGGTGCCCTCGGTGCCGGCCACCTTGAAGTCCATGTCGCCCAGGGCGTCCTCGGCGCCGAGGATGTCCGTCAGGGTGACGAACTGACCCTCGTGGGCGATGAGGCCCATGGCCACGCCCGCCACCGGGGCGGCGATCGGGACGCCGGCGTCCATCAGCGAGAGGCTCGAGCCGCACACCGATGCCATCGACGAGGACCCGTTCGACGACAGCACCTCGGAGACGAGGCGGAAGGCGTACGGGAACTCCTCGGAGGTCGGGATCACCGGCAGCACCGCGCGCTCGGCGAGGGCGCCGTGGCCGATCTCACGCCGCTTCGGGCCGCGCATGAAGCCGGTCTCGCCGGTGGAGAACGGCGGGAAGTTGTAGTGGTGCATGTACCGCTTGGACTCTTCGATGCTGATGGTGTCCAGCATCTGCTCCATGCGGAGCATGCCCAGGGTGGTCACGTTGAGCACCTGGGTCTCGCCCCGCTGGAAGAGGCCCGACCCGTGCGCCCGGGGCACCACGCCGACCTCGGCCGAGATCGGCCGCACGTCGGTGGGGGTCCGCCCGTCCAGGCGGATGCCCTCGGCGATCACCCGATCGCGCATCATCTTCTTGGAGACGGCCTTGAACGCCTTCTTGGCGTTGCCGTACTCCTCGTGCTCCTCGTCGATGCCGAGGTCGGCCAGCGCGGCCTCCAGCGCCGCCTGCTCGGCGTCCTGGCGCTCGTGCTTGCCGGGAATGCGGATGACCTCGCGCAGCCGATCGCCGGCGGCGTCCTCGACCCTGCCGAGCAGCTCGTCGCTGTAGGCCTCCACCACCGGCCACTCGACCGAGGGGATCTCGCCGATCGCGTCGCGCAGCTGCAGCTGCATGTCGATGAGGGTCCCGATGTGCGGCTTGGCCTCCTCCAGGCCCTGGGCCACCAGCTCTTCGGTGGTGGCGGGGGCGCCGTCGGCGATCAAACGCACGGCGTCGG
The DNA here is from genome assembly GCA_020444505.1 of Actinomycetota bacterium. Lineage (GTDB taxonomy): Bacteria > Actinomycetota > Acidimicrobiia > Spongiisociales > UBA11373 > JAHJML01. Next base: position 2,474 of record JAHLKU010000094.1, on the reverse strand, counting down.
GGGTGGCGCCGGCCTCGACCATGGCGATGTCGATGCCGCCCTGGTCGTTGCGGGTCCCCACGACGACCATGTGGAACACGGCCCCCTCGAGGTCCTCGAAGGTGGGCATCGGCTTCCAGGCCCCGTCGATCAGCGCCATGCCGACCCCGGCCACCGGGCCGAGGAACGGGATCGGGCTGATCGTCAGCGCCGCCGAGGCGGCGTTGAGGGCGGCCAGGTCGTACGGGTTGATGTCGTCCACCGACATCACCAGCGCCACGATGTGGGTCTCGCAGCGGAAGCCGTCGGCGAACATCGGCCGCAACGGGCGGTCGATGAGCCGGGCCGAGAGGGTGGCGCGCTCGGTGGCGCGGCCCTCGCGGCGGAAGAACGAGCCGGGGATCTTCCCGGCGGCGTACATGCGCTCCTCCACGTCCACGGTCAGCGGGAAGAAGTCGATGCCCTCCCGGATCCTGCGGCTGGACGTGGCGGTGGCGAGCACCTCGGTGTCGCCCATCCTGACCACGACGGCGCCGTCGGCCTGGCCGGCCAGACGCCCTGTGGTCAGAGAAACTTCGACGTCACCGATGACGCCGGTTGCGGTGTGCTCAGACACACTCTCTCCTTTGTGGGGAGAGCGGGCCAATTACCAGTGGTCACCCCTCAGCCGCATGAGAGGTGGCAACTAGCAACTGGTCGGCGCTCCCCCTTGGTCTGTGCCCTTCGACACGAGGCCCTCATCACGAAAGGCGGCCCGAAGGCCGCCTCCGGATGCGTCAGCGACGCAGGCCGAGTCTTGCGATGAGGCTCCGGTAGCGCTCGACGTCCTGATCCTTCAGGTAGTCGAGCAACCGGCGCCGCTTGCCGACCATCATCAACAGGCCCCGCCGGCTGTGATGGTCCTTCTTGTGGACCTTCAGGTGCTCGGTGAGGTGGTTGATGCGTTCGGTGAGCAGCGCCACCTGGACCTCCGGCGAACCGGTGTCCGTGGCGTGCGTGCCGTACTCGTCGACGAGCGTTTGGGTATCTCGCATAGAAAGACGCCGAGGTCTTACCCGGCGGAGCCGCAGCATAGCACCTCTGAGAGGGCACTCAAGACGGCGGGGGCGCCACCGCCTCGCACTCCGCCTCCACCTTCCACGACGGGTCCAGCAGCGCAGCCACCACCACCATGGTCGCCGCCGGGGCGGCCCCGCCGAACACCTCGCGATGAGCCCTCCCCACCTCGTCGGCATCGGCCGGGTCGGTGATGAACATGCGGGTGCGCACCACGTCGGCCGGCGAGGCCCCCGCCGCCGCCAGCGCCTCCGTCATGATCTCCCCGCACCGCAGCATCTGCCCGTACGCGGTGGCGGCCACCTCCCCGCCGGGCGCCGGGATGGGGGCGGTCCCGGCCACCACCACCCGGTCGCCGGTGCGCACGGCCCGGCTGAACCCGTAGGACCCCTCGAAGGGGCTGCCGGAGCGGATACGGCGCCGCGTCATCCGGCCAACCTAGTCGGCGAGCACCGGGACGCCCCCGCCCCCCGAGCCCCCGCAGCGGGCCAGCGGAGGCCGCGGCGCCTCGATGTGGCACGAGCCGGGAAGGTCCATCTCGGACAGGATGCACTCGGCCACGCGCGGGTCGTGCAGCACCGCCTCGTGCGCCTCAGCGACCCTGCGGGCGTACGAGAACGGATTGTGGGCCAGCGCCGCCAGCGGCCCCCTCCCCTCATCGGGCACGTCGTAGATGCGGAGGCCCTCGGGCCGGTCGTCGAAGTTGGTGATGCCGGCCTTGGGGTTGCGGAGCACCATCACCTCCACCCCGGCCTCCTCGCCCAGGTGCTCACGGGTGTCCTCGCAGAACACCTTCCACCGGCAGTGGAGCGGGTCGTAGCCGCCGTCGTCGGGGATGGGGCCGATCACCTCTCCCAGGCTCTGCACCACCCCCTGCAGCCCGCCCGAGATGGGCGGGTCCAGCATGGCGGCGCCCACCACGCCCGGCACCGGCGGGGGCGTCCCGGCGTCCCACCTGCTCACCAGCTCCGCGACGGCGGCGCCGCCCTTGGAGAAGCCCACCAGATACACCGGGCGGCCGCCGTCGGCGATGCCGGCCAGGTACCCGTTGAGGGCGTCGGCGGTGTCGTCGATCGGTGCCGCCTGCGAGGCGTGCACCGGGTCGGCGCTCTCGGCCGCCCAGCGGTAGTCGAACACCCGGTGGTCGTCGGGGCCCAGGTCCATGAGCGCCACCAGGTCGTCGAAGTCGCCGGGGCCGTTGCCGTGGCCGGGGACGAACACCACCAGCGGCCGCTCCCTCAGGCCGAGGCCGTCGCCGGGAGCCGGCCCCCGCGGCCGCCCCGCCGCCGCCAGCACCCCTGCGGCCGCCAGGATCGCCCCCAGCGACACCAGCGCAGACTCCTCCGGCTCCGAGGGCGCCGGCTCCTCGCCGGCGGCCGGGACCGTGGGCGCCGCCGGGCCCGACGCCGGGCCCGGCCCCGGGGCGAGCCCGACCCCGT
>JAHLKU010000093.1 GCA_020444505.1 Actinomycetota bacterium | reverse complement strand
AACCGCGCCGAGGCCGTGGTCGCCGCAGAGCGGCTCGGCCTGCTCGACCGGGGGTGAGCCCGGCCTCAGGGCGCTGCGGTCCAGAACGCTGCCGCACCGTCGACGGCCCCCACTGCCACCGCCACGGACCCGGCACCGGCCACCGCGACCACCTTCTCGTCCGCTCCCCGAAGCGATCCCGACGACATCGCCACCCAGGTGACGCCGTCGTCCGACGCCCACCCGATCAGGTCGTAGCCGCCGTCCCCTCTCAGGTGCCTGCCGAGCGCCACGAGGCGGCCGTCCACGACCGCGACGGTGTCCAGGTACTGCGCACCGGGCACCGCGAACGCCTCCTGTGGCACCGGCCGGATGCCGTCGGTCGGAGACCACACCCACACCGCGACGTCCATGTCGTCCAGCGGGCCCACCTCGCCGCCCACCAGGACGGCCAGGTCTCCGAAGGCGGCGACGCCGTCGATGCGTTCCACCTGGTCGTCCGAGAGGAACTCGGGCCGCACCCGGATCCATGCCTCGGCGGGGTCGGTGCTCAGCCAGAAGGCACCTTCGTACCCACCCCCGGCGGCGTCGAACGTGCCGTCCTCGACGTCCTGGTCGAACCCCACCGCCACCAGCACACCGTCTACCCAGGCCACATCGAGCATCGCCTGATCGCCCGGTCCGCCCACCAGTGCCGTCTGCCACTCGACCCCGTCGAATGAGTAGGTCCAGAGGCACTCCAGCCCACCCGACCCATCGGGCCAATCGGCCCACCCCACCGCCACGACGCCGTCGGGCGTGAGCGTGACCGCATCGGCGGTCTGGTTGCCGCCGGCGGCGGCGAGCGGCAAGGGGACCCGCGTCCAGGTGGTGGCGTCCTCCGAGGTCCACACCGCCACGTCGCGGCCCTGCCCGTCGTCGGCGGCGCCGACCGCCAGGATCCCGTCCCGGTAGAGGGTGGCGTCGTGCATCCATGCCCCGCCCGACGCCGCCCCGAAGTCGGCCGTCTCGTCCACCCTGCTCCACGCGGTGCCGTCGGGCGACACCCACACCGCCGCCCGCGCGACTCCCGATGACGGATCGGAGCCCACCGCCACCAGGCCGACGCCGGATTCGACGATCCCCCGGGCCACGCTGCCGACGGATCCCGGGTCGAGCGCGGCCGCAGCGCCCCACACCGCGGCGGCCGCCGTCGTCGAGGTGGTCGCCTCCTGCGGCGCCGATGTGGTCGACGTGATCGCCGGCCCCGTCGTGGACGCCTGGACCGGAACCGTCGTGGTCGACGAGGGAGCGGGGACCGGCGCCACCGTCTCCGGTGCGCCGAGGGTGACGGTCGGCACGGGGTCCGTCGAGCTCCGCAGCCACCAGACGCCCACGCCGACGCCGGCGGCCACGATGAGGATCCCGGCGATCCAGGCGGCGATCACCGGCCCCGAGGTGGCCGCCGCCGGCGCCGCCACCGGCGCCGCCGCCCCCACCGGCGCGCCACAGACGGTGCAGTAGCTCCTGCCCTGTTCCACCGGATGGCCGTGCGGACAGATCATGGCGCCCCTCCTCCCTGGCATCAGTGTCACCGGCCGGATCGTGGCCCGGCAAGGGCCTGAAGACCCTTGCCGGGTCGCCGGGACGCGGCGACACTGCGACCCAGAGCCCGTGAGGAACTGGCGCACGTCCACCTGGCTGGTCGTCGGCGCCGTCGTCGTCGCAGCGGCGGCCGGCACGGCGTGGATGCTGGGCGCCCCTGCTCCGCCGTCGAGCGAGCCACCCCCGGCCGTCGCCGCCTCCGACGATCCGCTCGCCCTCGACGTGCTGGGACCGGGTCAGCCCGGCACTCCGGTGGCGGCATCGCTCGACCCGGGCGACGCGTCGCCACCCGTGGCGCAGGCCGTGGGGCCCGGCGGCGGCGAGATCTCCCTCGACGACGGCCTCACCATCTCGGTTCCGGCCGGTGTCCATCCCGACGGCGCCGCCTACACCGTCACCGCCCGTTCCGTCGAGGACTGGTCGCTCCCCGATGGGGTGGTCCCGGCCTCCGCCCTGTACGAGATCGACAACGGCGGCGGGTACGCCGATGACGTGATCACCGTCCGGATGCCGGTCGCCGCCGGCATCGACCCGGCGGACGGGTTCGTCATGGGGTTCTTCTGGGACGGCACCGAACTCGAGGGCCTGCCGTTCGTCACCGCCGACACGGGATCGGTGACCGTCGCCACCCGCCATTTCTCGTCGATGCTGCTGCTGCAGGTGCTGGGGATCACCGAGGCGTCGGTGCCGACCGTCGACACCGGGTTCCGGCCGGGAAGCGACGACTGGCAATTCCACAACTACGGATCGGTCGCCCGCGACCCCGGTGGCTTCACCGCCAGGGGAGGCCACTGCATGGGCCAGACCCTCACCTCGATCTGGTACTTCGTCGAACGCCACCTCGCCCGGAGCGAGCCGCACCTCTTCGGGCGCTACGACAACGACGGCCGCTTCCCCACCACGGCGCTCGAGTACGACGACCGGTTGGGGTACCGCCTCGCCTCGACCGCCCAGGTCGAGCACACCTGGACCTGGCCCTACGTCCGTCACGCCGAGCGGCTCGCGGCACGCGGCGACGACCGATCCCAGTTTCTGGCCTTCGCCACCGCCGCCTACGTGACCCGGGAGCCGCAGGTGGTGGTGATCTACGACACCGCCACGAACCTGCTGCTCGACGCCCTGCGCTCCCTCGACATCATCGGCTTCTCCTCCGATGCCGTCCCGGCGTGGACGCGCGGCCACGCCATGGTCGGGTACGGCGTGGGCACCATCACCACGTCGATGGCGTCGGTGGACGGGATCTGGGTGGCCGACCCCAATCACCCCGGCCGCATGCGGGTGGTGCGATGGGACGCGGCGCGCGGCGGGTTCGCCCCCTACATCTCGGGGGACAGCGCCTGGAGAGCCGGGACCCCGTTCCCCCACGTCGCCTACTACGGCCTCTCCGCGCTGTTCGACTGGGGAGCGCTCGGGGACCTTTGGGGACGCTTCGACCAGGACCCCGGGCAGGTGCACTTCCCGGCGTTGTCGGTCACCGCCGAGACGGACACGGAGACCGGCACCACGACCGCGCCGCTCGGCGATTCCCTCGAGTTGTCCCCCGGAGACGCCGTCCTGCTGACGGTCGGCGGCACCACCGGCGCCACCCGCCTCTACCTGTACGACGCCGATGTGCTGCTGGCGTCGTTCACCCAGGACAACCGCCTCGGGTTCGAGGCGAGCCGGACACCGGGCACGTACCACTTGGGGCTCTACGTGGCCGAGCGGACCACCTGCTCCGGCGCGCCCTGCGAACTGTTCGTCGACTTCATCCGCTTCGACGTGGTGGTCGCCGGCCCCCGGATCATGATCACCCCGGACCCGGTGGTGGAAGCCGCCCCGGGCGCACGGGTCCCGCTGGACGTCGACATCCAGAACCTAGGAACTCAGCCGGTCACGGTGACGCTCCACAGCGGCCGATCGCTGGAAGGGGGGTGCGCAGACGCCGACACCGTCGCCGCCGGGGCGGTGGTCCGCCGCACGTGCCACGTCATCGCGCCCGCCGAATCGGGCGACTACCCGTTCACGATCACCGCACTGGGCACCGACCCGGCGGGGGTGCAGGCCAGCACCTCGATGGAGGTGTACCTGATCGTCACCGCGGGGGCCGACACCACGACGAGCACGACCCAGGCGACGGCAGCCGCCGGGCCGCTGCGCATCGCGCTCACCACCGAGCCGGGCTCCGAGGTGAACGTCACCGCCACCTGCGTCGTCACCTGGGACGGTCAGAGCCACGCCCCGTGTCCTCCGGGACGGCTGCAGGCGAGTCGGCCCGATGCCTCCACCGAGGTGTGGGCCGACCGCGGACCCGATGACCCCTGGGCATCGTGGGTGGTGCTCACCGTGGACACCAGCGGCGACGGGGGCTCCTACACCCTGGAGGTCACCGAGGGCGGCGATCCCTCGTGGTTCGTGTCCACCGGGCAGACCAATCCGTTGTCGATCCCCCGGGACCGGGTCGCCGCCGGCGACTTCGCCTACGCCGAGGTGCGCGGCGCGACCACAGCCTCGATCGGTGAGGACGAAACCCACTTCTACCTGCTGTACCACGACGGCTTCGGCGAAGCCACGGGCATCTGGGCACAGCCGTGAGGCTCGGCCGCGGGGCCGCTTCGTCGGACCCGTCCGCCGCTACTGCCGGCCCTTGTCCATCTCCCGCTGGATGGCGTCCTCGGTGATGGCGGGCTTGAAGGTCTCCCAGGCGTGCATCACCAGGCCGATCCC
>JAHLKU010000092.1 GCA_020444505.1 Actinomycetota bacterium | reverse complement strand
GGCGGCTCCTCGGGGGCCGGTGCGGGCGCCGGGGGTGGCGGGGCGGCGGCCAGCCGGGTGCCGCAGTAGCCGCACACCTTTGCGGTGTCCGAGATCTCCTTGCTGCAGTGCGGGCAGTTCATGCCGGCTCCTTCCCTCTCCCGTCCGGTGCCGACGGCACCGTCCTCCCCGTCCGAGGCGCCTCCCGGGCGATGCTCATGGCCGCGGCGGGAGCCCGTAGTACACGAACGCGTTCTGGTGCTTCTCGTCGAAGCACCCTTGCCCCAACTCCTGCCGGGCGAGGTGGAAGGCATCCAGGGGATGCATCCCGGCCGTCGCGCGCTCGAAGACACCCCCGGACAGCTTGGTCACTCCGGTCTCCAGGGGGCTCTCGGGATTCACCTCGAAGGTGACGCATTCCTCGTCGGTGCGGAGGACCGAGCCGAGGACGTCACGGTTGCACACCGTCAGTTCCGGTTCGGGCTCCACCGGGGGCCAGTCGCTGTAGGTCATCGTGGTGGAGCCGATGAAGGCGAACGCTCCGTTGCGGAGGAAGGCGAGGGCGATCGAGTTCGCCGGTGTCTGGTCGTCCATGATCCATGCCCCGTAGCAGGCCTCGGACACGACGAGCCCCCGCGACCGGGCCGTCGCCACTTCGAAGGCGACCAGCGGAGACGACGACGCCGGCTTCCCCGGCTCCGCTTCGCCCCACCACTTCGAGGTGTCCTTGTCGCTGCCGTGCAGGATGAAGTAGGTCCAGGTGGCGTCCACGATGGAGGCGTCGCGCTGCGGGGACGTGGGATCCGACATCACCGGGAGGCGCTCCAGCAACTGGTCGATGCCGGGCTGGTCGTACTCGAGGAGGTTCCAGGTGACCTCCTCCACGTAGGGACGCTGCGGGTGGCCCTGGGTGTACGCCGGGTAGGTCCCCGACGGGGCCGACCGCTCGGTGGCGGCGAAGACCGCCCTGATGAGGTCGAGGCTCCTGCCGTCCGGCACCCGGGCGACCGGCACCTCGGGGTGGTGCAGGGGGTCGGCATCGAGGTCCCCGTACCAGGTGTCCCCGTAGACGACGTCCGTGTCGTCCGCGCTCAGACACGGGTTGGCGAACTCACCGAACGGCACCACGTCGGGGCCGCCGATGATGATGATGTAGGCGGGGCGGCCCGTCTCCTCGATCAGCTCCATCATGTGGTCGCGGTGGGCCATCAGGTTCGTGAGGTCGGCTGCGTCGTCGGTGTCGGAGAAGTCGCCGTAGTCGAGCACCGTGTAGGCGTCGGCTCCGTAGCGGGCATCCAGCAGGCCCTCCACCACCGACCAGGTGGCCGCCGGGTCGGCGGCCGGCGACAGGAGATGATCGTTGAGCCGCTCCCGGTGGGTGAGCACCAGGTAGGGCGGCATCACCTCGGGCGACCCGACGCTGACCGTGACCCGGTGCTCGGTGCGGGCGCCGAGCGCGTCGCTGGTGGTGAGGACGTAGGTGGCGGTCCTGTCCGGGCACACCTCGACCCGGTCGCCGCCGGTGGCCACCTGCACCCCGTCGTAGTCGATCGGGGACCCCCCGAAGTCCGGGTCGCGCACGGCCGGGCCGTCGAGCGTGGAGTAGTACGAGGGAGGGTCGGTCTCCCAGTTCAGCCAGGTGCACTCGCCCCGGCCGATCGAGGTGCGGTCCGCCCAGAAGGTGGTGACGGGGACGTCGGACGTGGTCGGCGGCGACGTCGGGGCCGTCGTCGCCGCCGGCATCGTGGTGGTGGTCGTCGACGTGGTGGACGTCGTCGACGTCGTGGTCGAAGTGGACGTGGAGGTGGTCGTGGTCGGCGGCGGTTGCCCCCCGGTCGTCTCCAGGTGCAGCGTCACGTAGTCGTAGCCGTCGAGGCACCCGGTGTCCTGGAGGATCTCGGCGTAGGCCACCCCCGTCGGGACGGCCAGGCTCACCGTGTTGGACGACGAGTAGGGCGGATTCGAGGTGATGTCCGACTCGACCTCGCCCCCGGTGTCCTCGGTCAGCCGCACGAACCACCAGCAGCCACCGCGCCCGTCCGACTGCACGAACGACGACAGCGTGGCCCCGGGGGGCACGTACACCCGATACGTGAAGTCGGTGGTGGCCTGCACATCGACGGCTCCGCCCTCGGCCACGAGATCGATGGTGGTGTCCCACTGCGACGGCACATCGGCGAGGGGGCGTCCGCCGTTCGACGCTGCGAACCCGATGGTGCGGGCCTCCAGGTCCACGTCCACCAGCAGCACCCGGGGCACCGGCACCCCCCCTTCGCCGGCATCGATCCCGTAGGCCACCCGGTAGCCGGCGCCGGCCGTCGGCAGCACCTCGGCGGATGCGCTTCCGTAGGCGGGGAACCACGTGGCGATGGCCTCGTCGGCGACCACGGTGGCCGCCTGCCTGCGCTCTCCTTCGGTCACCTCGTCGTCCTGGGACAGCCAGACGGCGATCACGCCCCCCGCCGCGGCGATGAGGACGACGCCCGCCAGCCAGGGCACGAACCGGCGCCGCTTCTCCGACGGCGTGCGCGGCGGGCGATCGGGGCTTTCGCCCCGGGCCGGTGCCGCGGGACGGGACGCCGCGGGCCCGGGGGCGGCCGCCGCCACGGCCGGCGCCGACGCGGCGTGCCGGGGCGCCAGGGATTCCCCGCAGTCCTCGCAGTACGCGTAGTCGGCGGGATTCCGGTACCCGCACGCGGCGCAGGCCCGGGGAGGCTCGGCCTCCGCCGGGGCCGGCACCTGTTCCGCCGCTGCTGCGTGCACCGGGGGCGCCAACGGCTCCCCACACTCCTGGCAGAAGGCGTAGTCCCCCGGGTTGGCACCGCCGCAGGCGGCGCACTCCCGCTCCAGAGCGGGGCCGGCCGCATCCGGAGCACCAACTGCGGGCTCTGCAGGTGCGTCCTCTGCGGGTGCGTCCTGGCCGAGGTCGGCGCCGCACTCTTCACAGAAGGCGTAGTCGTCCGGATTCTGATGGCCGCAGGATGGACAGGACCCCGGGCCGCCCCCCATCACCGCCCCGCACTCCTCACAGAACGCGTGGTCGCCGGGGTTGTCGTGGCCGCAGCCCGGACATGGTTGCATCGCCGCCTCCCCGCTCCGGCTTCATCCATGCCGCACGGGCTGCCCGGGCACCAGGGCCATTGGTCCCTGCATGCCCGGATGGGCCCCTTCCCTCCGCGCTGCGAGCGCCCTACGGTTCGCCCCGCATGGCCACCACCGACGAGATCACCTCCGCCCTGCGCGGCGTGCTCGACCCCGAACTGGGGGTCGACGTCGTCGAGTTGGGGATGGTGCGCGGCGTGGCGCTCGACGGCGCCGCCGCCACCATCGACCTGGCGCTGACCATCGCCTCGTGCCCGTTGCGCAGCCAGATCGAGGACGACGTGGTGCGCAAGGTGACGGCGCTCCCCGGGGTGGACTCCGCCGAGGTGCGGGTGACCGCGATGACCGAACGCCAGCGCGCCGAGTTGATGGGCGTCGCCCGCCGCACCGCCCGGGACAACGCCGCCCCCACCATGGTGCACCCGACCACCCGGGTCATCGCCGTCGGCAGCGGCAAGGGCGGCGTCGGCAAGTCGTCGCTGAGCGTGAACCTGGCGGCCGCCATCGCCGACGCCGGCTTCCGGGTGGGCGTGCTCGACGCCGACATCTGGGGGTTCTCGGTGCCCCGCATGCTGGGCGTGACCGGGCAGCGCCTCGAAGCCGGGGACGACCGCAAGATCCGCCCGCTGGACGCCGGCGGGATCCAGTTGGTCTCCACCGGCCTGATGCTGGACGACGAGGAGACCGCCCTCATGTGGCGGGGCCTGATGCTGTCGAAGGCGCTGGAGCAGTTCCTGCACGATGTGGCCTGGGACGAGGCGCTCGACTACCTGGTGATCGACATGCCGCCCGGCACCGGCGACATCCAGATGGCGCTCGCCCGCCTGCTCCCCCAGGCCGAGATGGTGGTGGTGACCACGCCGCAGAAGGCGGCCCAGAAGGTGGCCACCCGCGTCGCCGACATGGCCCGCCGCTCCTACCTGCCGGTGGTGGGCGTGATCGAGAACATGTCGGGCTTCACTGCCGACGACGGCACCCACTACGACCTGTTCGGCAGGGGCGGCGGACAGGTGCTGGCCGACGGCCTGGGCGTGCCGCTGATCGGGCAGATCCCCCTCGACCCGGTGGTCGTGGAGGGCGGCGACGAGGGCGCCCCGGTGGTGCGGTCGCATCCCGACTCGCCCTCGGCCCGCGCCGTCACCGCCGCTGCGGTGCGCCTGGTGGAACTGGTCCCCCCCGCCGCCGACGAGACCTGCACCGCCCGCATCGCGGTCCT
>JAHLKU010000091.1 GCA_020444505.1 Actinomycetota bacterium | reverse complement strand
GATGGAGGAGCGATGACCAACACGATGCGGAGGTTCGCACTGGGGGCGGCGCTGCTGCTCCTCGTCGCCGGCTGCTCGTCGGACGACGGCGCCGACACGGCGGCGTCGACGGCGGCACCCTCCACGACCACCACCGAGGCCGCGACGACGACCGCCGCCCCCTCCACGACCGTCACCACGGCCGCGGAGGACGGCACCTCCTGTGTCGGCTGCCATACCGACGAGGACACCCTGAAGGCCCTCGCCGTCGAGCCCGTCGCCGAGGAGGTCCTCTCCGAAGGGGAGGGCTGAGGCGGCGAACTGCCTCCGGTGGAGGCATGGGAGAAGGTGGCGGTGAAGGCCGAGTTCACCGATTCGGTGCACGGCTCCATCGCCTGCACGGACTGCCACGGCGGCGTGTCCACCGCCTACGACATGGAGGGCGCCCACGAGGGCGTGACCACCGACCCCGACCCTCTCGAGGCGTGCGGGTCGTGTCACGCCGAGCTGTCGCAGGATCACTACTCGAGCCTGCACGGCAGCCTCGACGGGTACTACACGGTGCTCGCCGAGCGGTCCTCGGAGGAGGCATGGCCGCAGTTGATGGAAGCGTTCGACAATCACTGCGACTCGTGCCACGCCTCGTGCGGGCAGTGTCATGTCAGCCGGCCCACCAATGCCGGCGGCGGGCTGTTGTCCGGGCACGACTTCCGCGGGACACCGCCCATGAACCTGACCTGCACCGGGTGCCACGGCAGCCGGGTCAACGACGAGTACAAGGGCCTCAACGAGACGCCGGGCGGTGAGACCTACGCCGCCGACGTGCACTACAACCCCAACGGGATGGCGTGCTTCAGCTGCCACGGCGGCGATGAGATGCATGCCGCCCAGGAGGGCGACGAGTCGCCCCACCGGCTCGACGGCGAGGCCGGGGCCGCATGCGTGGACTGCCACGCCGCCGTCGGCGGCGAGGCGGACACCAACCCGCAGCACTCCGAGCACCATCTCGACGAACTGGCCTGCCAGGTGTGTCACGCCATCCCCTACAAGCACTGCTACTCGTGCCACGTGCAGCAGAGCGACGAGGGCGTGGCCTACTACACGGTGGAGCCGTCGGAGATGGCCTTCGCCATCGGGCTGAACCCCGACCAGAGCGAGGAGCGGCCGTGGAGCTACGTGGTGCTGCGCCACGTGCCGATCGACCCGCAGTCGTTCGCCTTCTACGGCGACGATCTGCTGCCCAACTTCGACGCCAGGTCCACCTGGGTGTACGCGACCCCACACAACATCCAGCGGCACACGCCGCAGAACGCCTCGTGTGACTCGTGCCACGGCAACGCCGAGCTGTTCCTGACCGAGGATCGGGTGCTGCCCGAGGAGCTGGAGGCCAACCAACCGGTGATCGTCACCGAGGTGCCGTCGCTTCCCTAGCGGACGCAGCGCACGCAGCGGAGCCGCGGCCCGCGGGCCGCGGCTCCTGCGCGTTCGGACTCCGCGGAGGCCCAAAGGGTTCCGGGGCCGCAGGTCACTTTCTTCCGGGACCCGGAGCCCTGCACGCTGCAGGCCGATCCGCTAGGTTCCTCTCAATGAACGTCTCTCAAAGACGTGAGACCGATCCGAGCGCTGCCCTGTGGGCGGCGCTTTCTCTATGGGGGTGGGAACCATGGAACAACTAACGAACGAGCGCCGATTGGTGCTCGGGCTCCAGCACATGGTGGCGATGTTCGGCGCCACCATCCTGGTGCCCCTGATCGTGGGCTTGGACCCGTCGGTGACACTGATCGCCGCCGGGATCGGCACGCTGATCTTCCACACCGTCACGAAGATGATGGTCCCGGTCTTCCTGGGATCGTCCTTCGCCTTCATTCCGCCGATCCTGGCGGCGTTCGGGCAGGGCGCTTCGTACGGCCAGGTAGGCATCGGCATCCTGTGCGCCGGCCTCGTCTACTTGCTGATGGCCGGCCTCGTGATGCTGATCGGCCCCGGCTTCGTGCGGAGGATCTTCCCGCCGATCGTCACCGGCCCGGTGATCGCGGTCATCGGGATCACCCTGGCTCCGGTTGCGATCAGCGAGGCAGAGCAGGTGTGGATCGTCGCCCTGGTCGCGCTGCTGGCGACCATCGTCTCGGCGATCTACTTGAAGGGCATCTTCAAGATGCTCCCGATCCTGATCGGGTTCATCGTGGGCTTCTTCTTCGCCTGGTTCTGGGACCTGGTGTCCGGCTTCTCGATGGACTTCACTCCGTTGAACGACGCCGATTGGATCGCCTGGCCCAACTTCGTGACGGGCGACCTGTCGTTCGACTGGAACATCATCCTGCTGATCGCCCCGGTGGCGTTCGTCACGATGATCGAGCACGTCGGCGACATCCTGGCCAACGGCCGGGTGGTCGGGAAGGACTTCTTCAAGGAGCCCGGTGTGCACCGCACCCTCATGGGTGACGGCCTCGCCACCTCGGTGGCCGGCCTGCTCGGTGGCCCGCCGAACACGACCTACTCGGAGAACACCGGCGTGCTGGCCGTGACCCGGGTGTACGACCCGATGGTGCTGCGCATCGCCGCGGTGTTCGCCATCCTGCTGGGGTTCATCCCCAAGTTCGGTGGCCTGCTGCAGTCGGTGCCGGTGCCGGTGCTGGGCGGCCTCTCGGTCGTCCTGTTCGGCATGATCGCCGCCGTCGGCCTCCGGACCCTCGTCGAGGGCCGGGTGGACTTCACCAAGGCGCGCAACATGATCATCGCCGGCCTGATCCTGGTGTTCGGCCTCGGCATCAGCGGCCTCTCGTCGCCGCTGGCCATCTCGTTCGGTGACACCACCATCGAGATCTCCGGCCTGGCCCTGGGTGCCGTGGTTGGCGTGTGCGCCAACCTCATCCTCCCGGGTGCGGAGAAGGTCGAGGAGTAGGCGCTCTCAGAGCGATCGAATCCCTCGGGCGGGGCCCTGCGGCCCCGCCCGAGCGCGTCTGCGGCCTGCTCGTCACCGGCGCCCGGTAACCTCGCCTCCGACCATGCACACCCGCCGCACCGCAACGCCCCTGCTCGCCGCCCTGGCGTTGCTCTCCGCCGCCTGCAGCGGGGGGGCGGGAGACGGCGGCGACGGCGGCGGGCCCGACGGCACCTGCGCCGCCACGGCCACGGTCCGCCCGGCCGACCCGTCCCGCGAACCGGCCTTGCAGCCGCTCCCCACCGGCCAGGCGGAGGCGTCGCTGGCGATCTCCGGGGCGGTGTTCCTCTGCGCCACCGACGTCGTGGTGGCTCCCGCCGGGGACGACGAGGTGCTGGCGCTCGCCGCCCGCCTCGCCGCCGGGCTCGAGGGCCCGGTGCTGGTGACCGCCCCGCAGCCACCCGCCGACAGCGGCGCCGAGGCCGAGCCCGACCCCGCCCTCGAAGCCGAACTGGCCCGGCTCACACCCCGGCGCATCCACCTGATCGGCTTCGACCGCCCGCCGGCCACGCCGCGCGGTGCCGAGGTGGTCTCGCTGCCGCTCGACCCGTCGCTGCTCGCCGGCGAGGTGAGCAGCGCCCTGGGGGCGGAGCCGACCGTCGCCCTGGCCCGGGGCGACGGCATCCAGACGCTCGCCACCCTCGCCGGGGCCATCTCGACCGGCGCCGGGGTGTCGCTCGGGGCCACCGTGGAGGCCGACCCGGGCGCCGGCCTCCCCATCGTCGCGGTGGGCACCGGCGCGTCGGGGGCCCTCTGGATGGTGGACGAGGGCCGGCCCGACCTGGGGTTCCTGGCGGCAGCGGCCGCCGCCGGCTCCAACGGGAAGATGGTGCTGGTGGACGGCGAGGACCTCCGCCGGCTCGCCCCGGTGGCCACCGAACTGCGGCAGAGCCCCAAGGACCCCGACACGGTGTACCTCCTCGGCGACATCACCGACGACGCCGGCTGGCAACTCGACGTGCTGCTGCGGGGACCGCAGGTCCCGGGCGGCGGGTTCCTGATGGTGCCCGGCAAGCGGATGGTCGCCCTCTACGGCAACCCCCGCACCACCTCGCTCGGCCCGCTCGGTGAGCAGGGCCCGGTGGAGTCGTACCAGCGGCTGCTGCCGATCGCCGAGCCGTACGGCGCCGACGGCATGCAGGTGCTGCCGACCTTCGAGATCATCACCACCATGGCCTCGTCGGGAGCGGGCGCCGACGGGGACTACTCCTTCGAGATGCCGCACGAGGACCTGATCCCGTGGATCGACGTGGCCCTCGACCACGACATGTACGTCCTGCTGGACCTGCAGCCGGGCCGCACCGACTTCCTGACCCAGGCCAAGCGGTACGAGGACCTGCTCCTCGACCCGCACGTCGGCCTCGCCCTCGACCCGGAGTGGCGCCTCAAGCCGGGCGAGATCCACCTGGAGCAGATCGGCTCGGTGTCGGCGGCCGAGGTGAACGAGGTGGTGGAGTGGCTCGCCGCCCTGGTGCGGGACCACGACCTGCCGCAGAAGGTGCTGCTGCTGCACCAGTTCGACCCCATCATGCTGCCCGACCGCGAACTGATCGAGACGCCTGCGGAACTGGCCGTCGTCATCCAGATGGACGGCCACGGCACCATCGAGTTGAAGATGGCGTCCTGGAACCGCCTCACCACCGGCGACGGCGCCCGCTTCTGGTGGGGCTGGAAGAACTTCTACGACGAGGACCTCCCCACCCCGACGCCGGAGCAGGTCCTCGACCTCGACCCGGTGACCGTCTACATCTCGTATCAGTAGCCGCGCTGCCGCCAGAGGCGGCATCGTTGGAGTTCGCGGAGCGAACTCCATGCGCTTTCGGAGGCG
>JAHLKU010000014.1 GCA_020444505.1 Actinomycetota bacterium | reverse complement strand
ACCTTCGGGCTCAACCCGGACCTTCGGGCTCAACCCGGACCTTCGGGCTCAACCCCCCTGGATGAGGGACGCCACGTTGAACATCGGCAGGTAGAGGCTGATCAGGATGCCGCCCACCACGACGCCCATCACCACGATGAGCATCGGCTCGATGAGGCTGGTGAGGGCAGAGACCGTGTCGTCCACCTCGCGGTCGTAGAAGTCCGACACCTTGGACAACATGGCGTCGAGGGCGCCGGTCTCCTCGCCGACCGCCATCATCTGGGTGACCATCGGCGGGAACACCTCGTGCCGCTCCAGCGGGGCGGCCAGCGACTCGCCTCGCTTCACGCTCGCCTGCACGTCGAGCACCGCATCGGACACCACCGTGTTGCCTGCGGTCTGGGCCACGATGTCGAGGGCCTGCAGCACCGGCACGCCGGTCCGGCTCAACACCGACAGCGTCCGGGCGAACCGGCTGATCGACACCTTCTGGGTCAGCTTCCCGAAGACCGGGAAGCGCAGCTTCATGGCATCCCACTGGCGGTGGCCCTGCTCAGAACGCTTCCAGGAGCGGAACGCGTACACGAAGCCGCCGACCACGCCGGCGATCAGCCACCACTTGCCGGTGATGAAGCGGGAGATGTTGATCAGGATCTGCGTGGGGAACGGCAGCGTCCCGCCCAGGTCGGCGTACATCTTCTCGAAGATCGGCACCACGAAGACGAGCATCGCCAGGACGATGAACACGATCAGGTTCAGGACGACGACCGGGTAGGCCATCGCCGACTTGATCTGGCTGCGGAGCCGGGCCTGGGACTCCAGGGTGTCGGCGAGGCGGATGAGCGTCTCGTCGAGCGCGCCGCCGACCTCGCCGGCCCGCACCATCGACACGTACAGGGTGCTGAACGCCTTGGGGTGGTCCTCGAGGGCCACCGACAGGCTGACGCCCTGCTCCACCTTGGACCGCACCTCGGACACGATCTGCTTCAGGACCGGGTTCTCGCTCTGGTCCTCCAGGATGCTCAGCGACCGGATCAGGGTGAGGCCGGAGTTGACCATGGTCGCCAGCTGGCGGCTGAAGATGGCCATCTCCTTCTGCTTCACCTTGCCGCCGAACCCGGGGATCCGGATCTCCTTCTGCAGCGCCGACGCCTTCTTCTCGGTCACCGACAACGGCATGAGGCCGCGGTCCTTGAGGGTGCGCACCACCGCGCCGTTCGACGACGCCTCCAGCTGGCCCTCGTGGACCTTGCCGGTGCGGTCCCTGGCCTTGAACTCGAACATCATGCTGGTGGTCATGCTCACGCCCTCCCGGTGAGGTTCCGCAACTCGGCGACGTCCAGGGCCTGCTCTTCGGCGTCCTTCATGGCCACCCGGCCGGAGCGGACGAGCATGGCGAGGGCCTGGTCCATGGTCTGCATGCCGTGCTTGCCGCCCGACTGCATCAGCGAGGTGATCTGGTGCTGCTTGCCCTCCCGGATCAGGTTCCGCATCGCGGCCGTGGCCACCAGCACCTCGACGGCGGCGATCCGGCCGGTGCCCTCGATGGTGGGCAGCAGTTGCTGCGTGACGATCCCCTGCAGCGACCCGGCCAACTGCACCCGCACCTGCTGCTGCTGGTGCGAGGGGAACACGTCGATCATCCGCTCCACCGACAGCGCCGCCGACTGGGTGTGCAGCGTGGCGAACACCAGGTGCCCGGTCTCCGCTGCGGTCAGGGCGGTCGACATCGTCTCCAGGTCGCGCAACTCGCCGACCAGGATCACGTCGGGGTCCTGGCGCAGCGCCTGGCGCAGCGCCAGCGAGAACGACGTGGTGTCCTGGCCGACCTCGCGCTGGTTGACGATGGCCCGCTTGTGGCGGTGCAGGAACTCGATCGGGTCCTCCACGGTCATGATGTGGACGGCCCTGGTCTCGTTGATGAGGTCCACCAGCGAGGCGAGCGTGGTGGACTTGCCGGACCCGGTGGCGCCGGTCACCAGCACCAGCCCGCGCGGCAGTCCTGCGAACTGGCGGACCGCCGCCGGCATGTTGAGGTCCTCCAGGCTCGGCACCTCGTCGGGGATGGCCCGCATCACCGCGCCGACCGAGCCGCGCTGGAAGAAGGCGTTCACCCGGAAGCGGCCGGTGCCGGCGATGGGGTGGGAGAAGTCGAGCTCGAGGTCGTCCTCGAACTTCTCGCGCTGGTCGCCGGTGAGCATCGAGTACACGAGCATCTGCAGCATCTGGGGCGTCAGCCGGGGCGCGTCGTCGAGGGGGATCATGCGGCCGTCGACGCGCACCTGCGGCACCGTGCCGGCGGTCAGGTGCAGGTCGGAGCCTCCCATCTCCACGAGGCGCAGCAGCAGGTCGTTGACGTGCATGTCGGCCTCGGCGACGCCGATGCGCCCGCCGCCGGGGGCGGGGCGGGCCGCCGGCTGTTGCTCGAGACGGGCGTAGGCGGCGGAGATCGCCTCGGGAAGGGCGTCTCCGGCCGCCAGGAGCGGCACCACGCGGAACCCGGTGATCTTGTGGATGGCCGCCAGCGCCCTCCGGTCGAAGGGATCGGCCATCGCCAGGTGGACCTCGGTGGCCGACACCGCCACCGGCAGGGCGACGTGCTCGTCGGCCATCGACCGCTCCATCACCCGCAACGCGTCGAGCGACGGCTCGGGGTCGGTGCCGGGCCGGTAGAAGCCCATGCCGAGGCGCTCGGCGGCCACCCGCAGGACGGTCTCCCGCCCTGCCGGCAGGCGCTCGGCCAGCACCTGCGCCAGCGGCGCCCCGGTCTCGGCGGCGGCGGCGGCGTGCCGGGCGAGATCGTCCGCCGAGAGCACGTTGCGCTCTACGAGGATCTTCCCCAACTGCTCTGCGGCCTGGGTCATCTACACCACCACCCTCAGGATCTCTTCCAGCGTGGTCATGCCGAGCCGGACCTTCTCCATGCCGTCCTCGCGCAGGGTCAGCATCCCCTGTTCCACGGCGATGGCCCTGATCTCGTCGGAGGGTCGGCGCTCCACCGCCATCCGCTGGATCTCCTCGCTGACGAGGAGCACCTCGTTGACGCTCACCCGGCCCCGGTAGCCGGTGTCCGAGCACGCCTTGCACCCGACGGCGTCGTACACCGTGATCGGGGGCTCGTCGGGCCCGTGCCCCATCTCCGCCATCATCTCCCGGGTGGCCTCGCGCGGCTGCCGGCAGCGCTCGCACACCCGGCGGGCGAGCCGCTGGGCGACGATCGAGTCCAGCGCCGACGACACCAGGTACGGCTCCACGCCCATGTCGACGAGCCGCCCGATCGAGGACGAGGCGTCGTTGGTGTGGAGGGTGGTGAGCACCAGGTGGCCGGTGAGGGCGGCCTCGACGGCGATCTTGGCCGTCTCGGTGTCGCGCACCTCACCGATGAGCACCACGTCGGGGTCGGACCGCAGGATCGACTTGAGCGCCGTGGCGAAGAGCAGCCCGGCCTTGCGGTTCACCTGCACCTGGATCACGCCGGGGAGCCGGTACTCCACCGGGTCCTCGACGGTGATGATGTGCCGGTCGGGCTGGTTGACGATGTTCAGCGTGCTGTACAGCGTCGTGGTCTTGCCGGACCCGGTCGGGCCGGTCACCAGGATCGCCCCGTACGGCTTGGAGTAGGAGTCCCGGAAGCGGTCGAGCGAACGCGGCAGGAAGCCGAGGTCCTCGAGCGCCAGGATGGCGTCGTCCTTGTCGAGGATCCGGATGACCACCTTCTCGCCGTAGATGGTCGGCAGCGTCGCCACCCGCAGGTCGATCTGGCGGCCCGCCACCTTCAGGCTGACGCGGCCGTCCTGGGGCACCCTGCGCTCGGCGATGTCGAGGTCGGCCATGATCTTGAGGCGGGACACGACCGCGCCGGCCACCGACTTCGGAGTCGTCATGATCTCGTGGAGCACGCCGTCGATGCGGAACCGCACCCGCAGGTCGCGCTCGGCCGGCTCGATGTGGATGTCGGAGGCGCGCTCGGTCACCGCCCTGCTGACCAGGGTGTTGACCAGTTTGACGATCGGCGCCTCCTCGACGGCCGCCTCGAGCTTGGAGAGGTCCTCGTCGACCTCGTCGTCGGCGATGAGGTCGGTGAAATCGGCCACCGAGTCGTCGAGGCGGTTCACCCGCCGGATGGCGTCCTCGATGTCGGACCGGGTGGCGACCCGCACCGTCACCGGACGGCCGGTGATGGCGCGGATGTCGTCGATGACCAGGACGTTGCCCGGGTCGGCCATCGCCAGCACGAGGCGCTCGCCCTCGAACGCGATGGGGATGACGCCGTGGCGCCTGGCGATCGCCTCGGGGACGAGGGCGGCGGCGGCGGGATCGATCGTCGTCTCGGCCAGGTTCACGAATTCGGCGCCGACGTGGCGGGCGAGCACCCGGACCAGGTCGGTCTCGGGCACCATGTCCTCGTCCACCAGGACGCGCGACAGGGTCTCCCCCGTCTCCATCTGGAGGCTCTTGGCCCGCTCGAGGTCGGCCTGCGTCACCAGGCCCTCCTCGAGGAGCATCAATCCGAAGTGATCGCCGCGTGGGGGCAATCCGGCTCCTTGTCGGGACTCAAGGTGCTGCTTCGGCACCCCCGGGGGCCTGCTTGAGCGGTCAGCGGGCCCGGGCTGCGGCCTCCATGACGGCCATCGGGGCCTCCACGCCGGTCCACCAGGTGAACGACAGCGCCGCCTGTGCCACGAGCACGGCGAGGCCGTCGGCGACCGGGATCCCTGCGGCCAGCGCCGCCGCTACCGCCGGCGTCCGTCGTGCGCCGTAGGGGAGGTCGACGAGGCCGGATGCCGCGGCCAGCAGGCCGTCCGGCAGGGGCTCGCCCTCCATCCCGAGCGGGGTGGCGTTCACCACCACCGCACCGTCGACCGGCACGCCCCAGGGGACGGCAGGCACCCCGGGCACAGTGCCGTCGCGCCGGACCGAACACTGCACGGCCCGGCCGGCGAAGGCCGCGATCGCGGCGCGCGCCGACCCCCCGGCCCCCAGCACCAGCACCGGCCCCCCGGAGGGGATCCCGGCCTTGCGCGCCGCGGCGGCGATGCCGCCGACGTCGGTGTTGGCGGACTCCACCTCGCCCGGGGCACCCGGGCGCCGCCGCAGGGTGTTGGCCGCCCCGGTGGCGCGCACCGCGTCGTCTGCCGCATCGGCGAGTCGGGCCGCGGCCGCCTTGTGGGGCATGGTGACGTTGGCGCCGTCGAGCGTCCCGGCACGGATCTCGTCCAGGGCCTCCGCCAGGCCGGCCGCATCCACGCGCCTCGCCGTGTAGGAGCCCTCGATGCCGGCAGCGGCGAGGGCCGCGGTGTGGATGGCCGGGGAGCGGGAGTGCGCCACCGGGTCGCCGAGGACGGCGAGCCTCACGGGATCACGCCGTCGATGCGCGCCTGCTCCTGCAGCCGGAGGAACTCGTCGAAGTCGTCGGTGAAGCTGTGGGAGCCGTCCTCGCCGGTCAGCACGTAGTAGAGGTAGTCGGTGTCGGCGGGCGCGGCGGCGGCCGCCAGCGAGGCGAGCCGCACCCCGGCGATCGGGGTCGGCGGCAGCCCCGGGTACCGGTAGGTGTTGTACGGGCTGTCCACCTCCAGGTCCTCGAACGTCAGCGCCGTCGTGCCGCCGACGGCGTACACGACCGTGGCGTCGATCTGCAGCAGCATCCCCTCGTCGAGGCGGTTGAACACGACGCTGGAGATCAACGGACGCTCCTCGTCGAGGAGCGCCTCCCGTTCGATCATCGAGGCGATGACCATCCCCTCGTAGGGCGTGAGGCCCCGCGCCTCGAGCATGGACCAGTCGATCGACGCGACCCGCTGCTCTGCGGTGTCGGCGAGCACCTGGAGCACCTCGTCGGCCGTGGCGTCGTCCGCGAACTCGTACGTGTCCGGGAAGAGCAGGCCCTCCCACGCGGTCAGGCCGGGCACGCCGGGCGGCAACAGGGCCGTGGTGACGTCACCGCCCAGCAGGGTCTGCTCCAGTTCCAGCACCGTGAAGTCGGTCTGGCGGGCGATGGACTGCAGCGTCTGCACCGCGGTCAGGCCCTCGATGACGGTGAGCCGGTAGACGTCGCCGGTGTCGGGCCCCTCGGTGAGGACGGCCACCACGTCGGCCACCTCCATCCCCGTCGTCAGCTCGTAGAGGCCCGCCTGCAGACGGTTGCTCACCCCGGTGTCGCGCACGTAGCGGTCGAACTCGCCGGCCGACGAGACCACGCCCGCCTCCACCAGCAAGTCGCCGATCTGCCGTGCGCTCGAGCCGGGGAGGACCTCCACCTGCACCGGCTCCCCGGCGACCACGGTGGTCTGGTCGGTGCCGATCAGGTCGCCGACGTAGCCGGCCAGCACCTTCATCCCCGCCACGCCCAGGACCAGCGACCCCACGAGGAGGGCGGCCACCGCGGTCCACTTGACCACGGGGACCCAGCGGCGGCGGGGCTCCGGCTCCGGGTACTCGTCGTAGTAGCTCATCGCCTCCCATCCAGGTATGCCTGCAGGAAGACCGCGGCCGCCACCCGGTCGCGGGCATCCTTGCGGCGCCGGCGGCGGACGCCGGCAGACACCAGCAGCCGCTCTGCGGTGACGGTACTGAACCTCTCGTCGTACAGGTCCACCGGGAGGCCGGTCGCCGCCTCCACCCGCGTGGCCAGGTCCCTGGCAAGCACTGCGGCCGGGCCTTCGGTGCCGTCCAGGCTCACCGGCAGGCCGACGACGAACCGCTCTGCTTCGGTGTCGGCGGCGAGACGCCGCAGCCGATCGTCGAGGTCTCCGGCGTCGGCGGGCAGGTTGCCGTGCGGCTGGGCGGTGACGTGCAGCGCGTCGCTGACCGCCACCCCGATCCGGACCGCACCCGGGTCGAGGCCGACGATGCGGCTCACGATCGGCCCCGGAGGGCGGCCATGCCCGCCTCCGACGCGGCCTCCAGCGCCTCCGGGAGGCGGTCGCCCTGCGGCCCGCCGGCCTGGGACAGCTCGGGGTCGCGGCTCCCGCCGCCTCCCATGATCCGCGCCGGCCCGGAAACCAGTTCGCCGGCGGAGACGCCGTCGGCCGCCAGGTCGGGCGTCACCGCCCCCACCAGGCCGCCCTTGCCATCCCGCTCGGCGCCGAGCACGACGATGCCGGTGCCCAACCGATCGCGGATCTGCAACGCCAGCGCCCGCAACTCGTCCGGCGACGAGCCGGGCACGGCGGCCACGACCAGCTTGGCGCCGCCGACCTCCTCGGCGGACTCGACGAGGCTCGCCGCCGCACCGGAGCGGGCCTGGGCCTCGAACGCCTCGATGCGCGCCTCCTGGTCGGCGATCCGCTGGGTCATCGAGCGGGCCGCCTCCACCACCTGGTCGGGCTGCGACCGCAGCACCGCAGCGGTGTCACGCAGACGCCGGCGCAACTCCCCCACGTACTCGTAGGCGACGCTGCCGGTCAACGCTTCGATGCGCCGCAGGTTGGAGCCGATGGACGACTCCCCCACCACGACGAGCGGGCCCACCTGCCCGGTGCTGGGCACGTGGGTGCCGCCGCACAGCTCGCGGCTGAAGTCACCCGCCTGCACCACTCGCACCCGGTCGCCGTACTTGTCGCCGAAGAAGGCGAGCGCCCCCAGGTCCTCGGCCTCCTCGCGGGTGACCTCGAACGAGTGCACGGTCGAGTTCTCGATGACCCGCTCGTTGGCGGCCTGCTCCACCTCCTCGAGCGCGTCGTGCTCCACTCCTGCGTAGTGGCTGAAGTCGAAGCGGAGCCTGCCGTCGGTGACCATCGACCCCGCCTGCTGGACGTGATTGCCGAGGACGCTCCGCAACGCCCAGTGCAGGATGTGGGTGCCGGTGTGCGACTTGCGGATCCGCTCCCGCCGCCCCTCGTCCACAGAGGTGGTCGCGTCCTGCCCCACCCGGACCGTGCCCGAGGTGACGCGGGCGCGGTGGCCGTTGAGGCCCTGCACGGCGAACTGGGTGTCCGCCACCCGCACCTCCCCGGTCTCGGTGGTGATCCGCCCGGTGTCCCCCACCTGTCCGCCGGCCTCGGCGTAGAACGGGGTCCGATCCAGGAACACCTCGATCTCCTCGCCCTCGGCAGCGGCCTCCACCGGCTCGCCTTCGCGCAGGATGCTGAGGATGCGGCCGGCGCCGGTGGTGCCCTCGTAGCCGGTGAACGCGGTCGGCCCCGCCTCGTCGTAGATCTCGCGGTACACCGGGGCGGCGTCGCCCAGGTCGGCCTTGCGGGCCGAGCGGGCGCGTTCGCGCTGGGCGGCCATCTCCACGTCGAAACCGGCACGGTCCACGGCCACGCCCCGTTCGGCGGCGATCTCCTGGGTCAGCTCCACCGGGAAGCCGTACGTGTCGTGCAACTTGAAGGCGACCTCGCCCTCCACCTCGCCCCCGTCCTCGAGGGCGTCGAGGTGGCCCTCCAGCAACCGGTACCCGGAGTCCAGCGTGCGGCGGAAGCGCGTCTCCTCGCGCTCGGCCATCTCCACGATGCCGTCCCGCCCGGCCACGATCGCCGGGTAGCCGTCGCCCATCACCTCGACGGTGGTGCCGATGAGGGCCGGGGTGACGACGTCGCGGGCACCGAGGCTCCATGCGTGGCGGACCAGGCGCCGGATGAGGCGCCGCAGCACGTAGCCCCTGCCTTCGTTGGAGGGCACGACGCCGTCGGAGATGAGGAACGTGATCGCCCGGCCGTGGTCGGCCAGGATCCGCAGCGCCACGTCGGCGCGGTCGTCGTCGCCGTAGCTGGCGCCGGTGAGGCGCTCGCCGGTGGCCAGCACCGTCCGCACCAGGTCGGTGTCGAACAGCGACCCGACCCCCTGCAGCAGCATGGCGGCACGCTCCAGGCCCATGCCGGTGTCGATGTTCTTGGCGGGCAGGTCGCCGACCACGTGATACGGCTCGTCCTGGACGTTCTGCATGAACACCAGGTTCCACAACTCGATGAACCGGTGCTCGCCCGGCTCCCCCGCCCCGATCGGCCCGCCGTCCGGCCCGAAGGCAGGCCCGCGGTCCACGAAGATCTCCGACGAGGGCCCGCAGGGCCCGGGGACGCCCATCTGCCAGAACGTGCCTTCCTCCACCCCGCCGCGCTGCACCCGCTCGGCGGGGACGCCGACGCCGTCGATCCAGATGGCGGCCGCCTCGTCGTCGTCCTCGTAGATGGTGTACCAGAGCACGTCGGGGTCGAACCCGAGGCCCTCGGTGACGAACTCGTAGGCGAGCGGGATGGCCAACTCCTTGAAGTAGTCGCCGAAGGAGAAGTTGCCCAGCATCTCGAAGAAGGTGGCGTGGCGCGAGGTGGTGCCGACGATGTCGATGTCCACGGTCCGCACCACCTTCTGCGCCGAGGCGGCCCGGTGGTACGGGGCCGGGTCCTCGCCGAGGAAGTAGGGCTTGAACGGCACCATCCCGGCATTGACCAGCAGCAGCGTCGGGTCCACGGGGATCAGCGATGCGGACGGCACGATCGTGTGGTCGTGCTCGCGGAAGAAGTCGAGGAAGGCGCGGCGGATCTCGGCGCCGGTGCGGGGGGTCATCGCCTCACCCCGCCCGCGCGTCGACCATCGGCCTGCGGAAGGTGCCCGGGCATGGGCGCCAGGGTACTCACTCCCCGCGGGGAGGCCTGCCCATCCGCCGGTCCACTTCGGCGAGGTGCTCGGCGAGGCGCGCCTCGGCCCCGGTCCGGCCCGGCCGGTAGATCACGCGGCCCTCGGCCTCGTCGGGGAGGTACTGCTGTGCGACCAGCGAATCGGGGTGGTCGTGGGGGTAGCGGTAGCCGGAGCCGTGCCCGAGCGCCTCCGCGCCGCGGTACCCGGTGGAGCGCAGGTGGGGCGGGACCGTGGCCGCCGGGGTCTCCTCCACGGCACGCCGCGCCTCGCCCATCGCCCGCTTCACCGAGTCCGACTTGGGGGCCGCCGCCAGGTACAGCGCGGCGTGATGCAGGGCGTAGGCGGCCTCGGGGAGGCCCACGTAGGCGAGTGCCCTGGCGGCGTCCACCGCCACGCCGAGCGCCCCGGGGTGGGCGAGGCCGACGTCCTCCGAGGCGAGGACGATCATGCGACGGGCGATGAACTCGGGGTCCTCGCCGGCCTCCAGCATGGTGGCGAGCCAGTAGGCAGCGGCATCGGGGTCGGATCCGCGGATGCTCTTGATGAACGCCGAGATCACGTCGTAGTGCTGGTCGCCCTTCTTGTCGTAGCGGACGATGCGCCGCTGCAACGCCTCCTCGACCGTGTCGGTGTCGATGCGGTCGCCGCCCCTCCCCTCGACGATCACCGCCGCCAGCTCCAGGGCGTTGTAGGCGAGGCGGGCGTCGCCGCCGCTGCGCTCGGCGAGGGCGGCTGCGGCCTCGACGTCCAGGGACAGCCCCCTCCCTCCGAGGCCGCGTTCGGCATCGTCCATGGCTCGGACCAGCAGTGCCTCGATCGATCCCGTGCCGAGCGGCTCCAGCCGGAACAGGCTGGCGCGGCTGATGAGCGGCGAGTTCACCTCGAAGAAGGGGTTCTCGGTGGTGGCGCCGACCAGGATCACGACCCCGGCCTCCACCCCCGGCAGGAGCGCGTCCTGCTGGGCCTTGTTGAAGCGATGGATCTCGTCCAGGAACAGCACCGTGCGCCGACCCGACTCCTCCAGCCTCCGGGTGGCGGCGGCGAGCACCTCCCGCACGTCCTTGACGCCCGCCGAGGTGGCGGAGAGCACGGCGAAGGCGGCATCCGTCTCCTCGGCGACCAGGTGGGCGAGCGTCGTCTTGCCGGTGCCGGGCGGGCCCCACAGGATCATCGACACCGGGCGCCCGGCACGCACCATGGCGCCGAAGGCCGCCCCCTCGTCGAGCAGGTGGGGCTGGCCGACCACCTCGTCGAGGCTGCGGGGGCGCATCCGGGCCGCCAGGGGCTCCGCCTCTCGACGCCGTGCCGCCCGCTCCTCGGCGAACAGGTCGTCCATCATCCCGCCGATGCGCCGCCGCCCTCCCCGGCGGCGCCGTCGCCCCCCGCGACGCCGTCGGCGTCCTCCCCGGCCGCCTCCAGGCCCAGCTCGGCCAGCTGGTCGGCCGCCACCGGCGTCGGGGCCTTCGTCAGCGGGTCGGCGCCGGTCTGCGTCTTGGGGAACGGGATGACCTCGCGGATGTTGGGCTCACCCTGCAGGATCGAGACCAGGCGGTCGATGCCCACCGCGAAACCGGCGTGCGGCGGCGTCCCGTAGCGGAGCGCCTCCAGGAACCACCCGAAGCGGCTCTCCGCCTCCTCGTCGGAGATCCCCAGGATCTCGAACACGCGCCGCTGCACCTCGGGGTCGTGGATCCGCACGCTGCCCGACCCCAGCTCGCTGCCGTTGAGCACCAGGTCGTAGGCGTGCGACAGGGCGTGCTCGGGGTCGGAGCCCATCTCGTCCACGTCGTGCGGCGAGGTGAAGGGGTGGTGCGCCGGCGCCAGGGAACCGTCGGGGGCCTTCTCGAACACCGGGAAGTCGATCACCCACAGGAAGGCCAGCTCGTCGGGGTCGTCGGGCTCCCCCAGGTGGCGGCGCACCCGGTCGAGCGCCGGTGCGGCGATCTCGGGGGTGTCGGCCACCAGCAGCAGCGTGTCGCCGGGCCCGGCGCCCATCGCCTCCTTGACGGCGGCCGCCTCGTCGTCGCCGAGGAACTTGGCGATCGGCGAGCGGAGCGAGCCGTCGTCCTCCACCACCAGCCAGGCCAGGCCCTTGGCCCCGGCGCCCTTCGCCAGGTCGCCGAGGGCGTCGAGCCCCGAGCGCCCCATGCCCAGCGGGCCGGCGTTGATGCCCCGGACCACCCCGCCGGCGTCGAGCACGCCGGCGAACGCCTTGAACCCGGTGCCGGCGAACGCCCCGCCCAGGTCGCAGATCTCCATGCCCAGGCGGACGTCGGGCTTGTCGGTGCCGTAGCGGGCCATCGCCTCCCGGTAGGTGAGCCGCGGGAACGGCGTGGACAGCTCCACGCCCCGCAGCTCGCGGGCCACCTCCACCATCACCGATTCGAGCGTGGCGAGCACGTCGTCCCGGCCCCAGAAGGCGCCCTCCAGGTCGAGCTGGGCGAACTCCAGCTGCCGGTCGCTGCGGAAGTCCTCGTCGCGGTAGCAGCGGGCGATCTGGTAGTACCGCTCGACGCCGCCGATCATCAGCAACTGTTTGAACAGCTGGGGCGACTGCGGCAGGGCGTAGAACGACCCGGCCCGCAGGCGGCTCGGCACCAGCATGTCCCGCGCCCCCTCGGGGGTGGAACGGATCAGCGTCGGCGTCTCGACCTCGAGGAACCCCTGGCCCTCCATCGAGCGCCGCATCGCGGAGACGGCACGGGAGCGGGCGATGAGGTTGGCCTTCATGCGGGGGCGGCGCAGGTCCAGGTACCGCCACTGCAGGCGCCGCACCTCGTCCACGTCGGCGCGGTCGTCGATCTGGAACGGCAAGGGGTCGGAGGGGCTCAACACCCGCACGTCGGCGGCGGCCACCTCGATCTCGCCGGTCGCCATGCCGGGGTTGACGGTGCCGTCGGGGCGGGGCCGCACCGTGCCGGACACGGTGATGCAGTACTCGTCCCGCAGGTCCTTGGCCACCTCGCCGGCCGCCGGGACGGCCTGCGGGTCGACCACCACCTGCGCCTCGCCCGAGGCGTCGCGCAGCACCAGGAACACCACCCCGCCCAGGTCTCGCCGCGAGGCGACCCACCCGGCCAGGCGCACCTCCCGGCCCGCATCGGAGGCGCGCAGCTCTCCCGCCCGGTCGCTCCTCACCGGCTCGCCCATGCGGGCACCTCCTCGATCGCCACCCTCGACTCCTCACCGTCGGCCATGCGACGGACGGTGACCTCCCCCTCGTCCCATTCGTCCCCGACCACCGCCACCAGGCGGGCGGACCGGCGGCCGGCCACCTTGAACTGCGCCTTCAGGGAGCGCTCCCCGAGGTCCATCTCGGCCCACAGGCCGGCCTCGCGCAGCCGGCCCACCATGCCGAGCGCCTCGGCTCGCCGCTGCGGGTCGGCCAGCACCACGAACACGTCCGGCCCCGCCGGCTCGGGGTCCGGCATCGCCAGCACGATGCGGTCCACCCCCATCGCCAGGCCCACGGCGGCCACCGGGGGGCCGCCCAGCATCTCGGCGAGGGGGTCGTAGCGGCCTCCGCCGCCCAACGCGTCCTGGGCGGCCGTGTAGTCCGCCGACACGTACTCGAACACCGTGCGGTTGTAGTAGTCGAGGCCCCGCACCAGCCGCGGGGCGATCTCGTAGGGGATCCCGGCCCGGTCGAGGCCTGCGCGCACGCCGCTGAAGTGGGCGGCGGCCTCACCACCGATCGAGTCGATCGGGGCCGGGGCGTCGGCCACCACCTCCGCGTCGGCCTTGCTGTCGAGCACCCGCAGCGGGTTCCCTTCCAGGCGGCGGCGGGCGTCGGGTGACAGGTCGCCGGCGCGCCCGCGCAGGAACGACCGCAGTTCGTCGCGGTAGGCCGCCCGATCGGCCGGGTCGCCCAGCGTGTTCAGGCGCACGCCCACGCCGGTGACCCCCGCGTCGGCGAGCAGGCGGTAGCCCACCTCGATCACCTCGACGTCGGCGTCGGGCGACGGCTCGGCCAGGTACTCCACCCCCACCTGGAAGAACTGGCGCCGGCGCCCCGACTGGGGCTGCTCGTAGCGGAACATGGGGCCGGCGTAGTACCCCTTGAAGACTCCCTGGAGCCCCGCCCCCAGGTAGGCCCGCACCACCGAGGCCGTCGCCTCCGGCCGCAGGGTCAGCGATCGGTCGCTCTTGTCGGCGAACGTGTACATCTGCTTCTCGACGACCTCGGTCTCCTCCCCCACCCCGCGGGAGAACAACTCGGTGGCCTCGAACAGCGGCGTCATGGTCAGGGCGTACCCGTAGCGGCGGGCCAGGTCCTCGAAGCCGCGCAGCAGCGTCCGCCACTTCTCCGAAGCGGGAGGGAGGATGTCGTCGGTGCCCTTGGGCGCTTGGGGAATCACGATCGGAAGGGAGTCAGGAAGGGGTTGGCTGCCAGTTCGCGGGCGATGGTAGTGGCGGGCCCGTGGCCGGGCAGCACGTCGGTCTCGGGGGGCAGGGGGGCGATCTTCGACTCCATCGACGCCATCAGGGCGTCGTAGTCGCCTCCCGGCAGGTCGGTGCGGCCGATCGACCCGGCAAAGAGGTGGTCTCCGGAGAACAGCACCGCCTCGTCGGCCACCCGGAAGCAGACGTGGCCGGGGGTGTGCCCCGGCGTGTGCAGCACCTCCAGCGACAGCCCGGCCAGATCGAGCACCATCCCGTCGGCGAGCGCCTCGTACCGCTCCGGAGGGGCGTAGTCGCCGTCGGGCTGCATCCCGAACATCATCCGCAGCTGCGCGGCGGGGTCGGAGGCGAGCCAATCGTCGTCGGGGTGCAGGTAGCCCACCATGGCGTAGCGGCGGGTCACCTGCCCTGCGGCCCCGATGTGGTCGATGTGGCCGTGGGTGGCCAGCAGGGCCACCGGCACGATGCCGGCGCGCTCGACGATCTGGGAGATCTCGGCCAGGCCGGGCGGGGCGTCGACGATGACGCCGGTCTCGCCGTCGCCCGACACGACGTAGCAGTTGGTGGCGGCCAGCCACAGCGGGGCCCCGTGGATCTGCATCGGGCCAGGTTAGGTCGCCGCCGCCCCCGGCCCGCCGCAGCGTCCCGCTACGGGCAGTTCGCGGAGCCGGGCCGCGCCCAGCACGGCGGCTGGATCTCCACCCAGTTGCCGTACGTCCAGCTGTCGCCGAGCAGCGGGTACAGCGGGGGCCGGAGGCGCTCCAGCCGGGCGTCGAACTCGTAGTTGCGGATGGCGAACTGGGCCGACATGTTGCCGGTCTGGCGCCGGGCCTGGCTCCCGAAGGTGTTGAGCGTCGGGTACGACGAGCCCTGGCCGACCACGTCGTAGCCGTCGTAGCCGCAGGTGCGCGCCACCCACATGGTGCCGCCCTGCTCGAGCATCGCGGCGGAGATGTTCATCTCCCGGTCGGAGCCGATGGCGTACGGGTTGATGATCACCCAGTCGCTGGAGATGAGGCCGAGGACGTCGGTGCCGGTGCTGCCGGAGCGGTAGGCGATGTCGGAGGCGATGACGATGTTCTTCGCCGAACCGTTGCGGCCGGCGTAGATGGTCAGGGCGCCGCTGATCGTGGACGTCTGTCCCGGCATGCCGATCACCGTGTGGCCGTCCACCCACACCACCCCGTTGCCGGGCGCCGGGAAGGTGCCGAGGTAGTTCCACGACGCGTTGCCGGAGTTGAGCCACCACCACTCCTCGGAGGTGAGGCACGAGGTCGAGTTGTTCGTGTACGCCACCGACACCCGCAGGTTGGTGGAGGAGCCCGCCACCTGCGGCTCGATGAGCCACGCCGTCGGCGTGGACGACAGCCCCAGGGAGGGGTTCTCGGACCGGCTCAGGCACAGCCCGCCCGAGTTGCAGGCCACCGACTGGATCAGCGAGAGGTCGTCCCAGAAGTCCTCGAAGTCGATGGGCTCGGGGAACACCGTCCGGATGTCGGGGTAGCCCCCCGGCCGCCCGTCGAAGGCGCGCGCCCCGTCCACCAGCGTCGGCGGCCCGTAGCCGGAGTCCACGCCGATGCCGTCCTCGGCGTAGATGTCACGGTGGGCGTAGCCGCCGCTTGCGTAGTTGATGTCGTCGCCGCTGTAGACCTTGCCGTAGGTGTGCGCGCCGGCACCGAAGTTCTGGTCCTCGAGGGTCATGAAGGCGAACTCCGAGATCGACTCGGGACGGATGTCGGCGGAGATCGCCCTGGTGTGCTCGAACTCGGTGTTGCGGGCCACCACCGTCACCCGGAGGTCGCTCGACGCCGTCGGGGGCTCGACGGTGAGGAGCGCGACGATGTCGTCGCTCACGTTGTCGTCCTTGCCGTCGAGTTTGGGGTGGGCGAAGTAGTCGCCGGGGTCTTCGTACTCCCACTCCCCGCAGTCGTCGAACCACTCGTTGCCGGGCTGCACCACGCTGTAGTAGTGGAGGGAGCCGGCCGTGACGCAGCGGCGGGGCAATTCGGCCTCGTCCACCCACTGCTCGTAGTACACGGGGTCGATCGTCAGCTTGGCGGCGTAGCGCTCCAGCATCGCCTCGGCACCGGCGACGAGCGTGTCCTCGCGCCGCTGGTACTGGGCGCTGCGGTACTCCGAGGACGCCTGCTGGAAGAGCATCGCCACGATGAACACCATCGCCCCGATCCCCAGGATCACCGCCACCAGGGCGAACCCGCCCTCGCGGCGGTCGAGCGGCGCGTGCTCACTCATTGCGCAGCCTCACCTCCTCCTGCACCTCCAGGATGAAGTCACCGCCCTCGCTGGTGCCGACCGGCCGGGTGCGGAAGGTGATGTCCACGAGCGGGAAGTCGCACACCGGCCCGCTCGGGCCGCAGTAGTTGATGAACTCCTTGGCCGCCGGCTCGCCGACCCAGTCGGCCCCCTGGAACAGCGGTTCGTCGTCGGGCAGCCGATGCAGGACCAGGCCCGTCTGCACCGGGACGTCGGAGAAGTCCCACCACGGGCCGGTCCCGGCCACCGCCGGGTAGCGCGACACCCACAGCTCGCAGATGCCGTCGGCGCAGTCGCGCCGCTCGTACACGATGCGCTCCGGGCCCTCGGTCTCCAGCCGATCGGAGTAGAACACCAGGGAGCCCGGCGTCAGCGACTCGATCGGGTGCCCGTTCGGCGACACCCGCTCGGCCTGACGCAACTCCACCACCATGTCGGCGACCAGTTCGCGCGCCGTCCCCTGCAGGTTGGCGCTCCGGGTGGTGTCGCCGGCCTGCTGGCTGAACGAGTAGATCACCGTGACCACCGAGGCGAAGATCAGTGACGACAGGATCATCGACATCGACAGTTCGACGATGGTGTATCCCCCTTCGCCGGCGAGGGCGCGGCGCAGCCACCTCACCACGGGCACCACCCGCCGATCCACACCGACAGGTTCTTGTTGTTGCGGACGTACACCCAGGTGGCGCCTTCGATCGACCCGTTGGCGTCGCACTGCTTGGCCACCAGGAACCACCCGCTGCGCTCGACGAACGACGCCTCGCCCTGGTAGTTGGGCGGGATGATCGTCCAGTTGTTCCCGGTCTCCGAGACCAGGAACTGCGCCCGGTCGCCGTTCCTCATCACATAGGTGCCGTAGCTGCGGGGACGGCCCAGCTTGAGGTCCACCGTGGTGCCGCTCCGGGCCCGGAAGTCGTCGCTGTCGGGGCCGTGGCCCCACTCGGTCGAGGCCGTGGCGGTGAACCGGTCGTCCTCGTCGAGGTCGAGGTATGCCTCGCCCCGGTCGTCGGTGACGGCGGTCAGCGTGCCCCGGGTCGGATGGGGCACCTCCACCGTGGCGCCGTGCACCCGCCGCCCGGTGTTGTCCTTCACCACGAACTTGATGGTCACCGTGTTCGCCGGGGGCAGCGTCGTCGTGGTCGTGGTGGTCGTGGACGTGGTCGTCGTCGAGCTCGTCGGGACGGTGGTCGTCGTCGAGCTCGTCGGGACCGTCGTGGTGGTCGTGGTGGTGGTCGTGGTGCTCGTGGTGGTGGTCGTGGGCGGGATCGGGTCCAGTTCGACCACCAGCTCGTGGATCAGATTCGGGTAGCCGGCGGGGATGTTCACGGAGGTCGCCGACCAGCCGTAGTAGCTGCCGGCGGACACCGAGATGTCGTAGGCGTCCGGCATCAGCCCGGTGATGGCGTACTCCCCGGGGGCGTAGTCGGTCTGCACGCCGCTCGGGTTGTGGACGAGGCGGATCCGGGCGTTGGGGACCGCCTCGCCCGACTCGGCATCGAGGATGGTGGCTACCAGCGTCGCGGGGCGGTAGACGCGCAGGTTCGTCTCGGTGAGCAGGCCGGGGGTCGCGGTGACGTTCTGCTGGCCTGCGGCCGTGTCGTCGGGATGGATCACCCAGCCGTTGGCGACGTCGAGCGACACCACGTAGTCGCCCTCGGGCACGTCGGCGAACACCTGCTGCTCGGTGTGCGCCCCGGAGTGGATCGGCAGCGACGGCGAGGAAGTGATCGTCAGCGACGGGAACGGCACCGTGCTCGGCTCGAACGGCTCGTAGCGGGCCAGCGTCACCCGGATGCTGGCGATCCCCTCGTGGGCGCCGATGTTGCCGGGGGCGACCAGGGTCTCCATCACCACCGGCGGCGACGACGAGTCGGCCGGTGTCACCGTCACCTGCACGAACTTGTAGTCCACGCCGGGGTCGAACGACCCCTGGACGCCGTCCCCGCCCTGCTCGATGATCGACAACCCGGTGATCGAGCCCTCGTAGGTGACCACGATGTCGACCTGGTAGTCGCGCTCCTCGACGGTCTCGGTGCGCGTGCGGGGCAGCACGCCGTCGGGGGAGTACCCGGGGCTGCCCACGTCGCCGTAGTCCAGGGCGCGGATCGCCTCGATCTCGGCTTGGGCCAGGTTCTCCGACACGGTGAGGGTGCGGGCGTCGGTGATCTGGATCATCGCAGCCATCAGCGGCTGCATGCTCATCATGATCGCGATCATCAGGATGGTGACGGCCACCATCGCCTCGACCATGGAGAAGCCGCCCTCGCCGGAACGAATCCGGCCCAGGAGGCGATGAACTCGATTGGCGCGCACCATAGGGCCCTCCGGCGGCGTCGCTGCACCGCGCTCTGGGATTGAATCGACCCGCCGCCCGCGCACCTTGACCGGTTCGCGGTGCTATTCGCCGGGCGCCGTGTGACTAGTCAGAAGCGGCGCGGTCACAGCTCGCCCCACCCGGCGACCACCGG
This sequence comes from Actinomycetota bacterium, assembly GCA_020444505.1. GTDB lineage: Bacteria > Actinomycetota > Acidimicrobiia > Spongiisociales > UBA11373 > JAHJML01. The sequence goes on along the minus strand of JAHLKU010000014.1, from coordinate 38,110 downwards.
GATGGTCTCCGATCCGGGGAACGGTGTCGAGATGGGGCCGGTGTTGGTGATCGTCAGGTTCCCGGAGATCTCGGTCACGTCGATGGTGTCGTCCACCGAGTCGCAGGCGAGTTCGGACAGCAGGGCGGCCTCGCTCCCCTGTGCCCCGCCCGAGTTGTCGATCTGCTCGTGGGCGGCGATCAACCCCACCACGGTCGGGCTCCCGGAGAGGTCGATGTCCCTCCCCGCACCCAGCAGCAGGTTGCGGGTCTCGGGGTAGGGCTCCATGACCGGGCTGCCGGAGACGTCGATGTCGCCGCCCGTGATGCCGGGGCACGAGCCGATCCCCTCCACGAGCAGGGTCACCTGCCAGGGATCTGCGATCGAGCCCGGGCTGGCCGCCATGTCGGCGGAGCCCCGGTACACGTAGAACACACCGTCGTACAGCCCGGTGCTCTCGTGGCGCCACCGGTGGGCGAGGGTGTCGGTCCAGCCGTTGTACCGCCACCCCATGAAGGGCACCGCGTCGGCGTGCGACGTCAGGGTCGCCCCGGTGCACGGAGCCGAGCCGATCGTGTTGCCCTGCGTGGGATGGGCGGGGCCGGCCTTCACCACGCCGCTGGGGCACAGGTCGTACATGCTGAACTCCCAGAACGACCGGACGTCGATCGCCGGGATCTCCACCGGGGCCTGCACGCCGGGCGTGCCGCAGCCGGGGTCCTGGCTCATCGAGCCGACCACCCGGCTGCTGCCCGACGCCGACAGGCAGCCGTCCACGAACACGCTGCCCCGGATGTCGAGGTAGTCGTTGGTGTGCACGCCGACGGTGGCGCCGCTGATGATGGTCGGGTTCCCGTTCAGCAGGAGCTCACCGCCGGCGAGCACGGCGTAGCGCGCGTACCAGCCTCCGCTCACCACGGCGTCGTCGATCATGGCGTGGACGATGCGGACGCGGCGGTCGGCGGCGTCGCGAGACGGCACGTACCCGATGGAGAAGATCGCCGCAGTGTTGGCCGGCCGCACCACGACGTACTCGCCACCGGAAGTAGCACGCAGGTCGCCGCCGGGACGGGCGTCGGCGGCGGCGAGCACCCAGGCCCGGGCGTCCTCCGGGCTGTCGAAGCCGCTCGGCATCACCTCCCCGGTGGTGTACCCGGGCTGGTCGTACATGCGGACCAGGCCGTCGTCGAGGCCAGACTCGGCCACGTGCAGGGTGGTCTCCCACTCGGCGTCCGCCGCGGTGCTGCCGCTCTGGCGGAACGCCCGCACCGCGATCACCGACGTCAGCATCATCACCGCCAGGCCCAGGAACATGACGGCGGCGACGGCCATCCCCCGCTCGTCGCGGCGGAGGTCCCGGGGTCGGGGGGCGCGGGTGCGGGTCACGGGACGTTCCTCAAGGTGATCTCGGTGTCGAGCGACCGTGTGCCGGTCGGTGGGCCCCCGCCGGGGCCTTCCACCTCGGCCTCCAGATGCATTCGCATCGAGGAGATGCTCGACGGGTTGGCGGCGTCGAACGCGAAGTAGGACCGCTCCACCGACAGTCCGCGAGCCTCGACCCGCGACGACTCGCCGACCGCGCGTCGCAGGTTGCCGGCCACGTCGATGCTCCAGGTGATCAGCTCGTCGGTGCCGACGACCTCGTCCCAGCCGTCGTCCACCCACACGGTGAACCCGTGCGGCCCGGCCGCCGTGAAACGGCGTGCCTCCCGCACGTCGCGGCTCATGCGCTGACGGGCGTCGCGCAGTTGCTCCAGCGCCGCGTCGTCGGCGGTGTGGGTGGCGTCCACCCGCGTCGCACCGACGAAGAACGACATCATCACCGAGGAGATGAGGAGCAGCCCGGTGAGCGCGATCGACACCTCGACGAGGGTGAATCCCCCATCGGTGTCGACGACGTCCCGCCGCAGCTTGCCCCGCACCATGCGACCTCCAGCGCTCTCGATCGGCCTGAGGTTCCCTATCGGCCCGCGGGTGCCGCGTTCTTGACCTCAGCCGCACACGCTCGCCGGCGGCGGGGGCCGCAGGGGGTTCACGATCGCAGAGGTCGGGAGCAGATTGGCGGGGTAGACCACCCCGATGCCGCCGGACATCGCCACCTCGCCCAGCCCGGCCGACCCGTGTGCGACCAGCGTCCCGTGCCACGATTCGGCGCCGGTCAGCAGGATCCCCCCGTACGGGGCGTACGCCAGGCCCTGGACGGTGCCGTCGTCGCCGCCGCGGAGCAGGAGCGCCTGCGTGCTCGCGGCGAACGCCACCACGCCCCCCGCGGTCGGCTCCGCCACCCGGTACTCGGCTCCGGTCTCGAAGACGATCGTGGCGTCGGACACGAGGTGGGCGCCGTCGGCGGTCACGACCGCGCCGGCCTGCAGCCGCAGCAGTCCCGAGGCGTACACGGGGCCGCTGCCGGCGATGTGCACCGTCCCCTGCAACTCCAGCGTGCCGTCCACGTACATCGGGGCGGTGAGCGTGCCGCCCGACACCACCAGGTTGCCGCCGGTGGCGCCGCCGGCGACCGCCTCCGCACGCATGGCGCTCCGCCACGCCTCGATCTCGGGCACGGTCGGCACGTTCACGGGGGTGCCCGCGTTCTGCTCGATGGTGCCGTACACGTTGGCCGGGGTGGCGTTGACCACACCCCCGGCGACGATGTCGCCGTCCACCACCGCGTCCAGGTTGGCGAAGCTCTGGTTCAGCCAGATGGAGGCGCTGTGCGCCGTCGGCGGGCTGCTCTGCGTGGTGCCCGGCGCCAACGAGACGTTGCCGGTCGCCACGATGGCGGCGTCCGGGAACACCGGTTGGTCCCCGGCCGTGATGCCGCCGGCGGAGACGATCGACACGATGCTCTCCGACCGGTGCGTGAAGGACGTCCCCTCCATCTCCCACCCGACGAGGGCGTACACCCGGCGCAGCGAGGCGTTCACCTGTGTCACGTAGAGCCACACGGTGTAGGTGACGTCCTCGGACGTGAAGACGGTCTTGGCCGGCACCGCCCCGGTGGGGCACTGGAGGAGCGGCTCGTTGGAGGGCAGGCCGGTCTCGGACGAGAGCAGGACCCCTGCGTCGGGGTCGATCAGCGGCGCCTGCGGGTCGATGGACGCCATGGCGAGGTTGTCCCACGCCAGCCTCCGGCTGTACTCGAACGCCTCCATCGCGACGGAGGTCGCCTCCTGCCGGAAGCGGTTGGCCCGCGAGTTCGCCAATGCGCCGCGCACGGTGCCGGTGACCGCGACCATCAGGATCACGGCGATCACCAGCGAGACGATCAGCTCCACCAGCGTGAAGCCGTCCTCACGGCGCACGGCGCTCACGCGCCCGATCATGATCCTGCCCGTCGTCGACGACCATGCTGGTATCGACAGGAGGCCGACGCCGCTTGACCGCCCCGGCGCTCAGCCGGGCCCGCCGCCGGGCACCAGCCGGTAGGCGGTGTAGACGCCGTCGATCGACCGGAGGGCGGCGAGCGCCACCTCCAGCTGATCGCGGTCGGAGAGCTCGACCTCGAACTGCAGCACCGCGACCCGGTCGCGTCCTCGCAGCGACGACGAGGCGACGATGTCGATGCCGAGGTCGGCGAGCTCGTTGGTCACGTCCCGCAGCAGCCCATGGCGGTCGAGCGCCTCGATCTGCAGACGGGAGCGGAACGCCGTGTCCCGGTCGCTCCCCCACTGCACCTCCACCATGCGCTCCGGCCGGTCGCCGAGCGCCCCGATGTTGGTGCAGTCGGCTCGATGCACCGACACTCCCCGGCCCACCGTCACGAACCCGACGATCGGGTCCCCCGGCACCGGCGAGCAGCAGCGGGCCACCCGGGTCCACATGTCGTCGAGGCCCTCCACGATGATGGCGCCGGTGGGAGGCGGCATCGCCGCGCCCGGCCGCAGCGTCCGGGCCGGGGCGAGGTCGTCGTCGTCGTCCTCGTCCTGGTCGGGCCGCACCAGCCGCACCAGCCGCCCGACCACCGTCGGCGCCTGGACGTTGCCCGACCCCACCGCGGCGTGCAGCGATTCGAGGTCGCGATAGCCGAGATCCCCGGCCACGGTCATCAGGTGCTGGTCGCGGGTCGCTGCCGTCAGCCCCAGCCCCTCGCGGCGCAGCAGTTTGAGCACCTGCTCGCGGCCGTCGGACTCGGCGGCCTCCCGTCGCTCCCTGGTGAACCACTGGCGGATCTTGGCGTGCGCTCGTGACGTCCGCACGAATGCCAGCCAGTCCCGGCTGGGGCCCTCCGTCTCCGACTTCGAGGTCATGATCTCCACGATGTCGCCCGACTCGAGCGGCCGGTCCAGCGGCACCAGGCGCCCGTTGACCTTGGCCCCGGTGCAGCGGTGGCCGACCTCGGTGTGCACCGAGTAGGCGAAGTCCACCGCGGTGGCGCCGCGCGGCAGCGCCTTGACATCGCCGGCCGGCGTCAGCACGAACACCTCGTCCTGGTAGAGATCGATCTTCAGCCCGGCCAGGAACTCCTCGGGCGTGTCGTACTCCTCGGCGAGGAAGGTGATGGCCCGCAGCGCCTCCACCTCGGGGCCCGCCCCCTCCTTGTACCGCCAGTGGGCGGCGATGCCGCGCTCGGCCCGTTCGTGCATCTCGAGGGTGCGGATCTGCACCTCGAGCGGCTTGCCGTCGCGGCCCACCACCGTGGTGTGGAGGCTCTGGTAGAGGTTGAACTTGGGCATCGCGATGTAGTCCTTGAACCGGCCGTGGACCGGCGGCCACTGCGTGTGGACCATGCCGAGGGCGGCGTAGCAGTCGGCCACCTCGTGGGTGACGATCCTGATGCCGATGAGGTCGTGGATCTCCTCGAAGGAGCGGCCCCCCTCCACCATCTTGCGGTAGATGGAGTAGATGTGTTTCGGCCGGCCGGTCACCTCCGCCTCGACGCCCTGGGAAGCGAGCATCTCCTCGATCTCGGCGATGATGCCCTGCAGGTAGGCGTTGCGCTGCGGCGCCCGCTGGCTGAGCAGGGTCTCGATCTCGGCGTAGCGCAGCGGATGGAGGATCTCGAAGCATCGGTCCTCCATCTCGTGCTTGATCTCCTGCACGCCGAGGCGGTGCGCCAGCGGGGCGTACACCTCGATGGTCTCCCGGGCGATCCGCTCCTGCTTCTCGGGACGCAGCGGGCTGATGGTGCGGATGTTGTGGAGGCGGTCCACCAGTTTGATCAGCAGCACCCGCACGTCGCGGGCCATGGCCACCACCATCTTGCGGATCGTCGCCGCCTGCGCCTGCTCACGGTTGGAGAAGCGGACCCGGTCCAGTTTGGTGACGCCGTCGATGAGCGTCGCCGTGGTCTCGCCGAACTCGGCGCGGATCTCGTCCAGGCCGATCTCGGTGTCCTCGACGGTGTCGTGCAGCAGGGCGGCGGCGATCGTCTCTGCGTCGAGGCCGTACTCGGCGAGGATCCGGGCCACCTCGACCGGGTGGCTGATGTAGGGGTCGCCGCTCTTGCGCATCTGCCCCTCGTGGAGGCGCGCCGCGGTCGCATGGGCGCGTTCGATGATGTCCACCGGCACGGTGGGGTGATGGCGGCGGAAGGCCTCGACCACCGGGGCGACATCCGTCGCCGCGTGGCCGGGCTCCTCGATGCGCCCGGGGGCCGTCACCGGCCCTCCTCCCGGCGCCCGGACGGGGTCCGGGCGCGCCGTACTTCCGCGTCCATCCGTGGATTGTACGACGCCGTTCAGCGCCTCCGCCGTCGCTTGCGGGGCGCCCTCGCGACGGCCGCCGCCTCGGCGGCGGCCACCTCCGCGGGGTCCTCGTCGGCGTCGACCACGCCCCTGGCGGCGTACTCGCCGTCCCCGCCCTTGCGAGCGATGCGGCGGCGCATCTTCTGCCAGTGGTCCTCGCGCTCCTTCCACACCGCCAGCAGCGGGGCGGCCAGGAAGATCGACGAGTAGGTGCCGACCGCGATGCCGATGAAGAGCGCCAGGGCGAACTCCCGCAGCGTGGTGGCGCCCAGCAGGAACGACCCGACGAACAGCAGGCTGCCCACCGGCAGGAGGCTGGTGAGCGAGGTGTTGATGGAACGCATCAGCACCTGGTTCATGGACATGTTCACCAGCGCCACGTAGGTGTGGCGTTCGCCGCGTTCGCTGACGTTCTCGAGCACCTTGTCGAACACCACCACGGTGTCGTACAGCGAGTACCCCAGGATGGTGAGGACGGCGATGATCGTCTCGGGCGTGACTTCGAAGCCGATCAGCGCGTAGATGCCGCTGGTGAAGATGACGTCGTGGAACAGCGCGGCGAGCGCGGCCAGCGCCATCTTCCATTCCAGCCGGAACGAGATGTAGATGGTCACGGCGATCAGGAAGATGATCAGGGCGCGGATCGCGATGCTGATCACACGCGAACCGAACGTCGCGCTGACCGCATCGAACTCGCCCACCTCACCGCCGGTGATCCCTCCGACCACGTCCTTGAGGCGGGTCTGGTCGTCGGTGACGAGCTCCTGCGTCTCCACCCGGACGTCCTCGCGCCCGCTGAGATCCGTGACGATCTGCACCTTGGCGTCGGGGAACCCCGCCGACTCCAGCGCGGTGCGCACCTCGCCGACCGTGACGGCGTTGACGTTCTCGACCTCCAGGCTCACCCCGCCCTTGAACTCCAGGCCCAGGTTGAGGCCGCGCACCAGCAGCGCCAGGATCGAGATCGTGACGATGACGGCCGAGAAGGTGAACCAGCGGCGCCGGTTGCCGACGAAGTCGATGTGGAGCTCGCCGCGGTAGATGCGTGCCAGCGTCCTCACTGCGCCACCTCCTTGGCCGTGGCCGCTCCCGTGGCGCCCCGGATACTGAACCGGCCGCCCTCACCGAAGCGGGTCCTGGCCACCAGCGACACCGCAGGCCGCGTGAAGAAGTACGCCACGGCGACGTCGGTGACGGTGGCGATGCCGAGCGCGAGGGCGAAGCCCTTCACCGACCCGATCGCCAGGAAGTAGAGCAGGCCGGCGGCGAAGAACGACACCGTGTCGGCGGTCAGGATGGTGCGGAAGGCGCGCGAGAAGGCGTGATCGATCGCCGACTTCAGCGACCGGCCCTTGTGGACCTCCTCCTTGATGCGCTCGAAGTAGACGATGTAGGAGTCCGAGGTGATGCCCACCGACACGATCACGCCGGCGACACCGGCCAGCGTCAGGGTCACGCCGCTGGTGGCGCCCAGCACGCCGAAGGCCACGTAGACGAGCGAACCGAACACGGTGAGCCCGATGACGTTCACGAACCCGAGGAACCGGTAGTACAGGATCATCGCCAGGGCGACGAGGGCGAGGCCCCCGATGCCGGCCACCAGGCCGGCGGACAGCGAGTCGGACCCGAGCGTGGCCGACACCTCCTGGCTGGTGCTCTCGACGAACGACACCGGCAGGGCGCCGTAGCGCAGCACGACCGCGAGGTCGTCGGCCTCCTGCTCCGGGTCGGTGGAGGCGCCGAGCGTGATGATGGCGCTGCCGCCGGAGATGCCCTCGCCGGCGGCGAACTCCTGGCTCATCGACGGAGCGGAGATCACCTCGCCGTCCAGCACGATGGCGAACTGCCGCTGCGGGTCCCCGTAGGCGAACTGGGTGAGCTCGGAGGTGACGGTCTCGAACTTGTCGGCGCCGGCCGACGAGAACTCCAGTTGCACCACCCACTCCCCGGTGCCGCCGCCCGACACGCCGAGCGGGCCGGTGCCGCCGCCCGAGCTGCGGTACAGCTTCTGGCTGTCGGTGAGGTCGGCGCCGAGCAGCGCCTTCTCGACGCCCTCGGGGGCGTCGGGGTCGATCCGGTGGTCGGTGCAGGTGTCGGCCAGCCAGTCGGCCCGGGAGCACGCCGGCGCGACGTGGTACACGTAGCCCGAGGTGGGCTGCACCAGCCACGCCTCCTGCAGCGGGTCGTCGCCGACCGACAGGCCGGTCACGGGGTGGACGCACCCGATCTCGCTGCCGGCGGCCACCTCGCCGGCGGCGTCCAGGGTGCAGAGCACGGCCCCGTCGGGGAGCACCGTGGCGAGGTCGAGCGGCTCCTCGGGGACGGTGGTCGTGGTGGAGCTCGAGGTGGTGGTCGTGTCCCCGCCTGCGGCGGTCGTGGTGGTCGTCTCGCCGGTGAGCGTGTCCTCGAGCTGCTGGGCGGTGAGGCGCTGCTGCTGGGCCTCGAGCACCAGCGGGCTCACGCCGACCGAGCTGTAGGTGATGACGGGTCTGAACTCCAGCTGGCCGGTGGTGCCGACGGCGGCGCGGGCGCGGTCGCGGTCGGTGACGCCCGGAAGCTCCACCTGGATGTTGCGGTCGTCGACGATCTTCAGCACGGGCTCCTGGACGCCGCCGAGCGCCTCGATGCGGCGGGTCATGATCTCGACGGCCTTCTCGAGCACGCCGGAGTCGGTCCCCTCCGGCGCCTCCAGCACGACGGAGAACCCGCCCTGCAGGTCGAGGCCGAGCTTGGGGGTGGTGCCGGTGGCCAGCACGAGGGCCAGTGAGCCCCACGCGAAGGCGAGGGTCACCAGCAGGGTGATGAGTGCGGCGCGCCTGCCCATGCTCAGCCGGCCGCGGGAGGCTGGTACTTGTCGGCGATCGCCCGGCGCACCACGCGCATGCGGCCGCCGCCCTCCAATTGCAGGACCGCCGATTCGTCGTCCATGAACTCGATCGTGCCGATGATGCCGCCGATGGTGTGCACCTCGTCGCCCACCTCGAGCGAGGAGATCAGCTCGGTCTGGCGCTTGGCCCTGGTGCGCTGGGGGCGGATCAGCAGGAACCAGAAGAGGCCGCCGATGACGGCGAACATCAGCAGCGTGGTGATGAGACTCGACGCGCTCGACGCGGTCTCGGTGGCGCCCTCGCCTTCCTGAAGCAGGGCAAGGATGGTCAGCATGGGTCCTCCGGGGGGCCGTCGTCCGGCCCGGAAGGGGTTCTTGGTAGAGCCCGGCCTGCGCCGGGACCGGCACATCGTAGCGGCGGCGCGGCTGGTTGCAGCGGCGCGGCTAGCCGCGTGCCCTCGCCGCCGCCAGTTCCACGCGGTAGGCGTCGAGGCGCCCGGCCGCCACGGCCTCCCGGGCGTTGCGCAGCACGCCCAGCGTGTACGCCAGGTTGTGGATGCTGAGCAGCCGGTACGCCAGCAGCTCCCCGGTGGCCAGCAGGTGACGCAGGTAGGCGCGGCTGTGGGTGCGGCAGGTCCGGCAGCCGCACCCCTCCTCGAGCGGCCGGTCGTCGGCGGTGAACTCGGCGCGGCGGATGGAGTAGTCGCCGGTGGCGGTCAGCACCTTGCCGTGCCGGGCGAGGCGGGTCGGCCACACGCAGTCGAACAGGTCGCAGCCCCTGGCGACGGCGTCGAGCACGCCCTCGGTGTCGCCGAGCCCCATCACGTAGCGGACCCTGCCGGCGGGGAGTTCCGCCACCGCTGCCTCGATGGCGGCGTTGCGCTCCGGCGCCTCCTCCCCCACCGACAGCCCGCCGATGCCGAACCCCGGGAACCCGAGCGCGGCGGTGGCGGCAGCGCTCTCCGCCCGCAGTTCGGGGTCGGTGCCCCCCTGGACGATCCCGAACAGCGCCTGGTCGGGGCTGCGGTGCGCTGCCAGCGCCCGCTCGGACCACGCCAGGGTCCTGTGCATCGCCTCCCGCACCCGGTCCCGGGGGGCGGGCAGCCCCACCAGGTGGTCGAACACCATCGCCACGTCGGCGCCGAGGCGCTCCTGCACCGCCACCGACCCCTCGGGCGTGAGCCGGACCTCGGAGCCGTCGTAGGTGCTGCGGAAGGTGACCCCGTCGTCGTCGAGGCGGGGCTCGAGCGAGAACACCTGGTAGCCGCCGGAGTCGGTGAGGATGGGCCCGTCCCACGCCATGAACCCGTGGAGGCCTCCCAGCGCCTCGACCACGCCGTCGCCGGGGCGGAGCATGAGGTGGTACGTGTTGGCCAGCACCATCTGCGCGCCGGCCTCGCGCAGGTCGTCCGGGTCGAGCGCCCGCACCGTCCCCCTGGTGCCCACCGGCATGAACGCCGGGGTCGCCACCGTCCCGTGCGGGGTGTGCAGCGTGCCGGTGCGCGCCGCCCCGTCGGCGGCCCCCGCCTCGAACCACACCGGCCCGCTCATGCCGGCCTCCCTTCGCCCCGGCGCACCACCATCGCATCCCCGAAGGAGAGGAACCGGTATCCCCGCTCCAGGGCGGCTGCATACGCCTCGCGCCACCGCTCCCCCATGAACGCCGCCACCAGCACGACCAGGGTGGAACCGGGGACGTGGAAGTTGGTGACCAGCCGATCGACGGCCCGGAACTCGTAGCCGGGGGTGATGAAGAGGTCGGTGGCCCCCTCCTTCTCCTCCACCCTCCCGGAGGCCGCCGCGCTCTCCAGCGCCCGCACCACGGTGGTGCCGATCGCCACCACCTCGCCCCCGCGGTTGCGCGCGGCAGCGACGGCGGCGGCGGTCTCCTGCGGCACCCGGTAACGCTCGGTGTGCATGCGGTGCCCGTCCAGGGTGTCCCCGGCGATGGGGCGGAACGTGTCGAGGCCGATCTCGAGGTCCACCCGGGCCACCTCGACCCCGCGGCCGGCCAGACCGTCGAGGACCCGCCGGGTGAAGTGCAATCCGGCGGTGGGGGCCGCCGCCGAGCCGAGCCGGTCGGCGAACACGGTCTGGTACCGCTCGTCGTCGTCGAGGGCGCCGTGGAAGTAGGGCGGGAGCGGCACGGACCCCTCGGCGGCGATGAGCGCCTCGTCGTCCGCCGCGTCCAGCCGGAGCACCACCTCGCCGGCATCGGGCCCCTCCAGCACCTCTGCAGTGGCCGCGCCGAACTCGAGGACGGTCCCGGGGCGGATGCGGCGGGCCGGCCGCACCAGGGCCTCCCACCGCCCGTCCCCCAGCGGGGCCAGCAGCAGCGCCTCCACCCTCCCCCCGGTGGCCTTGCGGCCGGTCAGGCGGGCGCGCCGCACCCGGGTGCGGTTCACCACCACCAGGTCGCCCGGCTCGAGGAGCGAGGGCAGATCGGCGAAGGTGTGGTCGGAGAGGCCGTCGGCGTCCAGCAACCGGGCGGCGTCGCGCGGCTCCACCGCCGCCTGGGCGATCGCCTCCTCCGGCAGGTCGTAGGCGAACTCCTCGGTCCGGCGGCTCACTGCCGGCCGGCGAAGGTGTTGAAGAAGGAGAGGAACACCTCGGAGGCTCCCTGCCACACCATGCCGGTGTCGGTGGACACCTGATGCACCTCGGAGGGCCACTCGTGGCCCCAGTCGGCGAGGCCGATGAGCGTGACGGTCGCGCCGCCGGCGCACGAGTCCCACCGCCAGAACGTGCCGGTGGGCAGCGGCAGCGGCTCCGCCTCGTCGGTGCACCCGTCGGCGTCGGCCCACCACGCCGCCCACTCGTCGATGGCCGGGTAGGTGCCCCCGCCGCCGCCCTCGAAGGGCACCACGGTGTCGGCCAACCCGTGGATCGCCAGGATCGGCACCGGCTCGACGGGACCGCACGCCTGCCACCCCTCGTGGGAGCCCCCGAACACGCCCACCGCCGTGATCCGGTCTGCGAGGTCGCAGGCGAGCCGGGCGGCCATGCCGCCCCCGTTGGAGTACCCCATGACGAACACCCGGTCGGGGTCGATGTTCAGCTCGGACTCGATCGAGTCGAGCACCATCTCGAAGAAGTCGATCTCTCCGGCGGCCTCGGGCAGCACCGGCCACACGGCCCACGTCGGGATGTCGCCGGCCGCCTGGGGGTGCACCACCACGTAGCCGTAGGTCCATGCGAGGGCGGTGATGCCGCTGACGACGGCCTGACCCGGAGCCGTCCCTCCCCGCCCGTGGAGGTCGAACAGCAGCGGGGCCGGGACCGCGGGGTCGTAGCCGGGCGGCACGGCCACCAGGTAGATGCGGGTGGTGTCCCCCACCTGGATCGCCCCGGCGGTGACGGTCCCGGGGGCCAGTTCGAGACCGGCGTCGGTGGCGGTCGCCGCGGTCGTGGACGAGCCGCCGGTGTCGTCGCCCGAGCAGGCGGCGGCCATGAGGGCGAGCACGAGTGAGAGGGCTGCGATGCGTCGCATCCCGGCAGGGTACCGCTCAGACGAGGGTCTGCTGCCCGTCGCCGCCCGGTTCGGCCACCCCCAGGTGCCGGTACGCCAGCGAGGTGGCGACGCGGCCCCGCGGGGTCCGCTGCAGCAGCCCCTGCTGCAGCAGGTACGGCTCGTAGGCGTCCTCCACGGTCTCCGGTTCCTCGGACACGGCGATCGCCAGCGTGGACAGCCCCACGGGGCCGCCGCCGAACTTGTTCACCACCGCGTCGAGGATGGCGCGGTCGACGGCGTCGAGGCCGCGCTCGTCCACCTCGAACACGGCGAGGGCGGCGTCGGCGATGGGGCCGGTGACCTCCCCGTCGGCGCGCACCGCGGCGTAGTCGCGCACCCGCCGCAGCAGCCGGTTGGCGATGCGGGGGGTTCCCCGGGCGCGCCCCGCGATCAGCCGGGAGCCGTCGGCGTCGATGGAGACGTCCATGATCCCGGCCGACCGGCGCACGATCAGCTCCAGGTCGTCCGGCGGGTAGTAGTCGATCCTCGCCACGTAGCCGAACCGGTCCCGCAGCGGCGGGGTCACCCGCCCCACCCGGGTCGTCGCCCCCATGAGGGCGAACGGCGGCAGCTCCAGCCGGATCGAACGGGCGGCGGGGCCCTTGCCGACCACGATGTCGAGCTGGAAGTCCTCCATCGCGGTGTAGAGCACCTCTTCGACCACTCGCGGGAGCCGGTGGATCTCGTCGATGAACAGCACGTCGCCGGCGTCGAGGTTGGAGAGGATGGCCGCCAGGTCGCCCGCCCGCTCCAGCGCCGGGCCCGAGGTCGCCCGGAACTGGGCTCCCATCTCGTTGGTGAGGATGCCGGCCAGCGTCGTCTTTCCCAGCCCCGGCGGGCCGCTGAAGAGCACGTGATCGAGCGGCTCGCCGCGGCCCCGGGCCGCCTCCACCAGGATCGACAGGCGCTCCTTGAGGTCGGCCTGACCGACGAACTCGCCCATCCGCCTGGGGCGGAGCCCCGCCTCGAACGCCTCCTCTTCGGCGTCCACCCGGCCCGACAGCAGCCCGTCCTCCCTCATGCGCCACCCAGCCGCTGCAGGGCCGCCTTGAGCATCTCCTCCACCGAGCCCTCGTCCAGGCCGGCGACGGCCTCCCGCACCTCGGCGGACTGGTAGCCGAGGCCCTCGAGCGCCTCGCGCACCTCGGCGGCCGGAGTGGAGGGGTCGAGCGTGGCGTCGGGGAGGTCGAGCCGCGAGCGCAGGTCCAGGATGAGCTTCTGGGCCGTCTTCTTGCCGATGCCGGGCACCGCCGTCAGCGCTGCGGCGTCCTCGGCCAGGACGGCGTGCTGCAACGCGGCTGGCGCCAGGGTGGCCAGGATCGACAGGGCCAGGCGGGGCCCGACGCCGCTGGCGCCGAGCAGCGTGCCGAACAGGTCGCGCTCGTCGGCGGTGTCGAACCCGAACAGCGCCATCTGGTCCTCGCGGACGTGCAAGTGGGTGTGCACCACGATCTCCCGGCCCACGCCCGGCAGCTCGGCGATGCCGCGGGCGGTCATGGCCACCCTGTAGCCGACGCCGCCGACGTCCACCACGACGCCGTCGCCATCCTTGAGGGCCAGGGTGCCGCGCAGCCGGTCGATCACGTCCCCGCCTCCCGGATGGCGCGCTGCAGCGGGGCCGACTGCAGGTGGCACATGGCCACCGCCAGCGCGTCGGCCGCGTCGGCGGGCGACGGCGCCGCCTGCAGCCCGAGGCGGCGGGCCACGATGGCCTGCACCTGCGCTTTGGGGGCGGTGCCCACCCCGACGATGGCCTTCTTCACGGCCGACGGGGTGTACTCGGTGACCGCGAGCCCCGCCTGCGCCGCCGCCAGCAGGATCACGCCGGACGCCCGACCGACCCCCTCGGCGGTCTGCAGGTTGCGGTTCACGAACACCCGCTCCATCGCCACCGTGTCGGGGCGGTGCTCGGCGATCAGCGCTTCCAGGTCGGCGTGGAGTTCGGCGAGGCGCTCGCTCATGGGGCCGTCGGGGTCGGTGCGGATGACGCCGGCGGCCGCGGCGCGCCACCCGGCGCCCTCTGCGGCGACGAGGGCGTACCCGGTGACCGACAAGCCGGGGTCGATGCCGAGGACAAACATGTGTTCGACAGGTTAGGCGGTGCGGGTGCGGGGCGCGAGGAACGTGGCGGTGCACCCCCGCCGGCCCGGCTCAGCCCGCGAGGGTGGCCAGCACCTCGTCGGAGATGTCGAAGTTGGCGAACACCGCCTGCACGTCGTCGAGGTCCTCGAGCGCGTCCACCAGGCGGAGCACCTGGCGGGCCTGCGCCTCGGCGACCGGGACGGTGGTCGCCGGGATCTGGGTGACCTCGGCGGTCTCCACCTCGATGCCTGCGTCCTCGAGGGCCGCCTTGATGGCCCCCAGGTCGCCGGGGGCACCGGTGATCTCCCACTGGTCGCCGGAGGGCTGCACGTCCTCGGCACCGGCCTCGAGGGCCGCCAGCATCACGTCGTCCTCGTCGCCCGACGCCAGCACGTAGGCCTTCTGTGTGAACAGGTAGCCGACCGAGCCAGGCTCACCGAGATTGCCCTCGTTGCGGCTGAAGGTGGAACGGACGTCGGAGGCGGCCCGGTTGCGGTTGTCGGTGAGGATCTGCACGTACAGCGCCACGCCGCCGGGGCCGTACCCCTCGTACCAGAACTCCTCGTAGACGGCGCCCTCGACCTCGCCGGTCCCCCGCTTGACGGCGCGGTCGATGTTGTCGTGGGGCATCGAGGCGGCCTTCGCCTTGTCGATCGCCTGGGAGAGCGTGGCGTTGGCCACGGGGTCTCCCCCGCCCTCCCGGGCGGCGACCTCGATGGCGCGTGCCAGCTTGGCGAACAGCTTGCCCCGCTGGACGTCCTTGGCGCCCTTCTTGTGCTTGATGGTGGACCACTTGGAATGACCGGACATCAACCCTCCACGGCCATGGCGAGCAGCAGTGTAGGGATGCGGCCGTCGCCGGTGAGCTCGGGATGGAACGACGTGGCCAGGATGCGCCCCTGTCGCACCGCCACCGGGTGCCCGTCCACCTCGGCGAGGACCTCGACGTCGGGACCGATCTCGGCGATCCACGGCGCCCGGATGAACACGGCGTGCACCGGGTCGTCGAAGCCCTCCATCACCACATCGGTCTCGAACGAGTCCACCTGGCGGCCGAAAGCGTTGCGTTCCACCACCACATCGAGCACCCCCAGCTGCACTTGCGGCGGGCCGGTCGTGGCCCTGGCCAGGAAGATCATGCCGGCGCAGGTGCCCAGCGTGGGCAGCCCGCCGGCGATGGCGTCCCGGAGCGGCCCCACCAGGCCGAACCGGTCGGCCAGCTTGCCGATGGTGGTGGACTCCCCGCCGGGCAGGACCAGGGCGTCGAGCCCTTCGAGCCCCCCGGGCGTGCGCACCAGGACGGCCTCGGCGCCGGCCCGCTCCAGGGCGGCGGCGTGCTCACGGAAGTCGCCCTGGAGGGCGAGGACGCCTGCCCGCACGGTCACCAGCCGCGTCGCGCCAGGCGCTCCTCGGGGGCCAGGGTGTCGATCTCCACGCTGGGCATGGCCTCGCCCAGGCCGCGCGACACCTTGGCCAGCATCGCCGGGTCCTCGAAGTAGGTGACCGCCTCGACGATCGCCTTGGCCCGCGGTGCGGGGTCCTCGCTCTTGAAGATGCCGGAGCCGACGAACACGCCGTCGCAGCCCAACTGCATCATCAACGCGGCGTCGGCGGGTGTGGCGATGCCCCCGGCGGCGAAGTTGACCACCGGCAGGGTCCCGGTCTCGGCCACCTCGCGCACCAGGGAGTACGGGGCGCCCAGGTCCCTGGCAGCCGACATCAACTGCTCGCTGCCCAGCCCGTGCAGGCGGGCGATCTCGCCGGTGATCCTGCGCATGTGGCGGACCGCCTCCACCACGTTGCCGGTGCCCGCCTCGCCCTTGGTGCGGATCATGGCCGCGCCCTCGCCGATGCGGCGGAGCGCCTCGCCCAGGTCGCGGGCGCCGCACACGAAGGGCGTGGTGAACGCCCACTTGTCGATGTGGTGCTCCTCGTCGGCGGGGGTGAGCACCTCACTCTCGTCGATGTAGTCCACCCCCAGCGACTCCAGGATCTGCGCCTCCACGAAGTGGCCGATCCGGGCCTTCGCCATCACCGGGATCGACACGGTGGCGACGATCTCCTCCACCTTCCGGGGGTCGGCCATGCGGGCCACGCCGCCGTGGGCGCGGATGTCGGCGGGCACGCGTTCGAGCGCCATGACGGCGACGGCGCCGGCGTCCTCGGCGACCTTGGCCTGCTCGGCGTCGATGACATCCATGATGACGCCGCCCTTGAGCATCTCTGCCAGGCCGCGCTTGACCAGATCGGTGCCCTTGTCCACGGTCACTCTCCTTGACGTTCCGTGCGCGATTGTACGTCGCCCCGCACCCCTAGGACGCGGCCGCCACGGCGTCCCGGTAGGCGGCCAGGTAGGCGGCGGCGACCCGGTCCCAGTCGTACTGCGCGACCAGGGCCGAACCGGCCGACGAGGCGGCAGCGGCACGGTCGCCGTCGGCCAGCAGCGCTGCGATGGCCTCTCCCAGCGCCCCGGCGTCGCCGGGCGCCACCAGCGACGCCGCGCCCCCGGCCACCGCCCGGAACGCGTCCAGGTCGCTGGCCACCACCGCCGCCCCGGCGGCCATCGCCTCGATCAGCACGATCCCGAACGACTCGCCTCCCAGGTTGGGGGCGGCGAACACCGACGCCTCCGCCAGTTCGCGCCGCTTGTCGGCCTCCGGGACCCTGCCCAGCAGCACGACGCCGTCGGGGGCCGCGGAGCGGGCGGCGCCCACGACGTGCAGTTCGGCCCCGGGGTGGGCGGCCCGCACCGCCGGCCAGGCTGCCAGCAGCACGTCGAGGCCCTTGCGGGGCTCGTCCCTGCCCACGAACGCCACCCTGCCGGGCACCCGGGAGGCACCCGTGGACCCGAAGGCGGCGACATCGACGGCGTTCGGCACGATCCGGGCCGGGGCGAATCGGGCCACGGCCCTCCGGGCGGTCTCGCTGACGGCGGTGACCACCGCCAGCCGGGAGGCCAGACGGCGCAGCACCGGCGCCGCCCCCCGGTACACGCCGCGCACCACGGCGCCGGGGTCGGCGTGGAACGTGCCCACCAGCGGCGGGCCGCCGGAGCGGAGGACACCCAGCGACACGGCCGGCATCAACGGTTCGTGGACGTGGACGACGTCGGCATCGTCCACCGCGGCGCGGACCCGGGCCGGGGTCCGTGGGCTCAGCGAGATCGGCGCTCGGGAGCGGTTGGCCGGCACCGCCAGGGTGCGTCCCACGTGACGGGTGCCCTCCGGACCGCCCTCCCCGGGCGCGACGGCCCATGCCTCGTGCCCGGCCGCTCGCAGGCGCTCCACGAGGCCGGCCACCTGGTCCTGGACGCCGCCGGGAGCCGCGAGGTCGTAGGGGCAGACGACCGCCACCCTCACGCCCCGGCCTCCTCCCGGTCGCTCGGCCAGTTGGGGACGATGAGGTGCCACTGTTCGGGGGCCCGGCGGACGATGCCCTCGATGACCCCGGCGAGCGTGGCCGTCAGCGCTTCGACCCGCTCCTCCTTGGTGGGGAGGTCGGGCACCGGGATGCGGGGATGCACGATGAACCGGTTGCCGGCGCCCGGCTCGAAGTAGCACCCCACCGGGACCAGGTGGGCGCCGGTGCGCTCGGCGAGCGCGGCCGGCCCCGCCGGCATGGTGGTCTCCTCGCCGAACAGGGTGACCCCGACTCCGTTGCCCTTGAGGTCCCGGTCGCAGAGCAGCGCCACCGTCCCCCCGTCCTGCAGCCGGGCGATGAGGTCGCGGGTGACCCGGGCGCCCTTGCGGGCGATGACGATGTCGATGTCCATCATGAACCGCATGCGGGTGAACCAGTCGACGATCCGCTCGTTGGGCAGCGCCTCGGCCACCGCCAGCACCCGGGCGCCCTCGGCGGCGGCCCGCAGCCCCGCCGATTCCCAGTTCCCCATGTGGGGCAGCGCCAGGATCATCCCCTCACCCGACCGCGCCCCGGCATGGAGGTGCTCGACCCCCTCGATCGTGGACTGGGCGAGGATCTTCGCCCTGCGGCGCGGGTGCAGCCAGAACACCTCAGCCCAGTAGCGGCCGTAGAGGGCGAACACCCTGCGGGCCGCCCTCCTGGCGCGGCCGCCGTCGCCCGAGATGCGGGCCTGGTGGCGCACGGCCATGGCGAAGCGGCCACGTGCGACGAACGAGGCGGCCCAGCCCAGTCCGTAGCCGAGGCGGCGCATGACGGGCTCGGGAAGCAGGCCGAAGAGGCCCGAGAGCAGCCGGTAGGTGTAGTACCCGGCGGCGGCCTTCACGCCTCGAGTTGCTTCCACGTGCGGGCAAAGCGCTGGATGACCGTCAGCCAGATGAGCGCGCCCAGCCCCCACAGCACGTACTCGAGCACGCTCGGCCAGAACTCCGAGAGGCCGACGCCGAATCCGAACACGAGGAGCCGCTCGGCCCGTCCCATCCAGCCGCCCTTGCCCTCGACGCCGAACGCCTCTGCCTTGGCCCGCACGTAGGGGATCACCAGCGAGCCGCAGATGCCCAGGATGGTCAGCATCACCAGGGTCGCCTCGCCCTGCTTGCCCAGGTAGTACGCCAGCCCGGACCACACCGCGATCTCACCGACGCGGTCGGTGAACGAGTCGAGCAACGCGCCGCGGATGGTCTCGGTGCCGGTGAGGCGGGCCAGCACGCCGTCGAGGATGTCCAGCAGCGCCCCGAACCCCATGACGCCGCACCCGATGGCCAGGTACCCGAGGGAGATGAGGGCGGCCCCGGTGATGGCGAACGTGGCGCCGATCAGGGTGATGGCGGTGGGGCTCAGTCCCAGCCGGGCGACGACTCGGGCGATCGGGTCGACCGCTCGAGACACGTTCTTGCGAGCACGGACGTCGAGCACGGTGCCTCCTCGGAGGGCAAGGTAGCACACGGAGTGGGACCCCCTCCCGCTCACTAGAGTCGTGGCTACTCGCTACCACAGGGAGGACCCCCGTTGGGCCCTGATCAGATCCGCAACGTTGTGCTCGTGGGCCACGGTGGGAGCGGCAAGACGGCCCTCGCCGAGGCCCTGGCGCATCTCGCCGGGCTCACCACCCGCATGGGCAAGGTGGAGGACGGCAACACCATCACCGACTTCGAGCCGGAGGAGATCGACCGGCAGAGCTCGGTGGCGCTCGGCCTCCTCCCCTTCGAGTGGGCGGGGCTCAAGATCAACATCATCGACACCCCCGGCTACGCCGACTTCCTCGGAGAGGTCCTGGCCGCCCTCCGGGCCGCCGACCTCGCCCTCTTCGTGGTCTCGGCCGTGGACGGCGTCGAGGTGCAGACCGAGGCCATCTGGCGCCTCGCCGAGCAGGAGGGCATCGCCAGGGCGGTGTTCGTCAACAAGCTCGACCGGGAACGGTCCAGCCACAGCCGCACGCTGGCCCAGCTCAAGGAGGTCTTCGGGACGGGGATCGCCCCCATCCAGGTGCCGATCGGCGCCGAGCAGGAGCTGAAGG
Organism: Actinomycetota bacterium; assembly: GCA_020444505.1. Classification (GTDB taxonomy): domain Bacteria; phylum Actinomycetota; class Acidimicrobiia; order Spongiisociales; family UBA11373; genus JAHJML01. The sequence continues at coordinate 18,590 of JAHLKU010000014.1, read as the reverse complement.
GCGTCGCCAACCTGGTGGGCGGCGAGGCCTACGTCTACGACGGCGCCCCCACCGCCACCAAGACCGACGTGCCCGAGGCGACCCAGGCGCTCGTGGACGAGCTGCACACCGCCCTCGTCGAAGCCGTCGTCGAGACCGACGACGAACTGCTCGAGAAGTACTTCGAAGGCGAGGAGCCCTCCGGCGACCAGCTGATCGCCGGCATGCACAGGGGCATGGTCGAGGGCACCGCCTTCCCCGTCCTGTGCGGGTCCGCCACGCACATGATCGGCATCGACCGCCTGGCGCAGTTCCTGGTCGAGTACGGGCCCCGCCCCTCCGAGCGGCCCGCTCCCCCGCTGGCCGCCGGCGACGCCCTCCCCGACGACGGCACCGTCGCCTACGTCTTCAAGACGATGTCCGACCCCTACGTGGGCCGCATCAGCCTGTTCCGGGTGTTCCGGGGGGCGATCGCCCACGACGCCGAGCTGGAGGTCACTCCGGCCGGCAACCGGGGCCGGATGCACAACGTGTTCCTCATGCGCGGCAAGGAGCACGAGGAGATGGACAAGGTGATCGCCGGCGACATCGCCGCCGTCGCCAAGCTGGAGTCGCTGGTCGCCGGCTCCACGCTGCGCGACCCGGGCTCCGGCATCGCCATCGAGCCGGTGGCCATCCCCTCGCCGGTGATGTCCCTGGCCGTGTTCCCGCGCAGCGCCCAGGACGAGGAGAAGCTCTCCACCGCGCTGCAGCGGGCCGCCGAGGACGACCCCACCCTGACGGTGGAGCGCCGCGCCGACACCAACCAGACGGTGCTCGCCGGGCTCGGCGACGCCCACCTCGAGGTGACCATCGCCCGCCTCGCCCGCCGGTTCGGCGTCGAGGTGGACACCGAGGTCCCCAAGATCCCCTACCGGGAGACCATCCGGGGCCGGGCCGACGTCGAGGGGAAGCACAAGAAGCAGAGCGGCGGCCGCGGCCAGTTCGGCGTGGCCTTCGTGAAGTTCGCCCCCCTCGGCTCTCCCGAAGGGTACGAGTTCGTGGACGAGGTCAAGGGCGGGTCGATCCCCCGCCAGTACCTGCCGGCCGTGGACAAGGGCATCCAGGAGGCCCTGAACCGCGGGCTGATCGCCGGGTACCCGGTGGTGGGCGTGCAGGCGACCGTGTACGACGGGAAGTACCACTCGGTGGACTCCGACGAGATGTCGTTCCGGATGGCCGGCATCCAGGCCGTCAAGGCCGCGACCGCCGGCCTCAGCCCCACGCTGCTCGAGCCCATCTGGAAGGTGCGGGTGCGAGTGCCCGAGCACCTGATGGGCGATGTGATCGGCGACCTCAACGCCAAGCGCGGGCGCGTGCTCGGCATGGAGGCCGAGGGCTCGATGCGGGTGGTCACCGCAGAGGTGCCCCTCGCCGAGATGCAGCGCTACTCCATCGATCTCCGCTCGATCACGAGCGGGCGGGGGTCCTTCGAGATGGAGTTCGACCACTACGAGGAGGCGCCGCCGCAGGAGGTGCAGCGGGTGATCGAGGCCTCCAAGGAAGACGACTGACCCAGACGAACATCACCTCGAGGGAGGACGCATGAGCGAGGAGCGAGCCACGCTGAACGTGGGTGACGACACCCTGGACCTCGACCTGGTCCCGGGGACCATCGGCGACACCGGCATCGACATCAACAGGCTGCGGCCGACGACGGGCCGGATCACGCTGGACTTCGGCTTCGCCAACACGGCGTCGTGCGCCAGCAAGATCACCTATGTGAACGGCGAGGAGGGCATCCTCCGCTACCGCGGCTACCCGATCGAGCAGATCGCCGACCAGTCCACCTTCCTCGAGGTGGCCTACCTCCTCTTCCACGGCGAACTGCCGACCGCGGCGGAGCTCGCTTCGTTCACCGAGGAGATCACCCACCACACACTCCTCAACGAGGAGATGAAGAAGTTCTTCGACGCGTTCCCCAAGAGCGCCCACCCGATGGCGATCCTGTCGTCGGCCACGAGCGCGATGGCCACGTTCTACCCGGCGTTCCACAACCCGGTGGACCCCTACGCGGTGTCCCAGTCGATGATCCGGCTGATCGCAAAGCTGCCGACGGTGGCGGCGTTCGCCTTCAAGAAGTCCATAGGGCAGCCCTATGTGTACCCCCGCAACGAGATGGACTACGCCACGAACTTCCTCAACATGATGTTCTCGGTGCCCACCGAGGACTTCGAGGTGGACCCGGTGATCGCCCGGGCGCTCGACGTGCTGCTGATCCTGCACGCCGACCACGAGCAGAACTGCTCCACCTCCACGGTGCGGCTGGTCGGCAGCAGCCGGGCCAATCTGTTCGCCTCGGTGTCGGCGGGCATCTCGGCGCTGTGGGGCCCGCTCCACGGCGGCGCCAACCAGCGGGTGCTGGAGATGCTGGCGCAGATCCACGAGGACGGACACGACTACGAGAAGGCCATCGCCAGGGCGAAGGACAAGGACGACCCGTTCCGCCTGTGGGGTTTCGGCCACCGCGTGTACAAGAACTACGACCCGCGCGCCCGCATCCTGCGGGGCTTCACCCACGAGGTGCTGGAGCGGATGGGCGCCGACGACCCGCTGCTCGACATCGCCATGAAGCTGGAGGACGTGGCGATGAACGACGAGTACTTCGTCGAGCGCAACCTGTACCCCAATGTCGACTTCTACTCGGGCATCACGTTCCGGGCGCTCGGCTTCCCGGTGCGCATGTTCACCGTGCTGTTCGCCATCGGGCGGCTGCCGGGCTGGATCGCCCAATGGAAGGAGATGGTGGAGGATCCGAACACCCGCATCGGCCGTCCCCGCCAGGTGTACCGGGGCGAGGTGCTGCGGGACTACGTCCCCGCCGAGCAGCGCTAGGTGTCCGACCTCCGCGCCCGCGACCGGCACGACCCCGAGTGGGGCGGGACCGTGGTGGACCTGCTCGAGGAGGACCGCGTCGTCGGCCTCGCCTACGAGGACGACGACGGCCTGTTCGTCGAGTTCTACCCCGACGAGGACGGCAACGCCTGGGTGTTCGATGCCGCAGACCTCCAGCGCGTCCTCGACACGGTGCGGGCCATGCTGGGCGCCGAGGAGCCGTCGCCGCAGGCGGCTCCCGCCGGCGAAGAGGGGCAGCACCCGGTGGACGCCCTCGCCATGCAGTTCGACCACCTCGCCGCCAAGCGGGGAGAGGAGGACGAGGGCTTCTACCCGCTGCAGGTGGCGGCGGCGATCCTCGCCCGCTGCGCCGACCTGGGCCTCGCCCTGGTCTACGTGGAGGGCGTGACGATCCACCGGGACGGCATCGATCCGGTCCCCGGCCACAAGGCCGACCTCGGCGAGACCAACGAGGGCTCCCCGTTCGCCCTCTTCCAGGCGGAGTGCAACACGCAGGCGGCCGCCCTCCTGGAGCGGTGGCCGCGCGAGCCGGGGTTCGCCGTCGCCCTCGAGGTCCAGGACGCGACCGGGGAGCGGTTCGTCCTGTGAGGATCGCCAACGTGCACCGCCGCCGCCTCGACGCGCCGGCGGGGGACGTCGCCGCGCTGCTCTCCACGCTCGCCTCCGACGACGATCGCCTCTGGCCGCACCGCACCTGGCCTCCGATGCGGTTCGACCGCCCGCTCGGCCCGGGGGCAGACGGTGGCCACGGCCCGATCCGCTACGTGGTGGAGTCGGTGGAGCCGGGGCGGTCGGTCACGTTCCGTTTCACCGGGCCGCCGGGCCTGGCCGGCACCCACGCCTTCGAGGTCGCCACCGACGGCGACGCGACGGCGCTCACCCACACCATCGACGGCCGTGCCTCGGCGCGGTTCGCGCTCCCCTGGCTCCTGGTGTACCGGCCACTCCACGACGCGCTCGTCGAGGACGCCCTCGACCGCGCCGAACGGGAGACCTGCGGGGAGGTGGCCTCCCCCGCCCGGTGGTCGTGGTGGGTGCGGATGCTGCGGCGTCTCGCCGGCCGGCGCCGCCGCTGACGGGCGGCGGCGCTAGCCCTCGCCGGCAACGACCTCGGGATTGCCCTCCACGTAGGAGCCGATCACCGCGCCGGTCGCGGCGTCCACACGCACCAGGCCCCGCTGCGAGGGCGGGTCGTCGGCGGAGAAGACCAGCACGTTCCACACCGGGCGGGCCCGCCACCCGTCGAAGCCGACGGCGGCGCTGGCGTGGCCCACGGGGAACGCCGCCTCGCGGTTGGCGGCCGCAAGGGCCTCCTCCACGGATACCTCGATCGGCCATGCCGCCGACCACGCCCACACGGCCCCCAGCGCCATCGCTCCCGCCATCACCAGCATCGACGGGGGCAGGCCGAGGAGCACCCCGGCCCCCACCGACGCAGCGCCGACGCCGAGCGCCAGCGCGACGGCACGGCGGCGCCGGGTGGACGGCACCGTGTAGGGCGGGGCTGCGTTGGCGTCCAGGTCGTCGGGGACCCCGGCCTCCCGGGCGACCTCCTCGCCGATCTCGATGCCCTTGCGGTCCATACCGGCAGCGTACCGCCGGGGCTCAGGCGCCATCGGGGGCGGCGAACGCCTCCCCGAGGTCCCGGCCGCCCATGACGGCGTCGCCGCGCCGCCGGTGCCAGCGGTCCCACAGCACCAGCATGCTCGGCAGCACCAGCACCGCCGCCGCCAGGGCGAACCCGATGGCGTACCCGACCACGAGGCCGAACTGCTGGAACGGCTTGAGCGTGGACGTCACCAGGATGCCGAAGCCGGCGACCGTGGTGAGCGCGGAGCCGGCCAGCGCCCCGCCGGTGTGCGTGAGCGTGTGCTCGATCGCCTCCTCGGGGCTGTCGGTGCGGACCCGATCCTCCTGATAGCGGTGGGTGATGTGGATGGTGTACGGCACGCCGATGCCGATGGCGACGGCGGCGATCATCGCCGTCACCGGGTTGAAGGAGATGCCGGTGACGGCCATCGCCCCGAACACCCAGAACACCACCAGCACCACGGGCACGATCGTGATCACGCCGAGGAACGGCCGCCGGGCGGTGATCAGGAAGTTGGCCACCAGCAGCGCCATCGCCGCCACCAGGGTGAGCCCCAGCGACGACGCCTGTGAGGACTGCAGCGCCTTCACCACGCCGTTGGAGATGATGTTCTCGTTGGTCGGCACCGCGGTGACGCCGTCCACGGCGTTCACCACGGCGAAGTCCTCGGTGAGGTTGTCCTTCAACTCGGCGGCGCGGGCCTCACCGGCCTGGGTGGCGATCGACACGTCGATCCACCGGTAGGCGCCGGTGCCGTCCTTGGCCACCACCGACGACATCAGCGCCGGGGCGTACTCGCCTGCCAGGTCGTAGAGCGCGGCGACATCGAGGTCCGGCGGCGCGAACAGGTCGGGCTGTGCCGGGTCGGAGAAGTCCGGCGCCCATCCCAGGTCCGCCGCCTCGGCGGCGAAGTCTGCCGAGTAGGTGAACGGGTTGCCGCCCACCTCCGGCGGGGCCGCGAGTGCGTAGAGGACGGTGATCGTCGAGTCGGCGAACGGGCGGCCGCCGCGGTCACGGACGTCGGGGGTGTCCTGCATGGCCCCGTAGGCCAGCACCAACGCGTTGTGCGCCTCCGGCGTGGCGACGTCGCCCTCGACGAGCACGTCGGTGCCCTCGAACCCGCCGCCGAAGTCATCCACCAGCAATTCGAACGTGTCGAGCAGCGGCGCGTCCTGCGGGACGAAGTCGGTGAACGAGAACGTGGTGTCGAGGCGGGTGAGGCCCCACACGCCCAGCCCGCCGAGCACCAGCGCCAGCGCCAGCGTGCCCACCGCGAACCGCTGGGCCAGCACCGAGAGCCCGCCCATCAGCTTGGGCAGGAGGCGCGCCTCGGGACGGTGATCGTCCTCGATGGGGTGCTCCCCCCGCGCCTCGGCACGGCGGTCGAGGATGATCCGGAGCGCAGGCACGAACGTCAGCATCAGCACGAACGCGGCGCCGATGCCGACGGTGGCCACCACGCCGAAGTCGGCGATGGCGGTCACCGGGCTGAACAGGTTGGTGAGGAAGCCCACCGCCGTGGTGACCGTGGCCAGCACCAGGGCCACGCCCACGGTGCGGCTGGCGGTGACGGCGGCATCGGCGACGTCGCGCCCGGCCGCCATCTCCTCGCGGTAGCGGGAGGTGAGGTGGATCGAGTAGTCCACACCGAGGCCGATCAGCAGGATCGGGATGATCTGCAGGATCTCGTTGAACGGCCCGATGATGCCCAGGTACCCGGGGCCGAACAGCACGCCGATGCCGTTCATCCAGGCGATCGACATGAAGATCACCACGATCGTGATCATCGTGTCGGCCACGGCGCGCCGCAGCTTGCGGTGGAAGAACGACCAGACGGTGAACACCCCGGCGATCGCCACCAGAGGCGCCGGGATCGGCACCACCTCGAACACCATGAGCGCCGTCGTGATCGCCATGACGGCGAACCCGGCCGCGATCACCGGGACCGAGCGGCGCCGGTCCGGCACCAGCAGGAACACCGAGGCCAGGATGATGAGGATGATGAAGCCGGCGGCGGCGAACAGGCGGCCGATCTCCTGGGTGAAGGACTCCTCGTCCTCGAACAGCAGCGCGAAGGCGAACGGGTCGGCCGACACGTCCTCGCCCGCCACCGCCCGCACCTTCTCGGCCATGTCCACCTGGATGGCCTGCAACTCGGTGAGGTCGGGGTCGTCCTCGGGGTACTGCATGTTCACCAGCATCAGCCCGGTGGGCGACGACGGCACCGTCAGGTCGGCCCGGTTGGAATAGAGGGCGTCGAAGTCGGCGAGGGCGTCGGGGTCGGCGTCCCGGTAGGCCTGCTTCACCTGCTCGTCGGTGGCGTCGCGGGGGTCGATCCCGGATGCCTCCAACTGGTCCACGACCGGGTCGAGGAAGCCCCCGACGTCTGACGGCGCGGCCAGCACCTCTGCGGCGCGGCTCGCCCACACCGCGTCGATCGCATCCACGTACACCCGCACGCCCTCGCCGGTGAGGACGTCGCCCGCCTCGGACGACACCACCACCTGCACGAACGTCGTCGAGTTCTCCTGGAACTGCTCCTCGATGGTCTGGGCGGCGAGGAACTCCTTGGAGTCGGGGGCGAACCCCTCGTTGCCCGAGGCGGTCTCCTGGAACTGGGTGAAGTACCCGAAGACCATGGTGAGGGCGACGGCACCGGCGAGGACCGCCCAGGGGTAGCCGCGCACGAGCGAGGACAGCAGGTGGATGAAACGCTTCACGGGAGGATCCTTGGTGGGGAAGTGATGACGTCGTCGACGGCGGCCAGCCTACAAGTCCCCCGGGGTTGCTCAAGTCTCTTCGCAGCGGCGCCTCGCACCGCTCGAAGGGCCGCCGCTCAGCGCGGCGCGGCGCACAGATCGGCGATCCGCTCCGCCGCCTCGCCCAGCGGGACGCCCCGCTCCTCGTCCTCCCCGCGCAGCCGGAGGCCGACCGTGTCCTCGTCCACGTCGGTGTCGCCCACCACCAGCACGGCCGGGTGCTTGGCCAGCAGCGCCCTGCGGATCTTCTCCCCCACCGTCTCGTCGGCGTCGTCCACCTCCACCCGCAGCCCGCGGTTGGCCAGGCCGGCGGCCACCTCCCGGGCGTAGTCGAGGTGCCGGTCGGCCACGGGGACGACGGTGGCCTGCACCGGGGCGAGCCAGCCGGGCAGCGCCCCGGCGTAGTGCTCCAGCAGCACGCCGAAGAACCGCTCCACCGACCCGAACAGCGCGCGGTGGATCATCACCGGGCGCTCCCGGGTGTTCTGGGCGGTGGCGTACTCCAGGCCGAAGTTCTCCGGCTGGCCGAAGTCCACCTGCAGCGTGGAGATCTGCCAGCGGCGCCCGATGGCATCGCGGATGTGGACGTCGATCTTGGGGCCGTAGAAGGCACCTTCGCCCTCGGCCACGGCGTACTCGATGCCGGCGTTGTCGAGGGCGTCGGCCAGGTAGGCGGTGGCCCGCTCCCACAACACCGGGTCGCCCACGTACTTCTCGGGGATGGTGGACAGGTCGGCCTCGAAGTCCTCGAAGCCGAAGTCCCGCAGCACCATCAGCGTGAAATCGAGCAGGCTCTGCAGTTCTCCGGCCAGTTGCTCCTCGGTCACGAACATGTGGCTGTCGTCCTGGGTGAAGCCCCTGGCCCGCATCAGGCCGTGGACCACCCCGGACCGCTCGTAGCGGTACACCGTGCCCAGTTCGAACATCCGCATCGGCAGCTCCCGGTACGACCGGGCCCGTGAGCGGAAGATCAGGATGTGGAACGGGCAGTTCATCGGCTTGAGCAGGTACTCGTCGCCGCCGTCCAGTTCCATGGCCGGGTACATGCCCTCGGCGTAGAAGTCGAGGTGGCCGGAGGTCTGCCACAGGTGCGACCTGGCGATGTGCGGCGACGACACCAGGTCGTACCCGTGTGCCAGGTGGGTGCGGGTGCTGTAGTCCTCCATGATCATGCGGGTGATGGCCCCCTTGGGGTGCCACACCGCCAGCCCGCTCCCCAGCTCCTGGGGGAACGAGAACAGGTCCAGCTCGACGCCCAGCTTGCGGTGGTCGCGCTTGCGGGCCTCCTCGAGGCGGTCGAGGTAGTCGGCGAGCGCCTTCGGGGTCTCCCAGGCGGTGCCGTAGATCCGCTGCAACTGCGGGCGCTTGTCGTCGCCGCGCCAGTAGGCGCCGGCGGTCCGCAGCAGCTTGAACGCCCTCAGGCGGCCGGTGCTGGGCACGTGGGGGCCACGGCACAGGTCGATGAACTGCTCGTTGCGGTACGCCGAGACGGCATCGCCGGCGGCGCCCTCGCCCTCGTCCACCGACTGGATGATCTCCACCTTGAAGGGATGGTCTGCGAACACCTCCAGCGCCCGTTCCTTGGGGAACTCCTCGCGCTCGAACGGCTGGTCGGCGGCGACGATCTCTGCCATGCGGGCCTCGATCGCCTCCAGGTCTTCGGGGGTGAACGGCCGGCCGATGTCGAAGTCGTAGTAGAAGCCGTCCTCGATGGGCGGGCCGATGGCGAAGGTGGCGCCGTCGAACAGCCCCAGCACCGCCTGGGCCAGCACGTGCGCCGCCGAGTGGCGCAGGATGTGGCGTCCCTCCTCCCCGTCGGCGGTGATCACCTCGAACGTGCCGGTGGCCGGCAGGGCGGCGTGCAGGTCGCGGGCGGCGCCGTCCACCTTGACGGCGATCGCAGCGTCGGCGAGGCGGGGGCCGATGGCGGCCGCCGCGTCGTAGCCGGTCGCGCCGTCGTCGAGGACGAGCGGGGAACCGTCGGGGAGGGTGAGTTCGATCGACATGAGGCGCCCAGGGTACCCCTCTCGCCCCGGACGCCGAATCGCAGCCGGCCTGTGGATAAATACCCGGTACGGGCGGCGTCCCGTTCTAGCCTTGGCCGCCGGAACTCGACCGAGGAGTGGAAGGTGCTCTCGATCCTGATGGCCGCCGCGGCGCTGCCCGCGTTCGCCTGGCGGCGTCGCTACCCCTCCGGGATCTCCGTGCCGCTGTCCAAGCTGGCCGCGATCGACGGCGACGTCGAGCTGGACCTCCCCTGCCCGTGGTGCCACGGGCCCACCGCCGAGATCGACGCGGCGTGCCCTTCGTGCGGGCGCCGGTTCGGGGCCTGACCCTCACCCCGGCAGCAGCGCCTCGCACCGCTCCCTGACCGTCTCCATGCCGAGCGCCGTGTACAGGCGCACCGCGGCCTCGTTCGCCCGGTCCGCCCAGAGCATCCCCACCTCGATCCCCCGGCCGGCGAGGGATGCGAACCCGGCCACGACCAGTGCCGTGCCCAGGCCGCGCCCTGCCGCAGCGGGGCGGACCGCGATCGAGTAGATCTCACCGATGCCGACCGGGTGCACCTTGGTCCAGCACGCCCCCACCGGACGGCCCCGTTCCCACGCCAGCAGGAGGCCGTCGGGATCGAACCAGTCCCGGGCCGCGCGCTCCTCGAAGGTCTCGCGCGTCCAGGCGCCCGACTCGGGATGGCCGCGGAAGGCGTCGTTGGCGACGACGAGGTAGGCGCCCTCGTCCACCCCGCGCCGGAATCGGGCCACGCGGATGCCCGGCGGCGCCTCGGGCGGGTCGAGCCCCTCCAGGGAGCGCTGCAGCCGCACCAGGCGGCGCCCCGGCGCCGCGCCGGCCCCGAGGATCGCCCGGGTCGTCACCGGGTCGGCCGACCACAGCCGCACCGGGCCCCCGGCCTCGTCCCGCACCGCATCGACGAGCGCGGCCACGGCGGCGGCGCGCCGCTCCCCCGCCGAGGCCACCTCGACCACGGTGACGCCGCGATGGCCCCGCCGGTGGGCGAACGCCGCCGGCCGCCCGCCGTCGAGCGCCAGCCACCCGCAGCCGCCCTCCACCCGCTCCAGGGCGACGGACGCCTCCTCGCTGAGCGCGGGGAAGCCGTCGCGCGCTGCAGCCGCGGCCACCAGCGCGTCGATCGCGTCGCGGTCGTCCGGCAGCAGCGCGGGACGGGTCTCCACCATGGTCAGGGAACCGGCATCCACGGGGGCGCAGGCGGCCGGTGCGACGCCGCTGCGCCGGCTCCGGCGGACGTGGGCATGGGTCCCCTCCCGGGTCGGTGGTGGCGGAGCGTACCGCCGGGCGCGCCGCAGGCGCCGCTCAGGCCACGGTGAACGACACCATGTGGTGCCCGGTGGCCCCGTCGGGGGCCGGGGGCCGCACGACGTCGGTCTGGACGCCGCCGTCGCCGTCGGTGGCCCGCACCTCCACCCGGTGCCCGCCCGGCTCCAGGGCGGCGGTGGCCCTCCACTGCACCCATGCCTGGTCGGACAGCGGCACCGAGACCTCTGCCTGCTGCCACGGGCCGCCGTCGAAGCGCACCTCGACCGCCTCGATGCCCCGGGTGGGGGCCCACGCCACACCGGCCACCAGCACGTCGGGCCCGTCAACGGTGGCGTTGCGGCGGGGCAGGTCGATGCGGGACTGCGTCTTGATGGGGCCTTCCTTGGCCCAGCCGCGCGGCACCCAGTAGCCGTCGAAATCGTCCCAGCCGGTGATCTCGATCTCGGTGATCCACTTGGTCGCCGAGACGTACCCGTACAGGCCGGGCACGACGAGGCGGGCGGGGAATCCGTGGCGCCGGGGCAGCACGTCACCGTTCATGCCGACGGCCAGGATGGGTTCGCGCCCGTCGAACACCGCCTCGATCGGGAAGCCGGCGGTCCAGTCGTCGATGGAGCGGCCCACCACCTGCGTGCCGGTGCGGGCCACGCCCGCCTCCTCCAGCAGGCCCTGCAGCGGCAGCCCGCTCCACAGCGCGTTGCCGACCAGGCTCCCGCCCACCTGGTTGGAGACGCACTGCAGCGTCACGTAGCGCTCCACCAGGTCGGCCGACGTGAGGTCGTCGTAGGTGAGGGTGAGCTCCCGATCGACCATGCCGTGGATCCGCAGCGACCAGTCCTCCGGTTCGATGCGGGGGATCGCCAGGGCGGTGTCGATGCGGTAGAACTCGTCGGCGGGGACCACGATCGGCGACAGGCCGTCCACCAGGAAGTCGTGCTCGGGACCGACCGGGATCGCTTCCGCAGCGCTCAACTCCACGGCCGGCGGCGGCGGCACCGCGGCCACCAGCACCCTGCCCACCGCCCCCGCGCCGACGGCGGCGGCGCCGCCGATGCCGGCGAGGGCCAGGAAGCGCCGGCGCTCGGGATCGGAGGGGATCGTCTCGGCGCCCGGATCGGCCGACGCGTCGGGGGCGAGCGAGCGGAGCAGCGCCCAGAGCAGGCCGAGCCCGGCCGCCACCGAGATCAGCGACGCGGCGGCCACCGCGGCCGCCACGGCGTGCGGTTCGCTCAGCGAGGCGGCGAAGCCCGCAGCGCCGAACCCGCCGATCACCACGGCGGCCACCCAGAAGCGCCGCAGGGCGGCCTTGCCGGTGAACCAGCCGATCACGAGGGCGACGACGGCGATGCCGACGGCGAGGACCGCTTTGTCTGCGGTGCCGAACAGCGAGATCGCCCAGCGCTCCACGGCGGGAGGCGTGTTCTCCACCACGATGCCGCCGATGGCGGCCAGCGGCGACGGCACCTGGTCGAAGATGCCCGCGGCCAGCTCGCCCACGCCGAGCGCGAGGCCCGCGGCGACGATTCCTGCGAGTCCGGCGAACCGCCGGCGTGTCCACTCCATGCGCCTCCCAACGCATCGCCGCCGCCGCGAGTTCCCCTGCCCGCCCAGCGCGCGCCCCGGCGTGCGAGGATGGAGGAGGACTGTTCGCCGATCAGACGCGCCCCCCGGGAGGACTGGCATGGACGACCGCATCTGGCATCAGCACTACGACCAGGGAGTGCCGACGAGCCTGGAGTATCCCGATCTCACCCTCAGTGCTCTGCTGGTCAAGGCGGTAGCGGACTACCCGGACCGGCCGGCCATCCACTTCATGGGGACCGCCCTCACCTACAGAGACCTCGACGAGGCGGTGGGCCGCTTCGCCGCCGCCCTCCAGGGCCTCGGCGTGGGCAAGGGCGACCGGGTGTCGGTGTTCATGGCCAATTGCCCGCAGATCGTCATCGCCTACGAGGCGATCTGGCGCATCGGCGGCGTGGCCGTGCCCAGCAACCCGCTGTACACCGGGGCCGAGTTCGGCCACCAGGCCAGGGACGCAGGCTCCAAGGTGGCCGTGTGCATGTCGATGATGTGGGACCGGGTGACCCGGGCCCTCCCCGACACCTCGCTGGAGCACGTGGTGGTCACCAACATCAAGGAGTACTTCCCGCCGGCCCTGAAGGTGCTCTTCACCCTGTTCAAGGAGAAGTCGGGCGGGCACCGCGCCGACCTGTCCGGTGAGCCCCGGGCGGTGTGGATGAAGGATCTGATGGCTGCGGCGCCGGCCTCGCCGCAGCCGGTGGAATCGTCCCCCGACGACCTCGCGGTGCTGATGTACACCGGCGGCACCACCGGCGTCCCCAAGGGCGTCATGCTGTCGCACCGGAACCTGATCGCCAACTCCCGCCAGTTGCAGGCGGTCTCCCCCGGCCTGCGCGAGGGCGAGGAGATCATGGTGACGGCCCTCCCGTTGACGCACTCCTATGCGATGAGCGTCTGCATGAACCACTCCATCGACCGCGGCTACCTGCAGGTGATCGTGCCCGACGCCCGTGACATCAAGGGCCTGCTCGGCACCATCGACAAGGAGCGGGCCACGCTGCTGCCCGGTGTCCCCGCCCTGTACAGCGCGCTCTCCGCCCATCCCGGCGTCACCGGCGGCAAGTACGACCTCACCTCCGTCGCGCAGTGCGTGTCGGGAGCGGCCGGTCTGCCCCCCGAGGTGCAGCGGCGCTTCGAGGAACTGACCGGCGGCAAGGTCGTGGAGGGCTACGGCCTCAGCGAGGCGTCCCCGGTCACCCACGTCAACCCTCTCCACGGGGGCCGCAACGGCACCATCGGGGTGCCCATGCCCGACACCGATGCCAAGGTGGTGGACGAGGACACCGAGACCGAGACCATGCCGCCCGGCGAGCGCGGCGTGCTGTGCGTCTCCGGGCCGCAGGTGATGTCGGGCTACTGGAACCAGCCGGAAGAGACCGCCGAGACGCTGCGGGTGCACGCCGACGGGAAGACCTGGCTGCACACCGGCGACATCGCCGTGATGGAGGAGGACGGGTTCTTCCGCATCGTGGACCGCAAGAAGGACATGATCCTGGCGGCCGGAGGCCTCAACGTGTACCCCCGCGAGGTGGAGGACGTGTTGTACGAGCACCCCTCGGTCCGCGAGGCGGGGGTCATCGGCGTGCCGGTGGGGGGCACCGACCAGCGGGCCAAGGCGTTCGTGGTCGTGGACCCCGACCATCCGGTGACCGCCGAGGAGCTGATCGCCTTCTGCGGTGAGCGGCTGGCCCGCTTCAAGGTGCCCCGCATGGTGGAGTTCCGGGACGAGCTGCCCAAGACGTTCGTGGGCAAGATCCTCCGCCGGGAACTGGCCGAGGAGGAGCGGCGCCACGAACAGGGTGGCTGAGCGGGCGGGACGGGGGCGCGCATGAGCGCCGGGCGGCCGCGGTTCATCCCGCCCCTCGACCTGCGCCCCCCGCCGGGCCCCGGAGAGGAGCCGGTCGTCTGGTTCCAGATGCCCGACGGGCTCGAGGTGGGGCTGCGCCCCATCCATCCCGAGGACCGTGAGGCGCTCAGCGAGGGGTTCCGCGCACTGTCGGACGACTCCCGCTACCACCGGTTCCTGACGCCGTTGCCCCGGCTCACCGACGCCCAGGCCCGCTACCTGACCGAGATCGACCAGATCAACCACTTCGCCTGGGGCATCGGGCTCCGCGACCCCGGCGGCGGGCTGCGCGGCATCGGGGTCGCCCGCTACGTGCGGGAGTCCGCAGATGCCGAGGCGGCGGAGATCGCCGTGGCGATCACCGACGAGCACCAGGGCCGTGGGCTGGGCAGCCTGCTGGTGCGGGCGCTGGCGGTGGTGGCGCAGACGCACGGCATCACCCGCCTCACCGGCGTCGTGCTCGCCGAGAACCGGGCGATGATCAGAATCTTCGAGAAGCTGGGCGGGACCACGCGCAGCTCCGGCGCCGGCCTGGTGCGCGCCGACGCGGTGCTCGGCGGCCAGGGGCTGTGCAACTTGGGCGACGCCGCCTGCACAGAGTTGGTCAGGGTCGCCGACCGTGCGGCGCACCCCTCGAACCGCCATCGCGGGCCGGACGGCGCCTGACCCGCGCCTCGGCGCCCCGGGGGTAGGCTGCCCGGAGCCTCCGGAGGGACATCCATGGACGGAACCATCCCCTGCCCCCAGTGCGAGCGGGACGTCGACGACTCGCTCACCTGGTGCCCGTTCTGCGGCGCCGAACTGCGGCCCGGCGACACCGGCGAGTCGCCGTCCGCCGCCGTGTCCGCCGCGATGGACGACGGCGATGCCGGGTTGGCTTCGACCGAGGCCGACCCGTTCGCCGCCTCCACCCCGGTGCCCCGCCCCGCCGACGACGCCGCCGCAGCGGCCGCAGCCGGCGGCACGCCCGGTGCGCCCGCCAAGTTCCTGGCCCTCGGCCTCGCGGTGCTGCTGCTGGTCGGGGGCGCCGTGGCGTGGTTCTTCTTCATGGGCGACGACGACACCGGCGACCTGTCCGTCAACAGCGCTGCGGTCGGCGACTGCTGGAACGACACCGACGAGTCGCTGGCCGGGTCCGAGGTCGTGTCGATCCCTGAGGTCCCCTGCAGCGAACCCCACGACAACGAGGTGTTCTCCGTCGTCACGTTGGGCATCGACGGCGTCTACCCCGGCACCTTCGCCCTGCAGTCCGCCTCGGTGACCAGGTGCCTCGGTGACTTCGAGGGCTACGTCGGCGTCCCGTACCGGGAGTCCCCCCTCGACATCTACCCGCTGTTCCCCACCACCACGTCGTGGCTGGACGGCGACCGCGAGGTGATCTGCTCGCTGTTCATGCTGGACACCTCCACGATGACGGGGTCGCAGCGCGGCTCGTCGCTGCGGATGGTCGCCCCGGCGATCGACGTCTCGGGGGTCGGCGGCTGCCCCGCGCTCGCCGACGCCACCATCGGCGTGGCCCAGGGCTTCATCGACTACTTCGACAGCCTCTCCGAAGCCGAGCTGAACGCCATCGGGGCCGACATCCCCGCCGACATGCTGCCGGTGATGAAGAGCGAGTCGTTGCTGATCGTGCGCGCCGTCGAACTGGGTTGCTCGTTCGACGACCTCAACGCCCTGGTGGCCAACCGGGCGGGGGCGCTGACGTACGAGACCGAGTTCGGCGGCTTCATCGTCGAGGAGATCACCGGGTCCGGCTTCTTCGCCACCGAGTGAGGCGGAGCGTGACCCGGAGGCCCCTCACCAACGTCGGGTCGCACACCGACGCCTACGGGCCGGTGGAGTGGGGCCTCACCGTGACGATCGGCCTCATCTGGGGGTCGGCGTACCTGTGGATCGCGATCGCCGTCGACCACCTCGCCCCGGGGGTGGTCGCCTTCGGGCGGGTGCTGCTCGGGGCGGCCGCGCTCGCCGCCTTCCCCCGGGCCCGCCGGGCCATCGATCGGGCCGATTGGGCCCGGGTGGCGGCCGTCGGCGTGGTCGGCAACGCCGCCCCGGCGCTGCTGTTCGCGTGGGCGGAGACCGAGTTGGACTCGGCGGTCGCCGGCATGCTCACCAGCGCGGTGCCGCTGTTCAGCCTGCTGATCGCCAGCCTGCTGCTGCGGACGCTGCCCGGCCGGGCCCAGGCGGTCGGCATCACGCTGGGGTTCGGCGGCGTGATGCTGATGGCGCTGCCGTCGCTGCGCGGCGCCGAGGCGGCCCCGCTGGGCGTGGCCCTCGTCCTGGCGGCGGTGCTGTGCTACGCCGTCAACGGGAACCTGATCGTGCCGCTGCAGCAGCGGTACGGGGGCCCGGCGCTGCTGATGTGGGCCCTGATCGTGGCGAGCGTGGCGCTGGCACCGCTCGGGGCGGCGGGGGCCGCCGGTTCGGAGTGGGCATGGCCGTCGCTGGCGGCGGTGGCCTTCCTCGGCGTGGTCGGCACCGGCATCGCCCGCTCGCTGGCGGCCACGCTCGCCGGCCGTGCCGGCGCGCCCCGCATGTCCACCACGTCCTACCTGATCCCGGTGGTCGCCATGGCCCTGGGGGTCCTGTTCCGGGACGAGACCATCCATCCCCTGGCCGTCGCCGGGGTGGGCGTGGTCCTCGCCGGCGCGTGGATCGCCACCAGGGCGGTGCGGCGCCGGCCGGCCCCGGAGGCCCCATGAGGGTGCTGGTGTCGCTGCTGGTGGGGTTCGTCGTCGGCGGCCTGCTGCTGAGCGCCGGCGTCGAGTGGGTGCTCGACCGCGCCGCAGGGCCGTGCGCCGCCGACTGCGGGGCCTACCGTGACTGGCTGCCGACGCTGGTGCTGGCCGTCGGGTGGGCGGCGGCGGCGTGGGCGGTGCACACCACGTGGCGGCACGCCTCCCCGCAGCGGGCGCGGTCGGCCTACGAAGAGCGGATCCGCCACCTCCGCAGGGGTGGGCGCTAGGCCTGGCGCACCAGGGGGGACACGCCGGTGCCGAGCAGTTCGATCGACCGCATCCACTCGTCGTGCGTCGGCCGGCCGGCGTTGTGGAGCATGAACCGACCGATGCCGAGGATCTCGCGCCACCGCTCGATCTTGTCGGCGACGGTGGCCGGCGACCCCACCACCAGCGACCCGGCCGGGCTGCGCATGGCGTCGAACTGCATGCGGGTCATCGGCGGCCACCCCCGCTCCCGCCCGAGCCGGGTCATCAGATCGGCGTACGTGGGGTACACCGCTTCGGCGGCCTCGTCGTCGGTGGCGGCCACGAACCCGTGGGCATGCACCGCGAGCGGGAAGCCGGCCGGGTCGTGGCCGGCCTCCTCCAACGAACCACGGTACAGGTCGGCCAGCACCCGGAACCGGGACGGATCGCCCCCGATGATGGCCAGCGCCACCGGCAGCCCGAGGCGCCCGGCGCGGATCATCGAGTCGGGGCTGGCGCCCACCCCCACCCACACCGGCAGCGGGTCCTGCTGGGCGCGGGGGTACACCGCGGCGCCGTCGAGCGGCGCCCGGAAGCGGCCGCTCCATGTCACGCGCTCGTGGTCGCGGATCTCGAGCAGCAGGCCGAGCTTCTCGACGAACAGGTCGTGGTAGTCGTCCAGGGAGTACCCGAACAGCGGGAACGACTCGATGAACGAGCCCCGCCCGACCAGCAGTTCAGCGCGGCCGCGGGACAACAGGTCGAGAGTGGCGAAGTCCTGGTAGGTGCGCACCGGGTCGGCCGACGAAAGCACCACCACCGCCGACGACAGGCGGATGCGCTCCGTGCGCGCCGCGGCCGCCGCCAGCGTGACCGCCGGCGCCGAGGCCGCCATGTCCACCCGGTGGTGCTCGCCGAGGCCGTACACGTCGAGCCCCACCCGGTCGGCGAGTTCGGCCTCCGCCACCACCTGCCGCAGCCGCTCGCCGTGGCGGGCGGCGGCGTCGCCGTCGGGGTCCACGTCGGCGAACGACGTGATGCCCAGTTCGAATCGCTCCATGGTTTCCCTCGCTCGCGTCGGGGACACCAACCCCCGGCGGTGCCGCCGTGTTCCCGGGACCGGGTGGCGACGGGCCGTCGATTCCCCGCGATAGGGTCAAGGTGGCAGCCGCTTCGAGGAAGGACGCCGCCGTGAGAGGATTCGCAACCCGCAGGGACGCCGCCGTCATCGGCATCGCAGGGGCCGTCGTAGGGGCCCTGGTCGCCGCAGCCGTCATCGCCCCACCGATCGCACGCGCCGGCGACGGCGACACGTTCCTGCTGGGCCGCAAGAACGTGGCCCTGCACCTCACCAAACTGGTCGCCAAGAACGGGTTCCTGGTGAAATCCACCAGGGGCATCCCCCTCACCATCGAAGCCCCCGACGGCCAACCCCCGCTGGCGGTGAACTCCTCGGCCCTGGTCTCCGGCCTCAACGCCGACCTCCTCGACGGCGAGGACGCCACGGCCTTTGCCGACGCCGACCACGACCACGACACCGACTACCTCGGCATCGACGCCACCGCAGCCGACAGCGACCTCCTCGACGGACGGGACTCCACCACCTACGCCGACGCCGACCACGACCACGACACCGACTACCTCGGCATCGACGCCACCGCACCCGACAGCGACCTGCTGGGCGGGACGGCACCGGGCGCCTTCTTCCGGGCCATGCC